>NZ_JBEPAM010000046.1:0-67223 GCF_040298605.1 Kitasatospora sp. NPDC001527 | reverse complement strand
CCCGGCCCGCGCCGCCCCCCGCGGCCCCCCCCCCCCCCCCGCCCCGCCCCCCCCCCCCCGCCGCGTTCCCCGGTGCCGTCCCCGGCCGCCCCGGGTGCGGAAACCGGCCGGACGCCGGCTGGACGGCCGCTGGACGACCGCTGTGTGATCGGCCACAGCGCAGACCCCGGCGCACGCCGCGCCAGGCCGCCCGCGCGGCACGGCGCGCGCGCCGTCCGGGCGGTTCGTACGCCCCGCGCCCGCACGCCTCCTGACGCTCCGGACGCCGCCGCCCGCAATCGGCCGAAACCCGCTGACGCGCCCGCGCCACCCCGCCCCCGGCCCCGCCCGGCCCGTCGACGCCGACCGGGGCCGGTGGATATGGTCGGTCCCCATGGCTGGCAGAGCGCCGGGCACACCGCCCCAGACGACTGCGACGAGGCCCGGCGCCGCCCCGGCGTCCGACCCCGTGACGGCCCGGTTGCGCAAGAGGCTCCGCCGGGTCCGCCGAAGGCTGCGCACCGCCGGTGTCGACTGGTTCCGCGGCGGCGCCGCCGACTGGCCGGTGCTCTGCGCGCTCGCCCTGCTGGTCCCGCTGCTGATCCTGCTCAACGTCTGGTGGCCCGCCTGGGCCCCGCCCACCGCGCTGGTCCTGCCGATCCTGGCGGCGGCCCTGCTGCTGCGCCCCGGCTCCCTGGTGGTGCTCTACGCGCTGGCCGCGCTCGGCCTGTCCGCCGAGTCGGTCATCCACACCGGCCAGCGGGTGGCCAGCGACCACCCCGAGTCCTACACCTACGGGGTCACCCCCGGCGCCGCCCTGGTGGTCGGCGCGGCCGGGGTCGGCGGCCTGCTGCTGGCCCAGTTCCGCAGCCGGGTCGGCGTGCCCTGGTGGGGCGGCTCGACGATGCTCTTCGACCTGCGCGAGCGGCTGCGGGTGCAGAGCCGGGTGCCCCGGCTGCCGGACGGCTGGCACGCCGACATGGCGCTGCGCCCGGCCGGCGGGCAGTCCTTCTCGGGCGACTTCGTGGTCGCCGACCGCACCGGCCCCGGCCGCCGGGTGCTGGAGGTGGTCCTCGCGGACGTCTCCGGCAAGGGGATGGACGCCGGTTCGCGGGCGCTGCTGCTCTCCGGCGCGTTCGGCGGGCTGCTCGGCTCGCTGCCCGCGCACGACTTCCTGCCCGCCGCCAACGGCTACCTGCTGCGGCAGTCCTGGGAGGAGGGCTTCGCGACCGCCGTGCACCTGGTGCTCGACCTGGACACCGGCGAGTACGAGCTGCTCTCGGCCGGCCACCTGCCGGGCATGCAGCGGCTGGCGGGCGCCGGCCGCTGGGAGATCAAGGAGGCGCTGGAGGGCCCGGCGCTCGGCATCTACGACGGTGCCAAGTTCGAGGGCGTGCGGGGGCGGCTGAACCGCGGCGACGTCCTGCTGCTGTGCACCGACGGCATGGTCGAGGCACCCGGCCGGGACCTCTCGGAGGGCATGGACCGGCTGATGGGGGAGGCGGACCGGCTGGTGCCGGGCGCGGGCCCCGGCACCGGCGGCGGGGCGGCCTCCCGGCTGATCGAGACGGTCGCCCGGGACATCAACGACGACCGCGCGGTGCTGCTGTTCTGGCGCGACTGAGCGGCGCGGAATCCGGCCCCGCGGGCCCCTCGCGGCGGCACGTGCCAACGGCAGCCGCTGTCAAGCCCCGGAGCTGATCTTCGGCCAATTCCGGTGCCCCCGCAGCGGAGCGGACCTGCGGGTTCCGGTCCGGCCCGCCGAACGTTTCCCGGCCGCTCAGCGCCGCCCCGCCGACGATTCGTCAGGATGTCTCGGCTATCGTCTCGGTCGGCGGAAACTCGTCTCGCATCGCAGAATATCGGCGTTCGACCGACTGTCAGACCTTTACGCAATCGGCATGGTCGACCACACTGAGTCCGGGCGGGATTGTTCAGGATTCGGGGGATGGGGGCGTCACATGCGGCACGACGGGCACCGTGCGGCCGTAGCGGTCGGCCTCCCCTCCGGCCTCGACGTGCCGGACGATCTGAAGTTCCGCCTCGGGACCGTCGGACAGGCCGGGGTCCGGCTTCGCAGGGGCCGTCAGCCGGTGGCGCCCCGCTATGAAACGAGGAAGTGAGTCCGGGTGGCACTCTCCGTCTCCGCGCTGGTCCTGTTCGGCATCATCTGCTTCATCTTCATCCGCCAGAAGCAGCTGAAGCCCGGGCACTTCATCCTGGCCGCCCTGTTCGGCTTCATGCTCAACCAGAGCACGGCCGCCACGCCGATCCAGGACTTCCTGAACGAGATCGCCAAGTCCATCTCCAACATCACCAGCTGACCCCGGGACCGCCGGCCCGCCACGGCCGGCGACCCGTCACCGGTCGGCGCGTCTGGCCTGCCGCCAGCGGGCGAACAGGCCCCGCGGGCGCGCCGCCGCCACGGCCGCCGGCCGGGCCGCCACGACCCCGCCGGCGCCGGTCGGCGCGGTCACCGGCGCCGACGGCTCCTCGCGGGCCGTCAGCAGCACGAACAGCCGCGCCCAGCACAGCCGCTCGCCGCGCGGCCAGTCCAGCGCCCGCAGCGCCGCCGACGCCGCCTCGCTGACCTCGCCGTCGATCCTGACCTCGGCCACGTCGTCCCCCGACCGCCCGCCGAGGAACAGCTTCACCCCGTGCGGCCGCCGCGCGCCCGGCCCGGTCAGCGCCGGCAGCAGCGCGGACGCCAGCGCGGGCACCACCCGGTTCCCGGCCAGCCAGGCCGCCAGGTGCTCGTTGCCGAACCCGAAGACCGCCGCCGGCCCCTGGACGGCGTGCCAGCCGGGCAGTTCGGGGTGGTCGGCGTGGTCGGCGTGCGCGCCGCGGCCCTCGCGCAGCTCGACGAGCGCGGCCGCCGTGGTGGTCGCCCACATCCGCACCGCGTTCTCGAGCTTCTCCTCCTCGGTCTTGCCGAGTCCGGCCGCGCAGTCCCACACCACCGGCGCGTCCGCCCGGCCCAGCTCCAGCGCCCAGCCGAGGTCGACGTGCCCGGCGCCCTCGCCGCCCGGGTGTTCCCGGACGGCCACCGCGACCGTCCCCGGGCCGCGCACCACCTCGCCGTCGGCGGTGAACTCCTGCCCGAGCCGCGCCATCTCCCGGACCACGCAGCGCTGAATGACGGCCAGTCGGTCCTGCGGGCGCACGGGGACTCCTCCGCTCACGGCTTCGAATCGTCTCGAACGCCATCGGCCATCGAACTGCTGTCGAACGCCGCCGAGGCTATCGGCCCGAAGGCCCCCCGGGAAACCGCCCGGGCGCCGCCGCGCGCGGCCGACCCGGCGTGGCGGGCCCGTCGCCCGGGTCGCAGGAATGACCGGAATGTACCATTTTGGGGAGCGGAAACCACCGGCAGCCTGGAGAGCCCGCATGCCCCGCACCGTCCACGCCCCCGCGCCCGCCTCCGCGCCCACCCGGCTGCTCACCCCCGGCGCCCGCGGACTGGTCGCCGAGATCGAGGCGTACCTGGCCTCGCTGCCCGCCCCCGCGCGCACCCCGGCGCCCTACGTCGTCTGCCCGCACGGCTCGGTGCTGCGTCCCTGGCACGCCGGCCACCCGCTGCCCCGGGCCACCCTGCTCGACCGGGCGCTGCGCCGCCCCGCCCGGCCCGTGCCGGTCACCGCCGCCGAACACCTCGACCTCGCCTCCCGCTACCTCGCCGCGCACGGCTGGCTGCAGGGGGCGATGTGGGACGCGGCCGGGCGGGTCTGCCTGCTCGGCGCCCAGGCGGCGGTGCTCGCCCACGGGTTCGGCACCCCGGCCACCGCGCGCACCGCCCGGGTCCAGCTGATGGAGGTGCTGCACGCCACCGGCCGCCCGGTGAACTCCCCGGACGAGTTCAACGACCGGCCCACCACCCGGCAGGCCGACGTCCACCGGCTGCTGGAGCGGGCCGCCGCCCGGGCCGCCCGGCTCGGGCTGTGACGCCCCGGGCCGGCGCCGCCGGCTGACGCCCGGTCGGCGGGCGCCGGCCCGGGAAACGCGAACGGCCCCGGTGGATGTTGTGCATCCACCGGGGCCGTACCGCGGAGCGGGCGACGAGAATCGAACTCGCGTGACTAGTTTGGAAGACTAGGGCTCTACCATTGAGCTACGCCCGCGCGATCCCCCGGCCGTCACCGGACGGAAGGTCGGGAACAGCGTACCTGGTCCGGTCGGTTGCGCGCACACCCCATGCGCGGTGAGGGCCTCGGAATATCTCGGCGATCCGGCGGGGCCCGGCGTGTACGCTTCCTCTCGGCACCACGGGGTGTGGCGCAGTTTGGTAGCGCGTCCGCTTTGGGAGCGGAAGGCCGTCGGTTCGAATCCGGTCACCCCGACCGTGCGCAGGGTCTCGCCCAGGGCGGGGCCCTGTTGTCGTTTCCGCCGCGGCTCGGGCATGGTGGGTGGTTGATTTTTCACCAGACCTGGAGAACCACCCATGCGTGCGACGAGCCCGACCCGGCCGACGCGGATGAACCCCAAGATCGCGGTCGGCGTCGTCTTCGTCGCCTCGCTGTTCATGACCATCATGGACGGCACGATCGTCAACGTCGCCCTGCCCTCCATCGGCCGGGACTTCGGCACCGACCCGGCCGGGGTCGGGGTGGTCAACGTCGGCTACCTGGTCAGCCTGGCCGTCTTCGTCCCGCTCTCCGGCTGGCTCGGCGACCGGTACGGCACCCGCCGGGTCTTCCTGCACGCGCTCGCCCTGTTCACCGCGGCCTCGATGCTCTGCGGCACGGCCGACTCGCTGACCTCGCTCACCCTGTACCGGGTCCTCCAGGGTGCGGCCGGCGGCCTGCTCACCCCGGTCGGGATGACCATGCTCTTCCACGCCTTCCCGCAGGAGGAGCGGATGCGGGCCACCCGGGTGCTGATGCTGCCCACCGCCGTCGCCCCGGCCAGCGGGCCGGTGCTCGGCGGCTGGCTGGTGGACAGCTGGTCCTGGCACTGGGTCTTCATCGTCAACGTGCCGGTGGGCCTCGCCGGGCTGGTCTTCGGCCTGCTCTTCCTGCCCGACTACCGCGCCGGGCGGGCCGGGCGGTTCGACGTGGCCGGCTTCCTGCTCGCCGCCGTCGGCTTCGGCGGGGCCATGTACGCGCTCTCCGAGGGCGCGTCCGAGGGCTGGGGGAGCGCGCGGATCCTCGGCACGGCGCTCGCCGGCCTGCTCGCCCTCGTCGCCCTGGTCGTGGTCGAGCTGCGCCGCCCGGAGCCGATGCTGGACCTGCGGCTGTTCCGGGACCGGATCTTCCGCACCATCAACCTGCTGTCGCTGTTCTCCGGCGCGGCCTTCCTCGGCATGCTCTACCTCTTCCCGCTGCTGATGCAGGACGCGCTCGGCATGGACGCCCTGCACAGCGGGCTGATGGTGTTCCCCGAGGCGCTCGGCGTGATGCTCGCCTCCCAGGTCTCGGCCCGGCTCTACCCGCGGATCGGCCCGCGCCGGATGCTCGCCGCGGGCGCGGCCGTGGTGGCCTGCTGCCTGGCCCTGATGGCCACGATCGGCCCGGAGAGCAACCTCTGGGCGGTGCGCGGACTGCTCTTCCTCACCGGCTTCGCGATGTCGCACGTCTTCATGCCGAGCCAGACCGCCGCCTTCGCGACCGTTCCGGCCGCCGCCACCGGCGCCGCCTCCACGCTCTACAACGCCCAGCGCCAGCTCGGCTCGGCGCTCGGCGTGGCCGTGCTCGGCACCGTGCTGACCGCCGTCGGCCCCCTCGCCGCGGACGCCTCGGGTACGCCCGTGGCGAACCTCACCGCCTACCGCGCGGCCTTCCTGACCGCGGCCGGGCTGGCCCTGCTCGCGGCCGTGATCGCGCTGCGGGTGAGGGACTCCGATGCCGCCGTGACCATGCGCCCGGCGCCGCGCACCGGCGCCGGGGGGCCGGACGGCGGCGCGGCCGCGAACCCCGCGGAGCGCGCGTCCGAACCGGCCGGGAAGACCGCCGGGAAGGCCTGAACGGGCCCGGACGGCGGCGTCCTGGCGTCCGCCTTTCGTGGTACCGGTAGGATGGGGCGCTGGCGGTAGTCCCTGTGGCGTCCACCCAGGTCAACCGCACGAGGGCGAGGAGTCACGCTCACCGTCCACCCCCCACGGGAGATGCAGCTCCAACCGCCCATCGCCCGTCTCGCCCGACCCGCCCGCAACCGGCCCAGGCCGGCGGCCCAGGGGACGGCGGAGGCAACCTGACCGCAAGCCCATAGGAGACCTAACCGTGAAGAGCGCCGTCGAGACTCTGAACCCGACCCGGGTTCGACTCACCGTCGAGGTGCCCTTCGAGGAGCTCAAGCCCAGCCTCGACGCGGCGTACGACAAGATCAAGAAGCAGGTCCAGGTCCCGGGCTTCCGCAAGGGCAAGGTGCCGAACCGGATCATCGACCAGCGTTTCGGCCGTGGTGCCGTGCTGGAGGAGGCCGTCAACGACGCCCTGCCGCGCTTCTACACCCAGGCCGTCGACGAGGGCAAGATCGAGGTCCTCGGCCAGCCCGACATCACCAACATCGAGGGTGTCGAGAACCTCGTCGACGGCGGTGACCTGAAGTTCACCGCCGAGGTCGACGTCCGCCCGGAGATCACCCTGCCGGAGTTCTCGACCATCGAGGTCACCGTCGACCCGATCGCGGTCACCGACGAGGACGTCGCCAAGTCCCTGGAGCAGCTGCGCGAGCGCTTCTCCTCGGTCAAGGACGTCGAGCGCGCCGCCGCCACCGGCGACATCGTGGTCGTCGACCTCGAGGCCAAGGTCGACGGCGAGGTGCCGGAGGACGGCACCGCCGCCGGCGTGAGCTACGAGATCGGCTCGGGCCGTCTGATCGACGGCATCGACGAGGCCGTCGTCGGCCTGGAGGCCGGCGCCACCGCCACCTTCACCACCGAGCTCAAGGGTGGCACCCAGGCCGGCAAGACCTCCGAGGTCACCGTCAAGGTCACCGCCGTCCAGGAGAAGGAGCTGCCCGAGCTGGACGACGAGTTCGCCCAGCTGGCCAGCGAGTTCGACACCCTGGAGGACCTGAAGGCCGACTCCCGCAAGCGCCTGGAGCGCATGAAGGAGTACGACCAGGCCACCCAGGCCCAGGAGAAGGTCCTCGACGCGCTGCTCGGCCTGGTCGAGATCGAGTTCCCGGAGAAGCTCCTCAAGGACGAGATCGAGACCCGCAAGCACAACCTCGAGCACCACCAGCTGGAACCGATGGGCCTCACCCTGGCGAGCTACCTGGAGACCCAGGGCAAGTCGGAGGAGGAGTACCTCGCGGAGCTCGACGAGCAGGCGAAGAAGGGCATCAAGACCCAGTTCGTCCTGGACCAGATCGTCGCCGACGAGGAGCTCAACGTCTCCCAGGAGGAGCTGACCGAGCACCTCATCCGCCGTGCCGCCGGTTCGGGCCTGACCCCGGACCAGTTCGCCCAGCAGGTCGTCCAGGGCGGTCAGGTTCCGCTGCTGGTCGGCGAGGTCGCCCGCGGCAAGGCGCTGGCCACCGTGGTCGAGGCCGCCAAGGTCGTCGACACCGAGGGCAACGAGATCAACTTCGACGACGACGAGGCCGACGAGTCGGCCGAGACCGTCGAGGCCCCGGCCGCCGAGGCCGAGGCCGAGGAGAAGACCGAGGCCTGACCGCCGCGGTCGCCTCGCTCGCCCTGAGGCCGAGCGCGGGCCCGGACGCCGTACGGTGTCCGGGCCCGCGCCGTTCCCCGGCCGGGCCCGCCGCGCCCGCGAACCCTGCGCTCACAGCGAACAGTTCTGCGTGAGGGATTCAGCGGCCCGGCCTGCGCGTTAGGGTCCATGGACAGCAACAATCACGACGTGATACCCGGAAGCTGTGCGACATCGTGACGGCCGTGGAGCGACCGTCCAAATCGACTGAGCAGGTGGCTAAGTGACGTACCCGCAGATGCAGATGCCCGGCCCGATGGCGCCGCACGCCGCCGCTGGTGACGTGCTGGGCGGCCTCGGCGACCAGGTCTACAACCGGCTGCTCAACGAGCGGATCATCTTCCTCGGCCAGCAGGTCGACGACGACATCGCGAACAAGATCACCGCTCAGCTGCTGCTGCTGGCCGCGGACCCGGACAAGGACATCTTCCTCTACATCAACTCCCCGGGCGGCTCGATCTCGGCCGGCATGGCGATCTACGACACCATGCAGTACATCAAGAACGACGTCGTCACCATCGCGATGGGCATGGCGGCCTCGATGGGCCAGTTCCTGCTGACCGCCGGTGCCAAGGGCAAGCGCTTCTCGCTGCCGAACGCCAACATCCTCATGCACCAGCCCTCCGCCGGCCTCGGCGGCTCGGCCACCGACATCCGCATCCAGGCGGAGCAGCTGCTGCGCACCAAGAAGCGGATGTCCGAGCTGATCGCGTTCCACAGCGGCCAGTCCTTCGAGCAGATCACCCAGGACTCCGACCGCGACCGCTGGTTCACGCCGGAGGAGGCCCTGGAGTACGGCCTGATCGACGCGATCATGCACAGTGCCGCGGACGTCCCCGGCGGCGGCGGCACCGGCGCCTGAGCCTCGGCCCGGCCCACGAGACCACAGCCACAACGCTCCGGAGGACCAGAACACCCATGAACATCCCCAGCCTGTCGGCCGCCAAGGCCCGCGTCGAGGACATGCGGGCCGAGGGCCGCTACATCGTCCCGCGCTTCGTCGAGCGCACCTCGCAGGGCATCCGCGAGTACGACCCGTACGCCAAGCTGTTCGAGGAGCGCATCATCTTCCTCGGCTCGCAGGTGGACGACGTCTCGGCCAACGACATCATGGCGCAGCTGCTGTGCCTGGAGTCGATGGACCCGGACCGTGAGATCCAGATGTACATCAACTCGCCCGGCGGCTCGTTCACGGCCCTGACGGCCATCTACGACACCATGCAGTACGTCAAGCCGGACATCACCACCGTCTGCATGGGCCAGGCGGCCTCGGCGGCGGCCGTGCTGCTGGCGGCCGGCACCCCCGGCAAGCGGATGGCGCTGCCGAACGCCCGTATCCTGATCCACCAGCCGTACACCGAGACCGGCCGCGGCCAGGTCTCCGACCTGGAGATCCAGGCCAGGGAGATCTTCCGGATGCGCGAGCAGCTGGAGGAGATGCTGTCCAAGCACTCCAACCGCTCGGTCGAGCAGGTCCGCGACGACATCGAGCGCGACAAGATCCTCACGGCCGAGGAGGCCGTCGAGTACGGTCTGGTCGACCTGGTCATCTCGACCCGCAAGGCCTCGCTGACCTCCTGAGGTCGGCACCTCCCGCCCGGGCCCGTCCCCGGGCGGGAGGGCACCGGGGGCCGCTCCGACGGCATCTGTTCGGTATCAATTCGCCCAGGGCGTAGGGCAGACCCGGCGAAGAGGGCGGAATCGGCGGCTCGGCAGAGTACCGTCGGATAGCGAGACCGATCGCCGTCGGCGTCGACGGTCCACAGCACCAGGCCCCGGAACTCCCGCGGGGCCCCTGGCGAAGGGGAAGCACCTCGTGGCACGCATCGGAGACGGTGGCGACCTGCTCAAGTGCTCGTTCTGCGGCAAGTCGCAGAAGCAGGTGAAGAAGCTGATCGCCGGCCCAGGCGTGTACATCTGCGACGAGTGCATCGACCTGTGCAACGAGATCATCGAGGAGGAGCTCGCCGAGACCTCCGAGGTGCGCTTCGAGGAGCTCCCGAAGCCCCGCGAGATCTACGAGTTCCTGGATCAGTACGTGGTCGGCCAGGACCTCGCCAAGAAGGCCCTGTCGGTGGCCGTCTACAACCACTACAAGCGGGTGCAGGCTGGTGAGGCCGGCCGCAGCGGCGGCAACGGCCGCGAGGACGCCATCGAGCTGGCGAAGTCCAACATCCTGCTGCTGGGCCCGACCGGCTCCGGCAAGACGCTGCTGGCGCAGACCCTGGCCCGGATGCTGAACGTGCCGTTCGCGATCGCCGACGCCACCGCGCTCACCGAGGCCGGCTACGTCGGCGAGGACGTCGAGAACATCCTGCTCAAGCTGATCCAGGCGGCGGACTACGACGTCAAGAAGGCCGAGACCGGGATCATCTACATCGACGAGATCGACAAGGTCGCGCGCAAGAGCGAGAACCCGTCGATCACCAGGGACGTCTCCGGCGAGGGCGTGCAGCAGGCGCTGCTGAAGATCCTGGAGGGCACCACCGCCTCGGTGCCGCCGCAGGGCGGGCGCAAGCACCCGCACCAGGAGTTCATCCAGATCGACACCACCAATGTGCTGTTCATCGTGGGCGGCGCGTTCGCGGGCCTGGAGCGGATCATCGAGGGCCGGGCGGGCGCCAAGGGCATCGGCTTCGGGGCGAACATCCGCTCCAAGCGGGAGCTGGACGCCAGCGACCACTTCCGTCAGGTGATGCCGGAGGACCTGGTCAAGTTCGGCATGATCCCGGAGTTCATCGGCCGCCTCCCGGTGATCACCAGCGTGCACAACCTGGACCGCGAGGCGCTCCTGCAGATCCTCACCGAGCCGAAGAACGCGCTGGTCAAGCAGTACCGCAAGCTCTTCGAACTGGACGGCGTGGAGCTGGAGTTCTCCCGGGACGCGCTGGAGGCGATCGCCGACCAGGCGATCCTGCGCGGCACCGGCGCGCGGGGCCTGCGGGCCATCATGGAGGAGGTGCTGATGTCCGTGATGTACGAGGTGCCCTCGCGCCAGGACGTCGCCCGCGTGGTGGTGACCGGGGACGTCGTCTCCAAGCACGCCATCCCGACCCTGGTGCCGCGCGACATGATCAAGCGGGAGCGGCGCGACAAGAGCGCCTGACGGCCGCGCCCGGCGACGGGACGACGAGGGCCCCGGTACCGCCTCCACGGGCGGCGCCGGGGCCCTCGGCCGTCGCCGCCTACTTCGGGATCTCGGCGACGGCGCGCAGCGCGCGGGTGTCCGAGGCCAGCTTGTCGAGGTCGGGGCGTCCGCCCGCCTCGGCCGGCGGGCTCATCACCATGACCAGGCTGCTGGAGTCGCTCCAGGCGCAGACGCCCAGGTCGGTGCCTTCCTGGGAGGCCGTGCCGCACTCCATGCTGCCGCCCTTGGGACCCGGGTCGACGGGGTGCCGGTCGCTGACCGTGGTGCCGTCGGACTGCAGACCCTTGAACATGGCGTTGAGCTCGGTCTTGGGGGCGAGCACCTTGCCGTAGGCGCCGAGCACCACGAGCTTGGGCTCCTCGGTGGCGTCCTGGTAGACGGCGCTGACGCCGGTCGGGTTCCAGCCGCCGTCGCCCTTGCCCAGCTGGGCGGTGATGGCGTCCTCCATCTGCCGGGCGACCTCGTTGTTCTCGTCCCTGCTGAGGCCGTTGAAGGTGGTGGGCAGGACGACCTTCTGGGTGCCGGCGTTGGAGGTGACGTCGAAGACGAAGTACGCGACCGCGCCACCGATCAGGGCCAGCACGAGCACGAACACGCCGATGAGGATGCCGAGGGTGCGCCGGGAGCGGCGCGGCGGCGGGGCGGCGGGGAAGGCGCCGTACGCGGGGTAGCCGGGCGCTCCCGGCGGGCCGGGCACGCCGGGCTGCGGCGGGACGGCGCCGTAGGGCTGGGGTGCCGGGGCACCGTAGGGCTGCGGCGCGGGGGCGCCGTAGGGCGGCGGGGCCTGCGGCGGCACGGGCGGGCCGCCGTAGGGCTGCCCGGGCTGGGGCTGTCCGGCGGGCGGTGGCGGCGCGCCGTAGGGGTTCTGCTCGGTCACGGAGGCCCTTCCTGGGACGGTGGTGCCGGGCTCGCTCGAAGGCTCGGACGAATGTCCGGCACGTTATCGCACCGGTCCGTCACCCGGACGGGGAACACCGTCGCGGCTCCCGCGCGGGCCCGTCGCGGCCGGTCGCGGTGTCCGGGGGGTGAAAGCGGTTCGTGAGCCGGTTCCCGGGTTACGTAAACTGTCCGTCGTGACCGACACCACGAACCAGCGCCCCGCGAGCACGCCCGCCGGGGACGAAGCAGCCACCCTCCCGACGACCTACGCTCCGGCGGACGTAGAGGGCGAGCTGTACGAGCGCTGGGTAGAGCGCGGTTACTTCACCGCCGACGCCGAGAGTGACAAGCCGCCGTACACCATCGTCATCCCGCCGCCGAACGTCACCGGCTCGCTCCACCTGGGCCACGCCTTCGAGCACACGCTGATCGACGCCCTCGTCCGCCGCAAGCGGATGCAGGGCTACGAGGCGCTCTGGCAGCCCGGCATGGACCACGCCGGCATCGCCACCCAGAACGTGGTCGAGCGCGAGCTGGCCAAGGAGGGCAAGTCCCGGCACGACCTGGGCCGCGAGGCGTTCGTCGAGCGGGTCTGGCAGTGGAAGGCGGAGTCCGGCGGCCAGATCTCCGGCCAGATGCGCCGGCTCGGCGACGGCGTCGACTGGTCGCGCGAGCGCTTCACGATGGACGAGGGGCTGTCACAGGCCGTCCAGACCATCTTCAAGAAGCTCTTCGACGACGAGCTGATCTACCGCGCCGAGCGCATCATCAACTGGTGCCCGCGCTGCCTGACCGCCATCTCGGACATCGAGGTGGAGTACCAGGACGACGACGGTGAGCTGGTCTCGATCCGCTACGGCGAGGGCGAGAACGCGATCGTCGTCGCCACCACCCGGGCCGAGACGATGCTCGGCGACACCGCCGTCGCCGTCCACCCCGAGGACGAGCGCTACAAGCACCTGGTCGGCACCGAGATCGAGCTGCCGCTGACCGGCCGCCGGATCCCGATCGTCGCCGACGAGCACGTCGACCCGGAGTTCGGCACCGGCGCCGTCAAGGTGACCCCGGCGCACGACCCCAACGACTTCGAGATCGGCCAGCGCCACGGCCTGCCGAACATCGCGGTGATGGACGAGCACGCGGTCATCACCGCGCACGGCCCGTTCCTCGGCCTGGACCGGCTGGAGGCCCGCTCGGCGATCGTCGCCGCGCTGCGCGCCGAGGGCCGGATCGTCGCCGAGAAGCGCCCCTACGTCCACTCAGTGGGCCACTGCTCGCGTTGCAAGACCACCATCGAGCCGCGGCTGTCCATGCAGTGGTGGGTCAAGGTCGGCCCGCTCGCCCAGGCGGCCGGTGACGCCGTCCGCGACGGCAAGGTCAAGATCCACCCGCAGGAGATGGAGAAGCGCTACTTCGACTGGGTGGACAACCTGCACGACTGGTGCATCTCGCGCCAGCTGTGGTGGGGCCACCGGATCCCGGTCTGGTACGGCCCGAACGGCGAGATCGTCTGCGTCGGCCCGGACGAGCAGCCGCCGAGCGGCGAGGGCTGGCACCAGGACACCGACGTCCTCGACACCTGGTTCTCCTCCGGACTGTGGCCCTTCTCGACCCTGGGCTGGCCGGAGCAGACTGAGAGTCTGGCGAAGTTCTACCCGAACTCCGTCCTGGTCACCGGCTACGACATCCTCTTCTTCTGGGTCGCCCGGATGATGATGTTCGGCCTCTACGCGATGGACGGCACCCCGCCGTTCCACACCATCGCGCTGCACGGCATGGTCCGGGACCAGAACGGCAAGAAGATGTCGAAGTCCTTCGGCAACGTCGTCAACCCGCTGGACTGGATGGACAAGTACGGCTCGGACGCGCTGCGCTTCACGCTCGCGCGCGGTGCCAACCCGGGCGTCGACGTCCCGATCGGCGAGGACTGGGTCCAGGCGGCGCGCAACTTCGCCAACAAGATCTGGAACGCGACCCGGTTCGCGCTGATGAACGGTGCCACCGTCGAGGGCCCGCTGCCCGCGCCGGAGGAGCTGACCTCGGCCGACCGCTGGATCCTCTCCCGGCTCAACAGCACGGTCGCCGAGGTGGACGCGCTGTACGACGACTACCAGTTCTCCAAGCTCTCCGAGGCGCTGTACCACTTCGCCTGGGACGAGGTCTTCGACTGGTACGTCGAGCTCTCCAAGACCACCCTGGCCAAGGGCGGCCCGCAGGCCGACGCCGCGCGCCGGGTGCTCGGCGAGGTCCTGGACGTCACGCTGCGGCTGCTGCACCCGATCGTCCCGTTCGTCACCGAGACGCTGTGGACCACGCTGACCGGCGCCGAGTCGGTCGTCATCGCCGACTGGCCGAAGGACAGCGGCTTCCGCGACGCCGCCGCCGAGGCGGAGATCGCCACGCTGCAGCAGGTGGTCACCGAGGTCCGCCGGTTCCGCACCGACCAGGGCCTCAAGCCGGGCCAGAAGGTCCCGGCGAAGCTGGAGCTCGACGGCACCGTGCTGGCCGTCCACGAGGACGCGATCCGCTCGCTGGTTCGCCTCACCGTGCCGGAGGAGGGCTTCGCGGCCACCGCCTCGCTGCCGGTCGCCGGCGCCACCGTGGCGCTGGACCTGTCCGGCACGATCGACGTCGCGGCGGAGCGCAAGCGCCTCGCCAAGGACCTCGTGGCGGCCGAGAAGGAGAAGGCCCAGTGCGGCGCCAAGCTCGGCAACGAGGCCTTCCTGGCCAAGGCGCCGGACAACGTGGTCGCCAAGATCCGGGGCCGCGAGGAGGCCGCCGAGGCCGACATCGCCCGGATCACCGCCCAGCTCGCGGCGCTGCCGCAGGGCTGACACGCCGACGGTTCCCCGGAGCCGCACCCCGCCGACGCGGGGTGCGGCTCCGCCGTTTTTCCGGAGGTCGGAAAATCGTGCGGCCCAATAGCCCAATCCGTTGCTCCCTTCCGGCGAATATTCATCCCGGACCGGGTGGGGCCGTATTCCGCCCGAATTCATTCGGGTCTTGCCCGCGCGCGCTCGCGGAAGTTTCCAGGTCGACTGTGTACGGTGTGCTTCGAGTTCCGGACAGCGAGGAGCGACGGGAGGGCATGGACGTGATGGTGACCGAGGAGCTGGCCGACGAACTGCCTGCCGAGGCGGTCGAGGAGGCCAAGGGACGGGCGGCGACGCTGCTGCTCGCCTTCCGGCACGGAAACCAGCTCGCGTTCGACCACGCGTTGGACCGGCTGTTCGAGGAGCACGTCGAGCGCGAGGTGACCACCCTGCTCACCTGGATCGCGGCCGAGGCGGTCCGCAAGGCCTACGCCCCCGAGGTCGGCGACCGGGTGCTGCGGGCGATGGCCCGGCGCGCCCCGGACGACACCGGCGCCGTCCACGTCGACGAGGAGAGCGTGGACGCCGCCCGGCTGATCGAGGCGGTCGCCGAGGGCTCGGTGGCCGAGGTCCGCGGCCTGGTCGCCACCACTCCCGACACCACCTTCCTGCTCGGCGGCCTGCTCCAGGGCGTGGCGATGATGCTGCCGCTGCTGCCGGAGGGCGAGCTCGCCGAGATCACCGCCGAGCTGCGCCGCCGGCACGGCGTCGCGCCCGCGGGTGTGCCGGAGGCCCGGGCCGGGGTCTGATCCCGGCCCGGGCCCCGCGGCCGCGTGCCGGTTACGGCATCGCGTGCAGGTGCGAGCCGACGGTGGAGGCGATGCCGCCGCCCGCCTTGGCGTCCCAGTTGGTCGACCAGGTCATCGCCCCGCCGATGCCGGGCCACTTGGTGTCGGGCTTGAAGCTGCCGCAGTTGGTGCCGGAGGCCAGGCAGTCCAGCGCGTTGTTGACCACGCTCGGGCTGACGTAGCCGCCGCCGGCGGCGCTGGTGGAGGCCGGGACGCCGAGGCCCACCTGGTCGGGCCGCAGCCCGCCCTTGAGCTGGATGCAGGCCAGCCCGGTGAGGAAGTTGACGGTGCCCTGGGAGTACACCTGGCCGTCGCAGCCGAGCATGGCGCCGGAGTTGTAGTACTGCGTGTTGACGATGGTGAGGATGTCCTTCACGTTCAGCGCCAGCTTGAAGTACTCCATGCCGGTGGACTGCATGTCGATGGTCTGCGGCGCCATGGTGAGCGTGAAGCCGGAGCCGGCCCTGGCGGCCAGCGAGTGCAGCGCCTGGCCCATGTAGGTGGAGTTGATGCCGTTCTCCAGGTCGATGTCCACGCCGTCGAAGCCGTAGGTCTGCATCAGGGACCAGGCGCTGTTGGCGAAGTTGGTGGCCGAGGTGGCGCTGCTGACGGAGACGGTGCCCTTCTCGCCGCCGACCGAGAGGATCACCTTCTTGCCGGCCGCCTTCTTGGCCGCGATGTCGGCCTTGAACTGGGCCTCGGTGTAGCCGCCGAGCCGGGAGGAGAGCGTCGGGTCCAGGGTGAAGCCCAGGCCGCCGGGCGTGCCGGTGGCCTCGGCGAAGGAGACCGCGATGATGTCGTAGGCGGCCGGGACGTCGCTGATCCGCTGCAGGGTGGCGCCGTTGTCGAAGTTCTGCCAGTAGCCGGTCAGCAGGTGCTTGGACGGCGGCCGCGGCGTGGTGGCGGTGGGGGAGGGCGTGGTGGTGTCGGTGGGCGACGGGCTGCCGGGGCCGGTCGGGCTGGTCGCGGTGGGGGAGGGCTTGGGGTCGCCCGGGCCGAGCAGTGACACGTCGTCGGCCAGGAAGGCCGGCTGCCCGTACCAGCCGTGCAGGTAGACGGTGACGCTGGTGGTGCTCGCCCCGGTGGTGAAGGTGGTGCTGAGCTTCGACCAGGCGCTGCCGCCGGGCGTCCAGGTGCTCGGGTCGGTGCCGCCGGTGCCGCGGGCGCCGAGGTAGACGTACGAGCCCTGGACCCAGCTGCTCAGGGTGTAGGTCGAGGACGGCTTGACCGCGACGGTCTGGGTGCACTCGCCGGTGCCACCGCCGCCCGGGGTGGAGCGCAGTGCGCCGGTGCCGGAGTGGACCGTGGTGGTCTCCGGGGCTCCGGCCGTACAGGTCCAGCCGTTGAGGCGGCTGGCGTCCTCGAAGCCGCCGTTGGTGATCAGTTCGACGTCGGCCGCGGCGTGCGCGCCGGTGCCGCCGGCGAGGACGAGGCCGCTCAGGCCGATGGCGACGGCACTGGCGCCGGCGAGCATCGAGTGGACGGCGCGCGGGCGCCGCTGTCGGGCAGGTGGCATGACTCCAGCTCCTGTGGGGGAGGCCGGCGGCTCCCGTGGGGGAGAGCCGTCCGGGTGTCGACGGGTATGCGTGCGGGAGCTACCGACAACTCAAGTCCCTGCCGGAGTAGGAGACTTGCCCTCACAAGGTGGAGTAGACCAATTCCGCTGTCAAGAGGGCCCCGGCGAGGGGCCCTCGGCGAAGGCCCGGCTCAGGCGGCCAGCGGCGGTGCGGCGGGCGCCCGGTCGGGCCGCCCGGCCAGCCGGGCGGTCAGGGCGGCGATCCGGGCGGAGGCCAGGCCGTCGCCGTACGGGCTGGGGGCGGACGCGAGCCGGGCGAGCCGCTCGGGGGTGTCGGCCAGCCAGGCCCGGGCGCGCTCGCCGAGCTCGGCGCCGGGCGCCACCAGCGCGGCGAAGCCGGCCTCGACGGCCTCGGGCCGCTCGGTGGAGCGGCGCACCACCAGCAGCGGGCGGCCGAGCACGGTGCACTCCTCCTGCACCCCGCCGGAGTCGGAGACCAGCAGCGCGGCGTGCCGGGCCAGGCCGAGGAAGTCCGCGTAGCCGACCGGCCCGGTCACCGCGAGCCGCTCCAGCAGGCCGTCCAGGGCGAACCGCTCGACGGCGGCCCGGGTGCGCGGGTGCATCGGGAACAGCACCGGGGTGCCGGCCCGGGCGATCCGGTCGAGTTCGGCGAGGACGGCGCCGAGCGCCTCGGCGGTGTCGGTGTTCTCCGGCCGGTGGACGGTGGCCAGCACGTAGCCGTCCGCGGCGAGACCGTGCCGGGCGAGCAGGGCCGCCCGGTCGCGGGGGTCGGGCAGCGAGCCGCGGACCACCTCGACGACGGTGTTGCCGGTGAGCGCGATCCGCTCCCCGGGCAGCGACTCGGCGCGCAGGTTGGCGGCGTTGCCGGGGGTGGCGGCGCACAGCAGGTCGGCGACGTGGTCGACCATCACCCGGTTGTGCTCCTCGGGCATCGCCCGGTCGAAGCTGCGCAGCCCGGCCTCGACGTGCACCAGCGGGATGTCCCGGGCGTTGGCGGCGAGCGCGCCGGCCAGGGTGGCGTTGGTGTCGCCCTGGACGACGACGGCGGCCGGGCGGTCCCCGGCGAAGGCGGCGTCGAGCTGGCCGAGCGACTGGGCGATCTGGCCGGCCCGCGGGCGGCCGCCGACGCCGGTGAGCAGCTCGGGGCGGGGCAGGCCGAGGTCGCGCAGGAAGCGGCCGGACATCGCCTCGTCCCAGTGCTGGCCGGTGTGGACCAGGCGGGTGGCGGGGCCGAGCTCGTGGATCAGCGGGGCGAGCTTGACCAGCTCGGGGCGGGTGCCGAGGACGACGGCGACGCTGCCGGGGGCGAGCGGGCGGTCGGCGGGCCTCGGGGACGGGTACGGGGTCATGGCGCGGCGGCTCCGTTCGGGTCCGGGGAGAGGGGAGGAGGGGGCGGGGAGAGGGAGGGGCGGCTCAGGATTCGAGCGCGGTGGGGGCGCCGAGGGTGACCTTCTCGGCGTTGCGCCGGGTCTTGGCCCAGCCGTTGCGGCCGAGCAGCAGGCGCACGGCGGCCCGGGTGGCGACCACGAACAGGTGGTAGGCGTAGAGCCAGAGCAGGACGCCCCAGAGCAGACCGGTGAGCCGGCGCCGGCCGGGGTGGACGAGCCGGCGGTAGGCGAGGCCCCAGAAGACCATCGGCAGGGTGGCGAGGCCGAAGACCAGGGCCATCCACGGGCCGTAGCGCAGCTGGAAGTCGGCGGTCTCCTCGGGGAAGAGGACGAGGCCGGCCCCGGTGATCGCGAGCGACAGCGGGGTGAGCGCCACCAGCAGCACGCAGACCACCGGCTGGAGGAAGGTGTAGAGCACCTCGGCCTTGCCGGCGGGCCGGTAGTGCGGCGAGCGCAGCACCCGGCCGGTGTAGCGCAGGCACTGCATGTTGCCCTGGGCCCAGCGGGTGCGCTGGGTGAGGAAGCGCCGCCAGGAGACCAGCGCCTCCTGGGAGACGCCGGCGTCGGTGACATGGGTGAGCCGCCAGCCGGCCAGCCGCAGGTCCAGGCCGGACTCGTAGTCCTCCAGCAGGGCGCGCTCGGGCCAGGGGCGGCCCTCGCGGCCCTCCTCGGCGGTCAGCGTGTCCAGGGCGGTGAGCCGGACGAACTGGCCGTTGCCGCCGAGGCCGACGCTGCCGGTGCGCCGGCGCAGCAGCTGCATGCCGGCGTTGTTCGCCCGGAACTCGATGTCCTGCATCCGGACCAGGGCGCGGGCCAGCGCGTTGGCGGCGCGGCCCCGGCCGGGCAGCGGGCGTTCGTCGTCGGCGTTGCGCATCCGTACGCCGATCTGCACGGCGCCGGTGTCGGAGCGGCCCATCGCGTGCTCGTTGCAGACCTGTTCGAGGGTGCCGGGGTCGAGCCGCCCGTCGGCGTCGACGACGCCGAGGACCACCCGGGAGCGGTCGGTGCCGGGCGGCAGCCAGGCGGAGATCTCCCGGTAGGCGGCGTTGAGGGCGGCGCCCTTGCCGATCCGGGCGTGCGGGCGGCGGCGCTGCACGAGGTGGACGCGCCCGTCGTGCTCGGCGGCGGCGAGCACCAGCGCGCGGGTGGCGTCCTCGCTGTCGTCGTCGATCACCCACAGGTGGGCGGCGGGGGCGACGGCCCGCAGGCCGGCGAGGGTCTGGGTGATCACCGTCTCCTCGTCCCGGCAGGGGATCATCAGGTGCCAGGCGAAGGCGGCGGGGTCACCGGGTTCGGCCGGGCGGCTGTGCCGGAAGGCGTGCCGGGAGCCGGCCCAGTAGAGCAGGAAACGGCCGAAGACCAGGAGCATGTAGGCCAGCAGGGCCAGCGAGACGACCCCGCCGATCCAGACGAAGGTGTCCCGACGCAGGTCGAAGAACTCGCGCAGGGCGTCGGGCATGGCGTGGCGCTCCTAAAGATCAAAGGTGATTTGTTCTCTTGGCATGCGAATCAATGCTTCGTTGCGGTCTGATGTCGCTAAATCGATAGTAAACGCGGGAAACGGTCAACCCGGGCAAAGTGGTGGTTCTCACCCCGTGGGGAGTGCCGCGCCCGGCTCCGTAGACTGTGGTCGTGAGCGACAAGGCCGACCCGAACCCGTACACCCTCCGCCCCGCCGACGGCGGCACCGGCGACGCCCTGCGCGACGTCGAGGTGGAACTCTCCGAGCGCTGGCCGGAGAACAAGCTGGAGCCCTCGCTCGACCGGATCGAGGCCCTGATGGACATCCTGGGCCAGCCCCAGCGGTCCTTCCCGTCCATCCACATCACCGGCACCAACGGCAAGACCTCCACCGCCCGGATGATCGAGCAGCTGCTGGGCGCCTTCGAGCTGCGCACCGGCCGCTACACCAGCCCGCACGTGGAGAGCGTCACCGAGCGGATCACCCTGGACGGCGCCCCGATCACCCCCGAGCGCTTCGTCGAGGTCTACCGCGACATCGAGCCCTACGTGCGGATGGTCGACGAGCGCGAGCCGGTCGCGATGTCGTTCTTCGAGGTGCTCACCGGCATGGCCTACGCGGCCTTCGCCGACGCCCCGGTGGACGTCGCCGTGGTCGAGGTCGGCATGGGCGGCTCCTGGGACGCCACCAACGTCATCGACGCCGCCGTCGCCGTGATCACCCCGATCGGCCTGGACCACACCGACAAGCTGGGGGAGACCACCGGCGAGATCGCCGTCGAGAAGTCCGGGATCATCAAGTCCGGCGCGGTCGCCGTCGTCGCCCAGCAGCAGCTCGACGCCGCCGAGACCATCCTGCGGCGGGCCGTCGAGGTCGACGCCACGGTCGCCCGCGAGGGCATGGAGTTCGGCGTCATCCACCGCGAACTCGCGGTCGGCGGCCAGCTGGTGACCCTGCGCGGGATCGGCGGCGAGGAGTACGAGGACGTCTTCCTGCCGCTGCACGGCGAGCACCAGGCGCACAACGCGGCCCTCGCGCTCGCCGCCGTCGAGGCGTTCTTCGGCGTCGGCGGCGCCCGCGGCGGGCAGCTCGACGCCGACAAGGTCCGCCAGGCGTTCTCCGGCGTCACCTCCCCGGGCCGCCTGGAGGTCGTCCGGCGCAGCCCCACCATCGTCCTGGACGCCGCCCACAACCCGCACGGCGCCCGGGCCACCGTCACCGCGCTCACCGAGTCCTTCGGCTTCACCCGGCTGGTCGGCGTCATCGGCACCAGCGGGGACAAGGACGTGGCCGGCCTCCTGGAGGCCTTCGAGCCGGTCCTCGCCGAGGTCGTCGTCACCCGCAACTCCACCCACCGCGCGATGGACGTGGACGAGCTGGCCGCGCTCGCGGTCGAGATCTACGGCGAGGAGCGCGTCCAGGTCGAGCCCCGGCTCGACGACGCCATCGCCGCCGCCGTCACCCTGGCCGAGGAGGAGGGCGACCTCGGCGGCGCCGGGGTGCTGGTCACCGGTTCGGTCATCACGGTGGGCGAGGCCCGCCTGCTGCTCGGGAGGAAGTGACGATGAGGACGCTCTGCTCCTCGACGCTGATCGGCGAGGCCTTCGTGGTGCTCTTCGCGGCGCTGGTCGCGATGCAGCTCTCCGACGTGTCCACCGGAGCGCTGTGGATCGTCAGCGGTGTGGCCATGGCGCTGTGCCTGCTGCTCTGCGGCATGATCACCCGCCCCGGCGCGGTGGCCGTCGGCTGGGCCCTGCAGCTCGCGCTGATCGCCAGCGGCTTCGTCGTGCCGACCATGTTCGGGCTCGGCGCGGTCTTCGCCGGCCTGTGGTGGTGCTCGGTGCACTACGGCCGCAAGATCGACGAGATCAAGGCCGCCAGGGCCGCCGCCGCACCCGCCTGAGGCCCCCGCGGACCGGGTCCGGCGCGTTCGCTCACGCAAGGTAGCCTCTGCGTAGTCGCACGGCGCACGCGGATCCGCGCGTGCGCGCAGAACCGCGTGCGCGCCGAACCCGATCCCCAGGAGACGCCCCGTGTCCCAGCGCACTCTCGTCCTGCTCAAGCCCGACGCCGTCAAGCGCGGCCTGGCCGGCGAGATCATCAGCCGCATCGAGCGCAAGGCCGGCTGGCGGCTGACCGCCGTCGAGCTGCGCACCTTCGACCGGGCGACGCTGGAGCAGCACTACGCGGAGCACGTCGGCCGCCCGTTCTACGAGCCGCTGCTGGAGTTCATGACCTCCGGCCCGTCCATCGCCCTGATCGTCGAGGGCGAGGAGGTCATCGCCGGCATCCGCATGCTGGCCGGCGCCACCAACCCGCTGGAGGCCGGGGCCGGCACCATCCGCGGCGACTACGCGACGATCACCCGCGAGAACCTGATCCACGCCTCCGACTCGGTCGAGTCGGCCGAGCGCGAGATCAAGATCTTCTTCCCCGCCCACGCCTGATCCGACCGGGCGCGGGAGCATCAGGGACCTTCGGAAGGCCCCGGTCGGGACCATTGGCCCGGCCGGGGCATTCTTATCGGGAAATAGGGAACCAGGCCCTCCGACACGGCGTCCCAATGCCCGGAGAAGCGATCACGCCCCGGACAATGGACGGTATGCCCCACGTCGACGTCCGTGCCGACCGGCGTGACTACGATGGACGCGACTCAAGGGCCCGGTAAGGCAGCTCAGCTGGTCGCCGCCCACACGTGGGCGCGCACACCGTCCACCCCACAAGACTCCGAGCCCGGGAAAGGCACCCCACCCCATGGCGAGCAACCTGTCGTTCATCGGCCGCGACTTGGCGATCGACCTCGGAACTGCCAACACGCTGGTGTACGTCAGGGGCAAGGGCATCGTCCTCAACGAGCCGTCCGTGGTCGCGGTGAACACCAACACCGGGGGCATCCTCGCCGTCGGCGCCGAGGCCAAGAAGATGATCGGCCGCACTCCCGGCAACATCGTCGCCATCCGCCCGCTCAAGGACGGCGTGATCGCCGACTTCGAGATCACCGAGCGGATGCTGCGCTACTTCATCCTCAAGGTGCACCGCCGCCGCTTCCTCGCCCGCCCCCGGGTCGTCGTCTGCGTCCCCTCCGGCATCACCGGCGTCGAGCGCCGCGCCGTCATCGAGGCCTCCCTGCAGGCCGGCTGCCGCCAGGTGCACATCATCGAGGAGCCGATGGCCGCCGCCATCGGCGCCGGGCTGCCCGTCCACGAGCCCACCGGCAACATGGTCGTCGACATCGGCGGCGGCACCACCGAGGTCGCCGTCATCTCGCTCGGCGGCATCGTCACCGCGCAGTCCATCCGGGTCGCCGGCGACGAGCTGGACAACGCCATCGTCCAGCACATCAAGAAGGAGTACTCGCTGCTCCTCGGCGAGCGCAGCGCCGAACAGATCAAGATGAGCATCGGCTCCGCCTTCGGCCTGGAGGGCGAGAAGGACGAGCACGCCGAGATCCGCGGCCGCGACCTGGTCAGCGGCCTGCCCAAGACCGTCGTCATCTCCGCCGCCGAGGTCCGCGAGGCCATCGACGAACCGGTCAACTCGATCATCGACGCGGTGAAGACCACCCTCGACCAGTGCCCGCCCGAGCTGGCCGGCGACGTCATGGACCGGGGCATCGTGCTCACCGGCGGCGGCGCCCTGCTGCGCGGCCTGGACGAGCGGCTGCGCCGGGAGACCGGCATGCCGATCCACATCGCGGAGAACCCGCTGGACTCCGTCGCCCTCGGCTCCGGCAAGTGCGTCGAGGAGTTCGAGGCTCTCCAGCAGGTACTCGACGCCGCACCGCGCCGTTAGCACAACCGACACACCAGCCGAACTGACGGGCCCCCGCCCGGGTCCACAGCCCGGGACGGCGGCCAGGGGTACGAAGGGGCAGTACCAGCACCGTGAGGGACACACGAGAGAGCCGGCTGCTGCTCATCCTGCTGGTGGCGGTCGCCTTCGCACTGATCACCGTGGACATCAAGGGCGGTGAGAGCTCCCCGCTCGGCGGCGCCCGGCGCGCGGCCGCCGCCGTCCTCGGCCCGGTCGAACGCGGCGCCGCCACCGCCGTCGACCCGGTCGCCGACACCGTCCGCGCCTTCCGCGACGCCGCCTCGCACAGCGGGCGCACCGACCAGCTCGCCCGCGAGAACACCGAACTGCGGCAGAAGCTCGCCTCCTCCGACATGGCCGGCGGGCGCACCAAGCAGCTCGACGACCTGCTGCGCACCGCAGGCGCCGGCGGCTACACCGTCAAGGCCGCCCAGACCATCGCGATCGGCCCGGCCCAGGGCTTCTCCTGGACCATCACCATCGACGCCGGCAGCGACGACGGCCTCACCCGCGACATGACCGTCATCAACGGCCAGGGCCTGGTCGGCCGGATCACCACCGTCGCCCCGACCACCTCCACCGTGCTGCTCGCCTCCGACCCCGGCTTCACCGCCGGCACCCGGCTGGAGGGCAGCGGCGAGATCGGCTTCGCGGCCGGCGGCGGCACCAGCGCCATGAAGGTCTCGCTGCTCAACGGCAAGGCCCAGGTGAAGGAGGGCGACCGGCTGGTCACCTTCGGCTCGCAGAGCGGCCGCCCGTTCGTCCCCGGTGTGCCGGTCGGCAAGGTCGTCCAGGTCGAGGCCACTCCCGGGCAGCTCACCAAGACCGTCCTGGTCGAGCCCTTCGTCCAGTTCACCCGGCTCGACCTGGTCGGCGTGGTCGTCGTCCCGCCGCGCACCGACCCGCGCGACGCCGTGCTGCCGCCCGCCCCCGCACCGGCCGCCCAGGGCCAGGCCGCCCCGGCCGCGCCCGCCGCGCCGGCGGCCCCCCCCGCCGCCCCGCCCGCCAAGCCCACTGGGGGGAACTGAGCCATGCGCCTCGCCCGCGTCCCCGTCTCCGCCGTGCTGATCCTGCTCGGCCTGCTGCTCCAGGTCAGCGTCTTCGGCCGGCTGCAACTGCCCGGGGCCACCCCCGACATACTGCTGCTCGTGGTCGTCGGCCTCGCCCTGGTCTACGGACCGACCGGCGGCTGCCTGGTCGGCTTCGCGGCCGGCCTGCTGGCCGACCTCGCCCCGCCCTCCGACCACGCCATCGGCCGCTACGCGCTGGTGCTCTGCCTGATGGGCTACGCCGCCGGACTGCTGCGCCCCGAGCACGGCCGGCAGCGCTCGGTCTCCAGCGCGCTGCTGGTGGTGGCCGGCGCCGCGATCGCCTCCACCCTGCTGTACGCCATGGTCGGCGCGCTGGTCGGCGACACCGCCGCCCGGCACGTCGGGCTCGGCCAGCTGGTCCTCACCGCCCTGCTCTACGACCTGCTGCTCGCCCCCTTCGTGGTGCCCGCCGTGATGCTGGTCGCCCGCCGCTTCGGCAAGGACCCGCTGGCCGTCGCCGAGGACGACGAGGGCGGCCCGGGCCTGGGCACCCTGGCCCGCTACCGCACCACCCGGGACGCCGCGACCGGCCCGTCCTACAAGAGAAAGCGCCTGCTCGGCGCGGGGAAGCGCCCGTAGCCACCGGCCCGCCCCGGACCGACCAGCCCGCCCGCCCCTTGTTCTGTTTTGGAGCGCACGAGACGTGAGCAACATCCCCGAGACCGGCCGTACCCGGCGGGTGACGATCCGTCTGGTGGTGCTGCAGATCCTGGTGCTCTCGCTGCTCGCCACCCTCGGCGGACGGCTGTGGTACCTGCAGATCCGCAACGCCAGCGTCTACACCGCCAAGGCGACCGGCAACCACATCCGCGAGGTCGTCGAACCGGCCGTGCGCGGCGAGATCCTGGACGCCTCCGGGCGCATCCTGGCCGGCAACGAGACCAAGCTGGTCGTCTCGGTCAGCCGCACCTCGCTGCTCCAGCAGAAGGACGGCGGCAAGGCGGTGCTGAGCCGGCTCGCCGAGGTGCTCGGGATGCCCGCCAAGGACGTCCAGGAGAAGGTCCGGCTCTGCGACGCCAAGACCCCGCAGCCCTGCTGGAACGGCTCGCCCTACCAGCCGATCCCGGTCACCAAGGAGGCGACCACCCAGCAGGCGATGCAGATAATGGAGCGCCGCGAGGACTTCCCCGGGGTCACCGCCCAGCCCACCGCGGTGCGCCACTACACCGGCGCCGAGGGCGCCAACCTCGCCCAGGTGCTCGGCTACCTCTCGCCGGTCACCGACGAGGAGGTCTCCAAGACCGCGGACAAGGCCGGCCTGGAGCGCTACCTTCCGGCCGACCAGATCGGCCGCGCCGGGCTGGAGTCCGTCTACGACCGCGACCTGCGCGGCACCGCCGGCATCACCAAGCTGGAGGTGGACAACCTCGGGCGGGTCATCGGCACCGCCGACCAGGCCGCCCCGCAGACCGGCAACAACCTGGTCACCAGCATCGACGCCCGGGTGCAGAAGGTCGTCGAGGACAACCTGGCGCAGGCGATGGCCGACGCCCGCAAGACCTTCGACAAGAACACCAACCGCAACTACGAGGCGGACTCCGGCGCCGCCGTCGTGATGGACGTGCACACCGGGCGGATCGTGGCGATGGCCAGCGCCCCGACCTACGATCCCAACCTGTGGCAGGGCGGCATCTCCGGCAAGGACTACCAGGCACTGACCAGCAAGGACTCCAACTTCCCACTGCTGAACCGGGCCATACAGGGCCAGTCCGCCCCCGGTTCCACCTTCAAGGTGGTCTCCACCGCCGCCGCCGCGCAGGCCGGCTACGCGCTCAACGGCAACTACCCCTGCCCGAGCAGCCTGACCATCGGCGGCCGCGAGTTCAAGAACTTCGAGAGCCAGGGCCACGGCTCGATCACCCTGGCCCGGGCCCTGGAGGTATCCTGCGACACCGTCTTCTACGGCCTCGCCTACGACCAGTGGATGGCCGACGGCGGCATCAAGCCGAAGAAGGAGACCGGCGACTGGTTCTACAAGACCGCCCACCAGTTCGGCCTCGGCGCCAAGACCGGCATCGACCTGCCGTCCGAGGCCACCGGCCGGGTGCCGGACCGCCAGTGGAAGCAGTCCTTCTACGACGCCAACAAGGACGCCTGGTGCAAGCAGGCCGAGAAGGGCGGCAAGGAGTACGCCGACCTGATCGCCAAGGAGAACTGCGTCGACGGCTACGTGCTGCGCGCCGGTGACGCCGTCAACTACGCGATCGGCCAGGGCGACACCCTGGTCACCCCGCTGCAGATGGCGCGGATCTACGCGGCGCTCGCCAACGGGGGAACGCTCTGGCGGCCGACCGTCGCCAAGGCGGTGATAAGCCCGAGCGGCGAGCTGGTCCGCGAGATCGCCCCGCACGAGGACGGCAAGCTGCCGACCGACGCCAGGACCCTGCAGTACATCGACGAGGCGACCAAGGGCGTCGTCTCCACCGGTACCGCCGCGTGGAAGTTCACCGGCGCGGGCTGGCCGCAGGACAAGATCGAGCTGCACGCCAAGACCGGCACCGCCGAGGTCGAGGGCAAGCAGACCACCTCGTACCTGACCACCTACAGCCGCGACTACGCGGTCGTGATGACGATAAGCCAGGGCGGCACCGGCTCCGGCGGCTCCGGCGACGCGATCCGGCGGATCTACCAGTCGCTGTACGGCGTCGACGACAAGGGCAACATCGACCAGGGCAAGGCGCTGCTGCCCAAGCCGCAGGCCGAGCTGCCGACGTTCAACCCGGACGGCACCGCGGTCGTCAAGCCGGCCTCGTTCGCCGGCGGCGACCCGGCCGGCGACCCCGGGGTGAGCGGCGACTCGCCGCGGGTCTTCCTGGACCCGGCGCAGCCCGGCGGCACCGCACCGGTGCTCGTCGCGGCCGTGGCCGCCGTCGAACCCACCCGTTCCACCGGAAGGGGCCGGGCATGACCTCCTACGGCTCGTACCGCCAGCTGCGGCTCGCGCCGCAGCGCGGCGGGGTGCCCAAGGCCCTGGCCAAGGACTCCCCGCTGTGGCGGATCGACTGGATACTGCTGCTGGCCGCGGCGGTCCTCTCGCTGGGCAGCTCGCTGCTGGTCTGGTCGGCGACCCGGGGGCGCGACACGCTCACCCACGGCGACCCGCAGTACTTCCTGTTCCGGCACCTGACCAACGTCCTGATCGGGGCGGTGCTGTGCGCGGTGGTGATAGCGATAGGGAGCCGGCGCTTCCGCACCGTCGTGCCGTTCCTGTACGCCGGGGTGATCCTGCTGCTGCTGGCCACGCTGAGCCCGCTCGGCTCGACCATCAACGGCCAGCACTCCTGGATCCAGCTGGGCGGCGGCTTCTCGGTGCAGCCGGCCGAGTTCGCCAAGGTGGCGATCGTGCTGTCGATGGCGGTCGTGCTGTCCGACCAGGTGGACGCGGGGGAGCGGGAGTACCCGGCGAACAAGGCGGTGTTCCGCGCGCTGGTCTGGGCGACCCTGCCGATGGCCATAGTGATGCTGATGCCGGACGCCGGCTCGGTGATGGTGATGGCCGTCATCGTGCTGGGCATCCTGCTGGCCTCCGGCGCGGCCAACCGCTGGGTGTTCGGGCTCATCCTGGCCGGTGTCGGCGGCTGCGTGGCGATCTGGAAGCTCGGGGTGCTGAGCAAGTACCAGATCGACCGCTTCGCGGCCTTCGCCAACCCGGCGCTCGACCCCTCGGGCGTCGGCTACAACACCGCGCAGGCCCGGATCGCGATCGGCTCCGGCGGGCTGACCGGCAAGGGACTGTTCCACGGGACGCAGACCACCGGGCAGTTCGTGCCGGAGCAGCAGACCGACTTCGTGTTCACGGTGGCCGGCGAGGAGCTGGGCTTCCTCGGGGCGATGGCGATCATCGTGCTGCTCGGCGTGGTGCTGTGGCGGGCCTGCCGGATCGCCCGCCAGGCCACCGACCTGTACGGCACCATCGTGGCGGCCGGGGTGGTCGCCTGGTTCGCCTTCCAGGGCTTCGAGAACATAGGGATGTGCCTGGGCATCATGCCGGTGGCCGGCATCCCGCTGCCGTTCGTCTCCTACGGAGGCTCGTCGATGTTCTCGACCTGGGTGGCGATCGGGCTGCTGCAGGCGGTGCAGAGCCAGCGGCCGATAGCGGCCTGAGCGGGTCCGCCGGCGCCGGGCCGGTCCGGGGTGGTGCCCCGGGCCGGCCCTTCGCGCGTCCGGCGCCTACCAGCTGTCCCAGTGGGTGATCCGCGCCGTGTCCACGCGCGGGCCGGGGCGGAAGTCGGTGCCCAGGGTGTGGGCGAGCGGGACGAGCGCGGCCTGGGCGACCGTCTCGTAGGGGATGCCGAGCAGCTCGGCGGCCTCGCGCTCGTAGTGCAGGTGCGGGGTGGTCCAGGCGGTGCCGAGGCCGCGGGAGCGGGCGGCGAGCATGAACTGCCAGACGGCCGGGAGGATCGAGCCCCAGGTGTTGGCCTGGCCGACGTGGCCGGCCAGTTCGTGCCGGCCCTCGATCCGCACGCAGGGCACCACCAGGACGGGGACCTCGTGCAGGTGGTCGAAGAGGTGCTGGGCGCTCACGGCCAGCCGCAGCCGGCGGGCGGTGTCCTCGGCGGTGCGGTCCAGGCCGGTGCGGGCGACGGGGTCGCGGGGGCGGGTCAGGCCGAGCCGGTAGAGGCCGGCGAGGGCCGCGCGCCGCCCGGGGTCGGTGACCACCACGAAGTCCCAGCGCTGGCGGTTGCGGCCGGTGGGGGCCTGGGTGGCGAGGGCCAGGCACTCCTCGACCAGCGCCCGGTCGACCGGGCGGGTGAGGTCGAGGCGCCGGCGTACGGCCCGGGTGGTGGTGAGGAGCTGGTCGGCGGTCAGATCGAGCTGCGGCACGGCCGGTGGCCTCCGGGGTCGGTGGGCCGGCCGCGGGGCGGGGCGCCTCAGTCGGCCGGCGGGACGTCGAGGAGCTTGCGGGTGAGACGGGCCAGCGTCGCGCGCTCCTGCGGGGTGAGGGCGGCGAAGGCGTGGTCCAGGACCGGGGCCATGGCGCGTTCGGCCTCGGCGAGGGCGGCGGTGCCCTCCGCGGTGAGGGTGACGGCGTAGGCACGGCGGTCGCGGGGGTGGCGTTCGCGGCGGACCAGACCGGCGCCCTCCAGGGTGTCGACGCAGCCGACCATGACGCTGCGGTCGATCCGCAGCTGTTCGCTGAGCTCCTGCTGGGAGCAGCTGCCGACGGCGGCGAGCATCTTGAGCACCAGGTGCTGGGGCACCGTGAGGGGGCCGCCGGAGAGCCGCTCCTCGATGGAGCGGGCGACCGCGGTGGTGGCCCGGCACAGGGCGACGTCCGGGCGCTCCAGGGTGAGCGCGGCGAAGTAGCGCCGCCGCTCGCCGCTGTCGTCCGCCCGGCTGGGGGAGGCGAGGCGGGCGGGCCTGGGGGCGGTGGCCATCGGGGCTCCTTCGGTGGTGGACGGCCAGCATAACGCTCCCCAGAGATTGTTTGACGGTAGATGATTTTGTCTTCTACGTTTTGGTGAGCATACGTGATGGAGGATCAGATTGTTGACCGACAGACGGATTCGGGGTGGGCGATGACCGGGACCGGGCAGGCGGGGGAGCAGTGGTTCGACCCGGCGGACGAACGCCTCGGCTGGGACGGTGTCTGCGGTTTCGAACGGACCGGCGGGACCGTGCTGCCGCTGCGGATGCCACGGGAACGGATCGCCACCGCGCTCAGCGACGACCTCGACCGGCTCGCCGCGATGCCGGCCGGCGCCCGCTTCGCGGTGCGCACCGACGCGGACCGGCTGCTGCTGGACCTCGATGCGCAGGCGGGCGGCGCGCCCCTGGACGTCCTCGCCGACGGCGTGCTCGTCGACCGGCGGCGCCCGGAACCCGGCCGCGCGCGGCTCACCGTCGCCCTGCCCGGCGTCCCGGCCGACATCGAGGTCTGGCTTCCGCACCTGTCCCCCACCCGCCTCGCGGCCGTCGGGCTGCGCGGTCACCGGCTGCTGGAGCCGGTCGCGCGCACCGGCCCGCGCTGGAGCGCCTACGGCAGCTCACTGACGCACGCGATGTTCCCGCACGGGCCCTCGGAGAGCTGGACCGCGCTGCTCGCGCGCCGGCACGGCTGGCGGCTGCGCAACCTCGGCTTCGCCGGGCAGGCCTATCTGGACCCGGTGGTCGCCCGGGTCGTCCGGGACACCCCCGCCGAGCTGATCACCCTGGAGATCGGCACCAACGCCTACATCAGGTCGGCCTTCACCGCCCGCACCTGGGGCTCGGCGGTGTGCGGCTTCGTCGAGACCGTCCGCGACGGGCACCCGGACACGCCGATCGCGGTGATCGCCGCCCTGCCGTCGGTGGAGCGGGAACACGCGGTCAACGCCGCCGGGCTGACCCTGGCCGGGGTCCGCGAGCTGACCGGCGCGGCCGTGCGGGTGCTCCAGCGGCTCGGCGACCGGCGGCTGCACCTGGTCGACGGACGTGACGTCCTGCCGCTCGCCGAGGCGGACGGGGTGTACGCCGACGGCCTGCACCCGACGGCGGCCGGCGAGCACCGGCTGGCCTGCCTGGTCGAGCCGTTCCTGCTGCCGCTGCCCGCCGCCTGAACGGCGACCGGACGGCGCTACCCCGGGGGCAGCAGGAGGTCGGCGGCGGCGAACACCGCCCGGGTCTGGTGGGCGACCTGGGTCTCCACCGGCACCCAGCGGGCGCCCAGCCGGTGCAGGCCCTCCAGGCTCGCCGCGACGACGCCCCGGGCGCGCGCCCGGGCCGCGTCCGCCGCGGGGCCCCCGCAGTCCGCGAGCAGCCGCAGCAGCATCGAGGCGATCCGCAGCGGCGCCCGCTCGGCGGCGATCCGCGCCGCCGTCACCCGGGACACCGTCAGCGGCGCCGAGGACCAGGTGGCGAGCCAGTCCTCCACCACCGGCAGACAGACCGCCAGGTTGAACTCGACGGCGCGCAGCAGCGGCCCGTACGCCACCCCGGCGTGCGGCGGCACCTGCGGCAGCAGGGCGGCCAGCTCCGCGACCCGGCCGCCCAGCCGGTCGGCGCAGGCCCCGACGGCGGCGCGCACGTCCGGCGCCGGGCGGGCGTCGCCGACCGCGTCGACCGCCCACATCGGCACCTCCAGCACCGCCGTGGTGCCGCCGTAGCGCCCCGCGTACGACCAGGTGGACAGCTCCGGTCGGTCCGGCAGCGGCTGCCGGCGCCGGCCCGGTGCCGGCATCACGTACGTCCCCGGGGCCGGGCTGTCCCAGCCGACCGCGTCGTAGGAGTCGACGTCCAGCGGGATGCCGCCGCGCGCCACCGAGCGGGCGAAGCGGTCGGCCAGGGCCGGCAGCGGCCGGGTGAGCTGCACGAACGCGCCGCCGAAGTCCACGCCGTGCAGCGAGCACTGGAGGACCGGGCGCAGCTCGTCGATCAGCCCGGTGAGCACCCGGCTCTCCGGCATCGGGGCCAGCGGGCCGTCCGGGTGCGGCAGCAGTTCCGGCTGTTCGTGGAAGGCCGGGCGGAAGAAGTGCTCGTAGTGCCGGGCCGCGGTGAGCGGGCCGTGCAGCCAGCCCTCGTTGAGCGCGGCGCCGTCCGGGTCCAGGCAGAGCAGCACGTGCCAGCCGACCCCCGGACGGGGCGGCAGCTCCAGCACCCGCTCGGCCAGCCCGACGGCGGCGGCCAGGCCGACCGGCTCGTTGGGGTGCGGCCCGCCGACGGCCAGCACCGTGTGCTCGCCCTCGTCCACCGAGAGCAGCACCAGCGGGCGCCCCGCCCGGGAACGGCCCACCTCGCGGACCCGGCAGCGCCCGGGGTGGCGGCGGGCCAGCCGGCGGGCCGCGGCGACCGCGCGCGCCACCGTCGGATAGCTCGCGGTGCCTGAGGTCCCGGTGGCGTGGCGGGGGGCTTCGACCCGGCGCGTCCGCCGGCCCGTGTCGGTCATGGCTCTCCTGTCCTCGGGGGCGGGCGGGGCGACGCGGTCGGGGGCCTCGGCCGGGAGCACGGGCGCGGGCTCGCGCCGGGCCCTCCCGGCACGGCCGGTGCGCGCGCGGCCAACTCCCTCGTTCCGGGGGCGCACAGGACCTTCCGGTGGAGCCTTGCCAGTACCGCACGCGCGCTCCGAGCGTGTCAACAGTCGTCGGGCACCCGCGGTGGGGCCGCGGTGGGCTCGCGGTGGAGCGCCGGTGGGGCCGCGTTCACGTGCCGGGATCCCCGCCCCGGGCCGCGGATCCCGCCCTCGGCCGCGCCGGGGGCCGCGACGGTTCGGCTACCCTTGAGGGTCACCCCTCCCAGCCGTCGCCCCCGCCAAGCGCGCGGCGGTCCCGAACGTCGTAAGGGTTCCTAGTACTCATGACTGTCGAATCGGTCTTCCCACGCCTGGAGGCCCTCCTCCCGCACGTCCAGAAGCCGATCCAGTACGTCGGCGGCGAGCTCAACTCGACCGTCAAGGACTGGGACGCCTGCGACGTCCGCTGGGCGCTGATGTACCCCGACGCCTACGAGGTGGGCCTGCCCAACCAGGGCGTCATGATCCTCTACGAGGTGCTCAACGAGCAGGAGGGCGTCCTGGCCGAGCGCACCTACAGCGTCTGGCCGGACCTCGAGGCGCTGATGCGCGAGCACGGCGTCCCCCAGTTCACCGTGGACGCCCACCGGCCGGTGCGCGCCTTCGACGTGTTCGGGCTCTCCTTCTCCACCGAGCTGGGCTACACCAACATGCTGGCCGCGCTCGAACTGGCCGGCATCCCGTTGGAGGCCCGCGACCGGACCGACGAGGACCCGGTCGTGCTGGCCGGCGGCCACGCCGCGTTCAACCCCGAGCCGATCGCGGACTTCATCGACTGCGCGGTGATCGGCGACGGCGAGCAGGCCGTGCTGGACATCACGCGGATCGTCCGGGAGTGGAAGGCCGAGGGACGCCCCGGCGGGCGCGACGAACTGCTGCTGCGCCTGGCGCGCACCGGCGGCGTGTACGTCCCGAAGTTCTACGACGTCGAGTACCTGGCCGACGGCCGGATCGGGCGCGTCGTCCCCAACGCCCCCGGTGTGCCGTGGCGGGTCTCCAAGCACACCGTGATGGACCTCGACGAGTGGCCCTACCCGAAGCAGCCGCTCGTCCCGCTCGCGGAGACCGTGCACGAGCGGATGTCCGTGGAGATCTTCCGCGGCTGCACCCGCGGCTGCCGTTTCTGCCAGGCCGGCATGATCACGCGCCCCGTGCGGGAGCGAAGCATCACCGGCATCGGCGAGATGGTCGAGCGCGGGCTCAAGGCCACCGGCTTCGAGGAGGTCGGCCTGCTGTCGCTGTCCTCCGCGGACCACACGGAGATCGGCGACGTCGCCAAGGGTCTGGCCGACCGCTACGCGGACGACAAGATCGGCCTGTCGCTGCCGTCCACCCGCGTGGACGCCTTCAACATCGACCTCGCCAACGAGCTCAGCCGCAACGGCCGCCGCTCCGGCCTCACCTTCGCCCCCGAGGGCGGCAGCGAGCGCATGCGCAAGGTGATCAACAAGATGGTGTCGGAGGAGGACCTCATCCGCACCGTCGCCACCGCCTACGGCAACGGCTGGCGCCAGGTGAAGCTGTACTTCATGTGCGGCCTGCCCACCGAGACCGACGAGGACGTGCTCCAGATCGGCGAGATGGCGAAGAACGTCATCCAGAAGGGCCGCGAGGTCACCGGCCAGAACGACATCCGCTGCACCGTCTCCATCGGCGGGTTCGTGCCCAAGCCGCACACCCCGTTCCAGTGGGCCCCGCAGCTGTCCGCCGAGGCCACCGACGCCCGCCTGGCCAAGCTGCGCGACTCGATCCGCGGCGACCGCAAGTACGGCAAGAACATCGGCTACCGCTACCACGACGGCAAGCCCGGCATCGTCGAGGGCCTGCTCTCCCGCGGTGACCGCCGGGTCGGCGCGATCATCCGCGCGGTCTACGAGGACGGCGGCCGCTTCGACGGCTGGCGCGAGCACTTCTCCTACGACCGCTGGATGGCGTCCGCCGGGAAGGGCCTGGCCGGCACCGGCGTCGACGTCGACTGGTACACCACCCGCGAGCGCGGCTACGAGGAGGTCCTGCCCTGGGACCACCTGGACAGCGGCCTCGACAAGGACTGGCTCTGGGAGGACTGGCAGGACGCCCTGGAGGAGGTCGAGGTCGACGACTGCCGCTGGACCCCGTGCTTCGACTGCGGCGTGTGTCCCCAGATGGACACCCACATCCAGATCGGCCCCACCGGCAAGAAGCTCCTGCCGCTCACCGTGGTGAACAAGTAGTTCGTACATCCGGAGCGCCCCGTCGGACCTGTCCGAGGGGGCGCTCCGTCGACCGAGGCGGAACGCTCTGCCCGGCCCGATCGAAAGCGCACGACTGGCGTCCCGGGCTCAGGACCCGGTGGCTCGCGGAGCCCGGGGCGCCGGCCTGAGAGCCGGGCGTCGGCCGGGGGCGGGGCGAGGGGTGGGTCGGGGCGCGTACCCTTTGAGGTGACAGCGTCCGGACGGTGGCGGGAGAACCCCGCCGCTGCGGACGGGGAAAAACTGACGAAGGACTGAGCGACCTGGCACGCCGCACGCCCGACGGTCCGCCGCCCGCGCCGACGGTGCAGCGGATCCGTCTCCGCTACACCAAGCGCGGCCGGCTCCGCTTCACCAGCCACCGCGACTTCCAGCGCGCCTTCGAGCGCGCCCTGCGCCGGTCGGCGGTGCCGATGGCCTACTCGGCCGGCTTCACCCCGCACCCCAAGGTGTCCTACGCCAACGCCGCGCCGACCGGTGTGGCCAGCGAGGCGGAGTACCTGGAGATCGGGCTCGCCGCCCCCCGCGACCCCGAGGAGCTGCGCGTCCAACTGGACGAGTCGCTGCCCGGGGGCCTCGACGTGATCGACGCGGTCGAGGTGCGCACGCCCAACTTCGTGGAGCGCCTGGAGGCCTCCGAGTGGCGGGTGCGGCTCGACGGGGTCGAGCCGCAGGAGGCGGGCCGCGCGGTCGCGGCGTTCCTCGCCGAGGAGCGGGTCGAGGTCGAACGCCTCACCAAGAACGGCGTCCGGGTCTTCGACGCGCGCGGCGCGGTGGCGGCTCTCGAAGTCCTCCCCGCGCAGGTCGACGGCGGTGCGGACACGGCGGGCGAAGAGGCCCGCGATGTTCGGACCGGGCGTCCCTGTGCGATACTGCGCCTGGTAGTACGACACGCCACACCCGCCGTACGACCCGACGACGTGTTGTCCGGTCTCCGTGCGACGGCCGACCTGGCGCCGCCGGTCCCCGCAGAGGTGACCAGGCTGGCGCAGGGGCCGCTCGACGAGGGGACCGGCACGGTGACCGACCCGCTGGCGCTCGACCGCGCCGCGGCCCCGGCCGGCCCTGTGGCGGCCGGCGAGCCGCGCGCAACCGCGTCCGCCTAGCGGGCGGAGGCCGGGTCCAGTTCCCCACTGGGCCCGCTGGTCCTCCAGGCCCCCGCGGCTCCCCAGGGGAGCGAGCGTCGTCGAAGCACAGGCCGGCCTCTTGCGGCCCGCCGACCCCGAGGGTCGGTGGGCCCGAGGACCCCGTCCGGGAGCCACCCGGGGTTGGGGAACGGCGCAGCTTGGGAAAACCTCAGAAGACTGGTCAGACCAGAAGACTTTCGACACCCCGCCGAGCGCGGGGCGCCGAGCGAGACTACGAGCCCCTGTGCGGCCTCGCGTCCGCACGGCGGCACCGTGAGAGGGTCCGGCCCGAGCATCGTCGTGATGCCGGCCGGCCACCGGTGCCGTGCCGTGCCCGGATGCGGAGCCCGGGGGCCTGACGGGAGATCCACCCGCATGCTCGAGAACACCGATCCGCAGCAGTCTGCGGCAACGGAACCGAACGACACCGCCGCGACCGGTGGCGAGGGCGCGTCCGCCGCGCCGCCGCGCCGGCGCCGCCGCGCGGTGTCCCGCCCGGCCGGAGCGCCCCAGGGCGCGGCCGCCGAGGGCGCCGAGACGGTCATCGCGGCCGAGACCGAGGTGAAGCCGGCCGAGACGCCGGCCGCCGCCGAGACGCCCGCCGCCGAGCCGGCCGCGGAGAAGCCGGTGCGGGCCCGCCGCACCCGCAAGCGTGCCGAGGCGCCCGCCGGTGCGCCCGAGGCCACCGCCATCGTGGTCACCGCGCCGGACGCCGGCGAGACGGTGGTCGCGGCCGGCGCCGGCAAGGCGAGGAAGACGGCGAAGGCCAAGGCGGCCGAGAAGGTCGAGACGGCCGAGGCGCCCGAGACGGCGGAGAAGGCGGAGAAGCCCGTGCGGGCCCGCCGGACCCGCAAGAAGGCCGAGGCCGCGCCGGTCGAGGAGCCGGTGCAGGCCGTCGCCGAGCCCGGGCCGGCCGCCGCGCCGGTCGTCGAGCCGGCGGCCGTCGAGGCGCCCGCCGAGGAGGCCCCGGCCGCCCCGGCGCGCCGGGCCCGCCGCCGCCGCGTGGTCGAGGCCGCCCCGGTGGTCGAGGCCGCCCCCGCCGTCGAGGAGCCGGTGGCCGAGGAGCCCGCCGTCGAGGAGCCCGAGGCCGAGGAGACCCCGGCCGAGGCCCCCGCCGCCGAGCAGCCCGCCCCGGCGCCCGCCGCCGAGGCCGAGCCGCCGCACCGGGTGCGCCGCCGCGCGGTCCGCCCGTCCACCGCGATCTTCCAGGCGCCGGTCTTCCAGGAGCCCGCCCCCTACGTCGCCCCGTCCGCGTCGGCCGCCCCGCAGTCGGCGGCCCCGCAGCCGGCCGCCGCCGAGGCGCCCGCCGCGCCGGCGGAGCGCGAGCCGGAGGACGAGTTCGAGTACAGCGGCGTCGGCCGCCGCCGCCGCGTCCGCACCTCGGTGCGGGTGCAGACCCCGGCCCGCCAGAAGCCCGCCGCGGAGAAGCCCGCCGCCGAGAAGCCGGCGGCGGCCAAGCCCGTCGCCGAGAAGCCCGTCGCGGCCAGGCCCGTCGCCGAGGAGCCGCCCGCCGAGGCGCCCGCCGCCGTCGAGGCCCCCGCCACCGGCCCCGAGGCCGAGGACGAGTGGGAGGACGGCCGCCCGTCGCGCCGCCGCCGCCGGGGTGGCCGCCGCCGCCGTCGCGGTGAGGCGGAGGAGGGCGAGGCCGAGGCGCCCGAGACCGAGCAGTCCGCCGTCGAGGAGCCGGCCGACGAGGAGGACGAGGACGACGACCTCGCCGCCGGCCTGTCCTCGTCGCGCCGCCGTCGCCGCCGTCGCCGCCGCAGTGGTGAGGCCGGCGCCGTCGAAACCGCCGAGACCACCGAGGACGGCGTCCGCACGGTGGTGAAGGTGCGCGAGCCGCGCCGCCGCTCCACCGAGCCCTCCTTCGACCCGGACGAGGTGCAGTCCATCAAGGGCTCCACCCGCCTGGAGGCCAAGAAGCAGCGCCGCCGCGAGGGCCGCGAGCTGGGCCGCCGCCGGGTGCCGATCATCACCGAGGCCGAGTTCCTGGCCCGCCGCGAGTCGGTCGAGCGCGTCATGGTGGTGCGCCAGAACGGCCAGCGGACCCAGATCGGCGTCCTCGAGGACGGCGTGCTCGTCGAGCACTACGTCAACAAGGAGCAGGCCACCTCGTACGTCGGCAACGTCTACCTGGGCAAGGTCCAGAACGTGCTGCCGTCCATGGAGGCCGCCTTCGTCGACATCGGCAAGGGCCGCAACGCGGTGCTGTACGCCGGCGAGGTCAACTTCGGCGCGCTCGGCGGTCACGGCGGCCCGCGCCGGATCGAGTCGGTGCTGAAGTCCGGCCAGTCCGTGCTGGTGCAGGTCTCCAAGGACCCGATCGGCCACAAGGGCGCCCGGCTGACCAGCCAGATCTCGCTGCCCGGCCGCTACCTGGTCTACGTGCCCGAGGGCTCGATGACCGGCATCTCCCGCAAGCTGCCGGAGAACGAGCGCGCCCGCCTGAAGCAGATCCTCAAGAAGATCGTCCCGGACGACGCGGGCGTGATCGTGCGCACCGCCGCCGAGGGCGCCTCCGAGGAGGAGCTGACCCGCGACGTCCAGCGACTGCAGCAGCAGTGGGAGGACATCCAGAAGAAGGCCGCGACCGGCAACGCCCCCGCGCTGCTGTACGGCGAGCCGGACATGACCGTCCGGGTCGTCCGCGACATCTTCAACGAGGACTTCACCAAGGTCATCGTCTCCGGCGACGAGGCGTGGAGCACCATCCACGACTACGTCTCCAACGTGGCGCCGGACCTCGCCGGGCGGCTCCAGCGGTGGACCTCCGAGGTGGACGTGTTCGCCACCTACCGGATCGACGAGCAGCTGATGAAGGCGCTGGACCGCAAGGTCTGGCTGCCCAGCGGCGGCTCGCTGGTGATCGACCGCACCGAGGCGATGGTCGTCATCGACGTCAACACCGGGAAGTTCGTCGGCCAGGGCGGCAACCTGGAGGAGACGGTCACCCGGAACAACATCGAGGCGGCCGAGGAGATCGTGCGCCAGCTGCGGCTGCGCGACCTCGGCGGCATCATCGTGATCGACTTCATCGACATGGTCCTGGAGTCCAACCGCGACCTGGTGCTGCGCCGCCTGCTGGAGTGCCTGGGCCGGGACCGGACCAAGCACCAGGTGGCCGAGGTCACCTCGCTGGGCCTGGTGCAGATGACCCGCAAGCGGGTCGGCCAGGGGCTGCTGGAGTCCTTCTCCGAGCCCTGCGTGCACTGCAACGGCCGCGGTGTGATTGTCCACATGGAGCAGCCGAGCACCCACGTGCACGGCGGTGGCGGCACGGCCGCCGCCGAGGCGGGCCCGGGCGGCGGCAAGCGCCGGCGCCGTGGCAAGGGCGGCGCGGCGCACGAGGAGCCGCAGGCCGTCGTCGAGGCCGTCGAGCCGGTGGAGGCCGTCGAGGCCGCCGTCGAGGCGCCGGTCCGCGAGGAGATCGAGGGCCAGCTGGCGATCGAGGTGCCGGGTGCCGAGGAGGCGCCGGCCGAGGCCGTCGCCGAGCCGGTCGTGGCCGAGGCCGAGGTCGTCGAGGCCCCGGTCGAGCCGGCCCCCGTCACCACGCCCACCGGGCGGCCCCGCCGCCGGGCGGTGCGCAAGGCCACGGCTCCGGCCGGCGCGCCGGGCGAGGCGGAGATCGTGGTGCTCCAGGCCAAGGCCGAGGCGGCGCTGGAGTCGGCCCTCGCGGCCGTCAGCCCGGCCGCGCAGGCTCCGGCCGACGAGCAGCCGGTCGAGCCGGCCGAGGCGGTCGTGGCGGAGGCCCCGGTCGAGCCGGTCGCCGAGACCGCCGCCGAGGCCGTCGCCGCCGAGCCGGCCGCGGCCGAGGAGCCCGCCGAGGAGGCGCCGGCGCCGAAGAAGCGGGCGGCCCGCAAGACCGCCGCCAAGAAGACCACCGCCGCCAAGAAGACGACGACGGCGGCGAAGAAGACCACCGCCCGCAAGACCGCCACCAAGCGGACGAGCGCGGCGGCCAAGAAGGCGGCGGCCGCCGAGGGTGATACGGCGGCCGAGTAGTGCCCGGCCCGGGGCGGACCCCGTCCGCCCCGGGCCCGTACGGGCCGGTTTGCCCCCGCGGCGGCCGGTCCGTATTCTTGACCACTGGCGTGTCTACGCCTTGCTCCCGAGCACATCACCTCCCGGGTCTCGCAAGAGTCCAGCGGGAGAGGTCCCCTGTGTCCGTACCCAGGTGGCTGGCATCAGGAGTTCCGACCGAGTTGGGAAAGTAGGTACCGCATGTACGCGATCGTTCGCGCAGGCGGCCGCCAGCACAAGGTCGCCGTCGGCGACGTGCTGGAGATCGACCGTATCGAGGCCAAGCCGGGTGACTCGGTGGAGCTCTCCACCATCCTGGTGGTCGACGGCGAGGCCGTCACCTCCGACCCGTGGGTGCTGGCCGGCGTGAAGGCCCACGCCGAGGTCGTCGACCAGACCAAGGGTGACAAGATCGTCATCCTGCGCTACAAGAACAAGACGGGCTACCGCCGTCGCCAGGGTCACCGCCAGCAGCACACCGCGGTGCGCATCACCAGCATCGACTCGGTCAAGTAAGGGGATAGCCAGATGGCACACAAGAAGGGCGCAAGCTCTACCCGCAACGGCCGTGACTCGAACGCCCAGCGCCTCGGCGTGAAGCGCTTCGGTGGCCAGGTCGTCTCCGCCGGCGAGATCCTCGTCCGCCAGCGCGGCACCCACTTCCACCCGGGTGCCGGTGTCGGCCGCGGTGGCGACGACACCCTGTTCGCGCTGACCGCCGGTGCCGTGCAGTTCGGCACCCGCCGCGGCCGCAAGGTCGTCAACATCGTGGCCGTCGAGGCCTGAGTCACACCTGACTCACACTGAAGGGTGGGCCGGAATGTTCCGGTCCACCCTTCGCGCTTTACCGCAGGCAGCATCATCTTCTTCGTATCGGAGGCACACCCATGACCACCTTCGTGGACCGCGTCGAGCTCCACGTCGCCGCGGGCAGCGGGGGCCACGGCTGCGCCTCCGTGCACCGCGAGAAGTTCAAGCCGCTCGGCGGCCCGGACGGCGGCAACGGCGGTGAGGGCGGCAGCGTCATCCTCGTCGTCGACGCGCAGGTCACCACCCTGCTCGAGTACCACCACTCGCCCAAGCGCAAGGCCACCAACGGCAAGCCCGGCGCGGGCGGCCACCGCACCGGCGCCGACGGCCAGGACCTCGTCCTCGCCGTGCCGGACGGCACCGTGGTCCTCGACAAGCAGGGCAACGTGCTCGCCGACCTCGTCGGCCACGGCACCAGCTTCGTCGCCGCCCAGGGCGGCCGCGGGGGCCTCGGCAACGCCGCCCTCGCCTCGGCCCGCCGCAAGGCCCCCGGCTTCGCGCTGCTCGGCGAGCCCGGCGAGGCCCGCGACATCGTCATGGAGCTCAAGTCCGTCGCCGACGTCGCCCTCGTCGGCTACCCGAGCGCCGGCAAGTCCTCGCTGATCTCGGTGCTCTCCGCCGCCAAGCCGAAGATCGCCGACTACCCGTTCACCACCCTGATCCCCAACCTCGGCGTGGTCACCGCGGGCGACACCGTCTACACCATCGCCGACGTCCCCGGTCTCATCCCCGGCGCCAGCCAGGGCAAGGGCCTGGGCCTGGAGTTCCTGCGGCACGTCGAGCGCTGCTCGGTGCTCGTGCACGTCCTGGACTGCGCGACCCTGGAGCCCGGCCGCGACCCGCTGAGCGACCTGGAGACCATCGAGGACGAGCTCGCCCAGTACGGCGGTCTCGACGACCGGCCGCGCCTGGTCGCCCTCAACAAGGTCGACGTGCCGGACGGCCAGGACATCGCCGACCTCACCCGCGCCTCCCTGGAGGAGCGCGGCTACCGCGTCTTCGAGGTCTCCGCCGCCTCCCGCAAGGGCCTGCGCGAACTCAGCTTCGCCCTGGCGCAGATCGTCGCCGAGGCCCGCGCCGCCAAGCCGGTCGAGGAGTCCACCCGGATCGTGCTGCGGCCCGTCGCCGTGGACGACGCCGGCTTCACCATCACCGAGGAGGACGGCACCTACCACATCCGCGGCAGCAAGCCCGAGCGCTGGGTGCGGCAGACCGACTTCTCGAACGACGAGGCCGTCGGCTACCTCGCCGACCGGCTCGCCCGCCTGGGCGTCGAGCAGGAGCTGTGGAAGGTCGGCGCCCAGGAGGGCGACACCGTCGTCATCGGCCCCGACGAGAACGCCGTCGTCTTCGACTGGGAGCCGACCATGGCCGCCGGCGCCGAGATGCTCGGCCGCCGCGGCGAGGACCACCGCTTCGAGACCCAGCGCCCGGCCGTCGACCGCCGCCGTGACAAGCAGAAGGGCCGGGACGCCGCCGAGGCCGAGTACCTCGCCTTCGAGGCGCTCTCCAGCGGCCGCCAGGCCGCCATCGAGGGCGACGACGAGGACTGAGTCCGGTCCGGTCCGTGAAACCGGTGAAGCCCCCGCCGCCCTTCCAACGGGCGCCGGGGGCTTCGCCGTTGACGCGGCGTCGGGCGTCCGGCGGCCCTCGCGGGCGCTGTCCGGCCGCTGGAACGGGGTGCGGACCGGGCGTGCCGATCGCGTAGATTGCGGGGGATACGACCGGGCCAGGGCCCGCCGCCAGCGCACCACACCGGAAGGGCGAAACCCCAGATGAGCGAGGACGAACTGCGGGCGGAGGTGCTGACCGCGCGGCGCATCGTCGTCAAGGTCGGCTCCTCCTCACTCACCACGGCCGCCGGCGGCATCGACGCCGACCGGGTCGACGCCCTCGTCGACGCCCTCGCCAAGGTCCGCACCCGCCCCGGCGCCCCCGAGATCGTGCTCGTCTCCTCCGGCGCCATCGCCGCCGGCCTCTCCCCGCTCGGCCTGGAGCGCCGCCCCAAGGACCTCGCCCGCCAGCAGGCCGCCGCCAGCGTCGGCCAGGGCCTGCTGATCGCCCGCTACACCGCCTCCTTCGCCCGCTACGGCCTGCGCGTCGGCCAGGTCCTGCTCACCGCCGAGGACGCCAGCCGGCGCGCCCACTACCGCAACGCCTACCGCACCCTCGACCAGCTGCTCGCGATGGGCGCCATGCCGGTCGTCAACGAGAACGACACCGTCGCCACCGCCGAAATCAAGTTCGGCGACAACGACCGGCTGGCCGCCCTCGTCGCCCACCTGGTCCGCGCCGACCTGCTCGTGCTGCTCTCCGACGTCGACGGCCTCTACGACGGCGACCCGTCCCGCCCCGGCACCAGCCGGATCGCCGAGGTCTCCGGACCGCACGACCTCGACGGCATCGAGATCGGCAGCGCCGGCAAGGCCGGGGTCGGCACCGGCGGCATGGTCACCAAGGTCGAGGCCGCCCGGATCGCCACCGGCGCCGGCATCCCCGTCGTCCTCACCGCCGCCAGCCACGCCGCCGACGCGCTCGCCGGCCGCCCCACCGGCACCCTGTTCCTGCGCACCGGCAGCCGCTCCTCGGACCGGATGCTCTGGCTCGCCCACGCCAGCAGCCCCCGCGGCACCCTGCACCTGGACGACGGCGCCGTCGAGGCCGTCGTCTCCGGCGGTGCCTCGCTGCTGCCCGCCGGGGTCACCAAGGTCGACGGCGAGTTCGCCGCGGGTGATCCGGTGGACCTTCTTGCCGAAAACGGCCACATCGTGGCGCGCGGACTGGTCAACTTTGATGCGAGGGAGTTGCCCCGCCTGCTCGGCCGGTCCACCCGGGACCTGGCCCAGGAGTTCGGCGCCGCCTACGAGCGGGAGGTCGTCCACCGCGACGACCTGGTCGTCCTGCGCGGCTGACCCGCCGCCGGACCCGCCGGAACGCGGGCGGCTCCGCGCGGGGAGCACGCCCGGCCACGGGCGAGGTGGGGCGCGGTCGTACGCGCGCCGGCCGGGGCCGGCGGGTACGACGACACGACATCGCCGAACAGGAGGCCGCCGGTGGAACGCAGGCGCGAGGCAGCGCTGACCGGAGGGACCGCGGGCCGGCGGCTGACCAGCCTCGACGGCGGCGGGGACGCCGGCGCCGCCGGGCCGGCCGGTCCGCCGCCCCAGGGATCCGGCACGGTGCACCGGCTCCGCCCGGAGCGGCGCCCCGCCGCCGAACCGCCCGGCGGCCCGGAGCAGGCCCGGCTCTGGCACGTGGTGCTCAGCGTGGCCGGGCCGGTCACCCCGCTGTCGGAGCTGCGCGCCGGGCTGGAGCGGCTGGCGCACGACCACTCGTTCTTCCTGACCGCCCGCTACGCCGCCGACCACGCCGAGATCCGCTACTGGGAGCAGGCCCGCGACCTGCACGACGCGGCGGCGATCGCGCTGCGGCTGTGGGGTGAGCACAAGGCGACGGCCAAGCTGCCGCCGTGGGAGATCGTCGGCCTGGAGGTGGTGGACCGGGCGACCTACCACAAGCGGGTCGCCGAGGGCTTCGCCGGCCCGCCCCCGCAACTGGGCGGGGTCTACCCCTACTGACTCCCCCTGCTGACGTGCCGCGGGGCGGGCCGTCTCACCGGGCGGAAAGGGGCGGGGGAGGGCCCGGGCCCTCCACTACCCTGGGCGCATGACCAGCGACCTCGCCACCGCAGACAGCCCCGTCCTCGCCGTAGCGCGCCGAGCCCGGGAGGCCGCCGCCGCGCTCGCCCCGCTGCCGCGCGGCGTGAAGGACGCCGCGCTGCGGGCGGTCGCCGACGCCCTGGTCGCCCGGGCCGCCGAGATCACCGCCGCCAACGCCGAGGACGTCGAGCGCGCCCGCGCGGCCGGCACCGCCGAGTCGGTGATCGACCGGCTCACCCTCACCGAGGAGCGGATCGCCGCCATCGCCGCCGACGTCCGGGACGTGGCGGGCCTGCCCGACCCGGTCGGCGAGGTCGTGCGCGGCTACACCCTGCCCAACGGCCTGGACGTGCGGCAGGTCCGGGTCCCGCTCGGCGTCGTCGGCATCATCTACGAGGCCCGCCCCAACGTCACGGTCGACGCCGCCGCGCTCTGCCTGAAGTCCGGCAACGCCGTGCTGCTGCGCGGCTCCGCCTCGGCCTACCGCTCCAACACCGCGCTGGTCGCCGTGGTGCGCGACGCGGTCGCCGCCGCCGGGCTGCCGGCCGACGCGGTCCAGCTCGTCCCGGGCGAGAGCCGGGACTCCGTGCAGGAGCTGATGCGCGCCCGCGGCCTGGTCGACGTGCTCATCCCGCGCGGCGGCGCCTCGCTGATCCGCGCCGTCGTCGAGGGCTCCACCGTCCCGGTCATCGAGACCGGCACCGGCAACTGCCACGTCTACGTCGACGCCGGGGCGGACCTCGCGATGGCCGTCGGCATCCTGCTCAACTCCAAGGCCCAGCGGGTCAGCGTCTGCAACGCGGCCGAGACCCTGCTCGTCCACCAGGACATCGCCGAGGCCTTCCTGCCGCTCGCGCTCGCCGCGCTCGCCGAGGCCGGGGTCACCGTGCACGGCGACGACGCGGTGCTGAAGGCCGCCGAGGGCTCCGCCGCCACCGTGCTGCCCGCCACCGACGAGGACTGGGAGGCCGAGTACCTGTCGTACGACATCGCGGCCGCCGTCGTCCCCTCGCTGGATGCCGCCGTCGCGCACATCCGCCGCTGGACCTCCGGCCACACCGAGGCCATCGTCACCACCTCGCAGGCCGCCGCCCGCCGCTTCACGCAGCTCGTCGACTCGACCACGGTGGCCGTCAACGCCTCGACCCGGTTCACCGACGGCGGTGAGTTCGGCTTCGGCGCCGAGATCGGCATCTCCACCCAGAAGCTGCACGCCCGCGGCCCGATGGGCCTGCCCGAGCTGACCAGCACCAAGTACATCGTCACTGGTGACGGCCACGTCCGGGGCGCGGCGACGCCGACCGTGGGCGGCGCCGCCGACGCCGGCTGAGCCCGCCCGGCCCGGCCGCCGCCGGCCCGCCTTCACACGAGTGACGGACCAACTGTCCCGAGCCCCAGACAAATCGCCCGCCCGGTAATACGCTGAATCCGTGGCTGACGATGTGGGGGGCTTGCCGTACCCCGACGGTGCCGACCACGGTGGTGCGGACGACGAGTTCGCCACCGTGGTCTTCGACGAGGCCTTCGTGCGGTCCGCCGCCGTGCACGAGCCGACGGCCAAGGAGCGGCAGCTCGCCGCCGCCGAGGCCCGCTTCGAGCCGGACGCGACCGGGCCGGGCTGGGGCTACGACGCCCCGGCCGGGGACGGGTTGCCGCTGGAGCTGCGCCCGTACCCGAGCCGGCTCGACGACGACCACCGCTTCCCCGATCCGTGGACCGGCCCCGGCCGGCGCTCGCGGCGCTGGCGACCGGGCGGCTTCGACCCGATCGGTGCCGGCCGCGGCCGGTACGTCGCCCAGCAGCGCTGGCACCGCCCGGTGGCCTGGGTGCTCGCCGTGATCATGGGCGTGAGCCTGGTCGCGGTGGCGGTCGCGGCGATCTACCAGGGCGTGGGCGGGGCCGGCGGTGCGCCGCGGCGTCCCGAGTCCGGCAGCAGCAGCCCCGGGGCCGACCCGGCGCCGTCGCCGGCCGAGCCGTCGCTCGTGGTCACCGCGCCGACGGGCTGAACGACGGGGCGGCGCGGGCGGTCGAAGGGGCGCCCCGGTGTGCCCCGGGCGGCCGCGAGCGGTCACGGAGGGTACCCGGTGAACTGCGGCAGGACCCTCGTGGAGGGGCGATCCCGCGCCTTACCCTGGTGTCATGGGTGACCCGCGCGAACCCCCGGAGGGTGCGCCCGAGGGTGGTTCCGGAAACGATGACGAGTACCGGTCCGTCGTCTTCGACGAATCGTTCGTCCGGGCTGCCCGGATCCAGGAACTGTCGGCCCGCGAGCGGCTGTCCGGCGCGTTCGGCCGGCCCACCCGGCCGAAGGTCAGGCTGGGGCCGCTGGGCACCGTGCCCCGGCAGGCGCTGGCGCTGCTGCTGGTGATCCTGCTGGCGTTCGGTGCCGCGGTGTACTTCGGCGTCAGCTCGCCGGTGCGGCCCACCGCCCGCCCGCAGGGCAGCCAGCTGACCGTCAGCCTGGTGGCGCTGAGCCCGGCCTCGGCGGTCCATCCGGCCGCCGATCCGGCCAGCCCGTTCGCCGGTCTGCCGCCGGGCTACAGCGACGGCGCGGTCGGGCTGGGGACGCCGACCGGGGCGGCCACCGGGCACTTCTCCCGGGTGGAGGTGACCAAGGCGCTCGACACCGTGCAGCGCTACCTGGTGGCGTCCTCGCTGTCGCCCGCCGTGCTGGTGCAGGGGTCGACCGCGGAGGTGCGGGCCTTCGTCACCCCCGGTGAGCAGGCCCAGTTCGACGCGAGCGTGGCCCAGCCGGTCGACGACCGGCACCACGCGCTGACCGGCTGGCTGGTCCGCTTCGACCCGACGCAGGTCGCGCTGGCCGCGGACACCGTGAAGGTGGCGGGCGCGATGCGGATCGACGAGACGGACAGCAGCACGCTGCGGATCACCACCGACCACACCTTCGTCTACGCGCTGAAGGCGGCCGGGGCGCCGAGCGGGGCGCCGGTGACCCTGGAGACCGTACGGCGCCAGCTGACCTTCGAGTTCGACCGGGTCGACCTGGCGGCGGCGCAGCTGCGGCTGGTGGACTCGGTGCTGCAGGCCGGGCCCGCGCCGTGCGACGGCTCGCTGGCCGGGGTGGTGCAGCCGGTGCTCGCGGGCACGGACACCACCGCGCCGCCGGCCGGGCCGCAGGCGGTGGATCCGGGCAACCACGCGCGGCCGGCCTGGCAGGTGTGCGGGGTGCTGGCGGGCAGCTGAGACGGGCGGCCGACGCGGGCGGCGGTGCGTCGGCGGCGGTGCGTCGGCGGCCCCCGGCCGGGTGGTGGGGGCCGCCGAAACGTTCCTGCGGGCTGCCTCAGCCGTTGTCGCCGGAGCCGCCGTCCTTGCCGCCGCCGTTGCTGCTGCCGTTTCCGTTGCCGCGCGCGGCGCCGGTGAAGGTGTCCCGGAGCTTGCCGCCGACCGAGGCCGCACCGCCCGCGACGTCGCGGATCAGGCCCATCAGCGGGTCCTTGCTCTCCTTCACCGAGGTCGTGTAGTGCTCGGCGGCGGCCCGCCACTGCTCGCCGACCGAGGCGTCCGGGTCGTCGGTGCGGCGCGGGTAGGCGCCGGCCAGGATGGAGCGGTACTCCTCGCTCTCGGCCCACTTCTTCAGCTGGGCGACCCGGACCACCGCGAACGGGTGGCTCTGCGGCAGTACCTGCAGCAGCTTGAGCACGCCGTCGCGCAGGTCGCCGGCCTTCTCGTACTCGGCGGCCTGCTCCAGGAAGGCGTCCACGTTCATCTCGGCCACGTCGTGGCCGCCGGCCAGCTTCATCAGCGCCCGCATCGAGGCCTGGAGGTCCTGCCCGGCCAGCAGGCCGGCCCGGTCGCTGGAGATCTCCGCCTTGCGGAACCACTCCTTGAGCGCGGTGACGATCGCCATGATCGCCAGGTTGCCGAGCGGCACCCAGGCGATCCGGGTGGCGATGTTGGTGAGGATCATCAGCATCGTCCGGTACACGGCGTGCCCGGACATCGCGTGGCCGACCTCGTGGCCGATCACCGAGCGGAGCTCCTCCTCGTCCAGCAGCTCCACCAGGCCGCTGGTCACCACGATCACCGGCGAGTCGATACCGATGCAGTAGGCGTTGACCGCCGGATCCTGGGTGACGTAGAGGTCCGGCACCTTGTCGAGGTCGAGCACGTAGGCGGCGTCGCGGACCATGTTGTGCAGCTCGGGGAACTGCCGCTCGGAGGTCTTCACGGCGGTGGCCAGGAACATCAGCCGGATCGAGCGCTCGGACACGAGGCCGGCGAGCCGCTTCAGCACGTCGTCGAAGCCGGTCAGCTTGCGCAGCGCGACGAGCGCCGAGCGGTCCGCCGGGTGCTCCCAGGCCCGGGTGGAGATCTCCGGGAAGCGCTGGCGGCGCCGGCTCGGGGTCTTCGTGGTCGTGTCGGTCATGGTGTGATGCCTCCCTGTCGACGGCGGCCCCGGCCCCCGGCCGGCCCCCGCGGTTCTTCGCCTGCAACGACTGTCCGGACAACGTCCGTGGTTGCGCACTCGTCCCCGCCGGCGCGCCCGGGGTGGCGGGGACGCCGTCCGGGGCGGCGCGGACGGCGCCCGCGGGGGCGGTGGGCGGCCGCGGTGTGAGGGCGGTTTACCCTGATTGCCCGGGAGAGCCGGGCCACCTCAGGCCACGGCACCGAGCAGTCCGAGGAGCCCCGCAGATGTCCACCGCCGCCCTTGCCAGCCTGGCCGCTCCGATCTCCGCGGAGGACGGCCCCGGGCTCTTCCTGCGGATCATCGTGATCGCCTCGTTCGTCGGCGTGGGCCTGCTGGCCTGGATCCTGCTGCGGGCCGGCCGCAACAACTGACCGGCCCCGGCGCCCACCGGCCGCGGGCCCCGGCTCACGGCGGTTCAGACGCGGTGGGCCGCCGAGCGGTTGCCGTGTAACCCCCCGTACGATGACGGGTGGGCCCTCACCGGCCCGTACGACACCCCTGCCCGCCATCCGAGCCGAGAAGGTCCCGCCGACCATGAGCACTGCCGCCGCACTCCCCGTCCTGAACCTCCTCGCGAACGAGGGCGAGGGGGGCAACCACGACAGCCTCAACCCGTACCTGACGGGTGGCGCCGCGCTGTTCGTCCTTCTGCTGCTGCTCTTCGTGACGACCCGCTTCAACCGGGACCGCTGACCCGGCCGACGGTGGCCCGGGGAGCGGTACCGCCCCCGGGACGCCCGTCACCCGGCCGTTCCCGCACGGCAACGGGCGTCGCGTAAGGTGTGGCGCCATGGGAGAGCAGACCGGGAATCCCGGCGTACCGGTGCCGAAGCGCCGTCTGGGCGTGATGGGTGGCACCTTCGACCCGATCCACCACGGGCACCTGGTCGCCGCCAGTGAGGTCGCCAGCGCGTTCCACCTGGACGAAGTGATCTTCGTCCCGACCGGACAGCCGTGGCAGAAGAGCGACCGCCAGGTCAGCCCGGCCGAGGACCGCTACCTGATGACGGTCATCGCCACCGCGGAGAACCCGCAGTTCTCGGTCAGCCGCATCGACATCGACCGCGAGGGCCCGACGTACACCGTCGACACCCTGCGCGACCTGCACGCGCTGCACCCGGACGCGGACCTCTTCTTCATCACCGGCGCCGACGCGCTCGCCCAGATCCTGTCCTGGCGGGACTCCGACGAGCTCTTCTCGCTCGCCCATTTCATCGGGTGCACCCGGCCGGGGCACACTCTGTCGGACGCCGGGCTTCCGGTGGGCGGGGTCTCCCTGGTGGAGGTCCCGGCGCTGGCCATCTCCTCCACGGACTGCCGCAACCGGGTCGCCAAGGGCGAGCCGGTCTGGTACCTCGTCCCGGACGGCGTGGTCCGCTACATCGACAAGCGGGCGCTCTACGCGCCGCACCGGACCTGATCCCGGAGGGGCCGACCGACGGATGAGCGAGCGCAGGGGATCCCAGGAGCAGCAGCCCGGACAGCCGGACGACTGGTCCACCGGGCAGTACCAGCAGTACCCGCCGTACCAGCAGGGCGGCTACGAGCAGCAGCAGCCCGGCCAGTACGAGCAGTCGGGCGGGTACGAGCAGTACGAGCAGTACGACCAGTACGGGCAGCCGGTGCAGCCCGCGCCGTACGGCCAGGGGCAGTACGGCTACCAGGACCAGTACCAGCAGCAGGGGTACCAGACCTCCTACGAGCCGCAGCCCGGCCCGTACGAGCAGTCCGGCCCGTACGGGCAGCAGGTGCCGCAGGGGTACCAGCAGCAGGGCGGCTACGGCTACCAGGACCAGTACCAGCAGGGGCAGCAGGGCTACCAGCAGCCGCCGTCGTACGCGACCGCGCCGATGCCGGTGGTCGCCGACCCGCCGCAGCCGCAGCTGGCGGAGGAGCCCGCCGCGCCCACGCCGCCGCGCCCCCGGGTGCCGCGCCCGGCCGCCGACGGGCCGGCGGCCCCCGCCCGGCCCGGAGCGCCGTCCGAGCAGGTCGGCGGCTCCCGCCCGGCCCGGGCCAGGAGCGGCGCCGCGGCCCCCGAGGACGACTACACCACGGGCGAGTTCACCTTCGTCGACGACGAGGCGGAGAAGTCCGAGGACGTCATCGACTGGCTCAAGTTCGCCGAGTCCCGCAGCGAGGTGCGCGCCGAGCGCCGCCGCAAGCTGCGCACCCGGCTGATCGGCGCCGGCGTGGTCCTCGCGCTCGCGGCGGCCGGCGCCGGCGGCTACCTCTGGTTCACCGGCGGCAAGAAGGACGCGGCCACCGCCGCCGGACCGCGCCAGGTCAACGTCGTCCACCTGCGCGACCTGGAGGGCAAGGTCTCCAGCGCGCTGCTGGTCAACGACGCCTCCGGCAAGAAGGGCACCGTCCTGCTGCTGCCGGACGCGCTGCGGCTGCCCGGCCCCGGCGACCCGCCGATCACCACGGTCGGCCAGGCCATGGACACCCTCGGCGCCTCCGGCACCCGCGAGGGCCTGACCACCGTGCTCGGGGCCCCGGTCGCCGGTACCTGGCGGCTCGACACCCCGTACCTGGAACTGCTGGTCGCCCAGCTCGGCGGCGTCCGGGTGGACACCAACGCCGAGGTCCACGAGGGGGGCAAGCCGGACGGCAAGGTGCTCGCCGCCGCTGGCAAGAACACCCTGCTCGGCGGGAAGGCCGCCGTCGCCTACGCCACCCTGCAGGCCCCCGGGGAGAACCGCGACGCCCAGCTCGCCCGGTTCGGCCAGGTGATGGACGCCGTGGTGCGCACCATGCCGGTCGAGTTCAAGGACGCCAAGGACGACGTGCACCGGATGAACGCGGTGCTCGACCCCTCGCTGCCCGAGGACGCGCTCGCCGGGGTCCTCGCGCAGCTGGCCAAGCTCTCCAAGGACGGGCAGTTCGGCACCGCCGCGCTGACCGTCAAGCCGGACGGCTCGCTGGACGAGGCCACCGCCGGCAAGCAGGTCAAGGAGGTGCTCGGCGGCACCGTCAAGGCCGCGACCAGCGGCGACGCGCCCGCCAGGGTCTCCCTCCAGGACGCCACCGGCAACGACCTGGCGGCCGCCGCGGCCCAGGTCCAGGTGGTCAACGCGGGCCTCACCTTCGTCCCCGGCGGCGCCAAGAGCGCCCCGCAGGCCACCAGTGAGATCCGCTACACCGACGACGCCCGGCAGGCGGCCGCGAAGTCGCTGGCGACCAGCCTCAACCTGCCGGAGACGGCGGTCAAGAAGGTCACCGACGCGCAGAACGCCGACCTGGTCGTCGTCCTCGGCAAGGACTACGCGCCGCCGAAGCCGCAGTAGGCGGGCCACGGCCCGGCCGCGGTACGCCCGGCGGCCCCGGAAAACGGTTCCGGGGCCGCCGGGGCGGCGTGAGATCCTGGAAGGCGATCCCCGGCGCGCCGCGCACGGGGCGCCCCCAAGCCGCCGAGCCGGAAGAACACCGTGACCGCCACTGAGCACAGCCAGGAACTCATCAACGTCGCCGCCCAGGCCGCGGCCGACAAGCTGGCCCACAACATCGTCGCGTTCGACGTCAGCGAGGTGCTGTCGATCACCGACGCCTTCCTGATCGCCTCCGCGAGCAACGACCGCCAGGTCCGCTCGATCGCCGAGGAGATCGAGGACCAGCTGCGCGAGAAGCTGGACATCAAGCCGGTGCGCCGGGAGGGCGAGCGCGAGGGCCGCTGGATCCTGCTCGACTACCTCGACATCGTCGTGCACGTCCAGCACTCCGAGGAGCGCTCCTTCTACTCGCTGGACCGCCTCTGGAAGGACTGCCCCGAGCTGCCGCTGCCGCAGGACGCCCTCGCCTCCCGCAACCGTCCCGACGCCCACACCGACGCGGCCGGCAACGCCGTCGCCCCGGCCGAGCAGGCCCCGGCGGACGACTTCGGCGCCGAGGACTACAGCTGAGCCGGGACGCGCGGGGCCCGCGCATCGTCTTCTGGCGGCACGGCCAGACCTCCTGGAACCTCGAGTCCCGCTTCCAGGGCACCACGGACATCGAGCTGACCGGGCAGGGCGTGCTGCAGGCGCAGCGGGCCGCCCGGCTGCTCGCCGGCCTGCGCCCTGACCTGCTGATCTCCTCGGACCTCCAGCGGGCCCGGCGCACCGCCGAGGAGCTGGCCAAGGTCACCGGCCTGGACGTCGAGCACCACGAGGGCCTGCGGGAGACGTACGCGGGCTCCTGGCAGGGGCTGACCAACGCGGAGATCCGCGAGCGCTACCCCGAGGAGTTCGCGGCCTGGACCCAGGGCGAGCCGGTCCGGCGCGGCGGCGGCGAACTCGCCACCGAGGTCGCCGACCGCGCGGTGCCGGTGGTGCTGGACGCGGCCGGCAAGCTGCCCGACGGCGGCACGCTGGTCGTGGTCAGCCACGGCGGCACCATCCGCACCATGCTCGGGCGGATGCTCGGCCTGGAGCCGGTGCTGTGGGAGTGCTTCGGCGGGCTGTCGAACTGCTGCTGGTCCGTCCTGGGCCGGGGCGCGCGGGGCTGGCGGCTGCTGGAGCACAACGCGGGCACCCTGCCGCAGCCGGTCATCGGCGACGACACCTGAGCCGCTCCCGCCAGGGGTGCGCCGAGGGCCCCGGAGGGCGGATTTCGCAGTTCCGGGCCTTTGCGGTTAGAGTCTTCCTCGTTCGCACGGAGGGAACGCGGCCCGGAAGGGAAGCGGGAGATCCGGTGAGCGAGGGGCTGTAGCTCAGTTGGTAGAGCGCTTGCATGGCATGCAAGAGGTCCGGGGTTCAATTCCCCGTAGCTCCACTCCGCACCCGGGGTCCGTGAGGGCCGCGTGTGTCGCGGGGCTGTAGCTCAGTTGGTAGAGCGCTTGCATGGCATGCAAGAGGTCCGGGGTTCAATTCCCCGTAGCTCCACAGACTGCGAAGGCCGTCACCCGGTGGGTGGCGGCCTTCGGTCGTTCCCGGAGGGTGTCCCGGGCGCGGCCTCAGCCGGTGGACCCGGTGGGGGCGTGGCCGCACGGGGCGGTCCAGCCGCCCGGCGGCAGCGCCGCCAGCTCCTCGATCCGCGCCCGGTCCTGCGGCCCGTCCGGGGTGTAGACGGCGACGTACGCCTCCGGCACCCCGGGGATCGTCAGGTAGGCCGCGTTCATCCGCATCACGCCCACCAGCGGGTGCCGGAACACCTTCGGCGCCGTCCGCCGCGAGGCCACCTCCTGCCGGGCCCACAGCTCCCGGAACTCCGCGCTCGCCGCCAGCAGCGACCGCAGGTACTCCTCCCACGCCGGCTCGCCGACGTGCCGCCCGTAGGCGCCGCGCAGCACCGCGACCATCTGCGGCAGCTGCTCGGTCCGGTTCAGGAACGGATTGCAGCAGTCCGGGCCGGTCACCGTGCACCAGAGGCTGTTGAACCGGCCGTCGGTGGTCCGGGTCCGGCTCGTGGCGAACAGCGCCGCGTAGGGGGAGTTCCAGGCCAGCACGTCGTACCGGCTGTTCGAGACGGCGGCCGGCAGCGGCGCCAGGGCGTCCAGGATCAGCTGGGTCGACGGGTCCAGCACCGGATCCGGCCCGGCCGGCGGGCGCACCGCCACCCCGGCCAGCCGGAACAGGTGCTCGCGCTCGGTGGCGTCCAGCAGCAGCACCCGGGCGACCGCCGTCAGCACCTGCGCGCTCGCGTTGATCCGGCGCCCCTGTTCCAGCCACGTGTACCAGGTGACCCCGACCCCGGCGAGCTGGGCCACCTCCTCGCGGCGCAGGCCCGGCGTACGGCGGCGCAGGCCGGGCGGCAGGCCGACGTCCTCGGGGGAGACCCGGGCGCGGCGGGCGCGCAGGTACTCGGCCAGCTCGGTGCGGCGGCGGTCGCGCCCCTCGGCGGGGGCCTGGCGGGCGTGGGGCCGGGGGGCGGGCTCGACGGTGCCGGGGGTGTCCACGACGGTCATACCCGCCATGGTGCCGCAGCCCGGCGGGGCGAAACAGGTGCTGCCGGTACCAGGATCCGCAGGCTCTAACCACTGGTACCAGGGCGCCGCGACGCTCGACGCATGACCGACACCCAGACCCGGCGCCGGCCGGCCGGGACCGCCTCGCCGGCCGCCACCCGGCCCGGGGCGGCGTCCGCCGCCCGGCCCGGGGCGCTCCTCGCGCTCGTCCTCAGCGGCCAGTTCATGGCCGTGCTGGACACCGCCATCGTCAACGTCGCGGTGCCCACCATCCGCACCGACCTGCACGCCTCCGGGGCCGCCCTCCAGTTCGTGGTGGCCGGCTACACCATCGCCTACGCCGTCCTGCTCATCACCGGCGCCCGGCTCGGCGCCCGCTACGGCTACAGCCGGCTCTACCAGGGCGGCCTGGCCGCCTTCACCGCCGCCTCGCTGGCCTGCGGGCTCGCTCCCGCCACCGGCTGGCTGATCGCCTTCCGGCTGCTCCAGGGCGCCGGGGCGGCCCTGATGGTCCCCCAGGTGATGAGCCTGGTCCAGCGCACCTTCACCGGCCAGGCCCGGGTCCGCGCCCTGGGCCTGTACTCGGCCGTCCTCGCCGGCGGCATCGCGGCCGGGCAGGTGCTCGGCGGGGTGCTCGTCGACGCCGACCTGTTCGGCTCCGGCTGGCGCCCGGTCTTCCTGGTCAACGTGCCGATCGGCGCCGTGCTGCTGGCGGCCGGCGCCCGGCTGCTGCCGCGGCTGCCCGGGGACCGCGACCGCGGTTTCGACCTGCCCGGCCTGCTGGTGCTCGCCGCCGCCCTCGGGCTGCTCGTCGTCCCGCTGGTGCTCGGCCACGAACTCGGCCGGCCCGGCTGGGGCTGGGCGATGCTCGGCGCGAGCGCGCTGCTCTTCGGCCTGTTCGCGGTCGTCGAACGGCGGATCGCCCGGCGCGGCGGGGAGCCGCTGATCAGCGGGCGCGTCCTCGGCGCCGCCGGGCTGCTGCCCGCCGTCGGCGCGGTGTTCATGATCCTGCTGGCCTTCGCCGGCTTCATGTTCTCCTTCGCCCTGCACCAGCAGTCCGGGCTCGGCCACAGCGCGCTGCGCGCCGGCCTCTGCTCCGCCCCGATCGCCGTCGGCTTCGGCGTCGCCAGCCTGCACTGGCAGCGGCTGCCCGGGCGCCTGCACGGCCTCCTGCCGCCCCTGTGCGCCGGCCTGCTCGCCGTCGGCTACCTGCTGCTCGGCCTGCTGCTGCGCGACGGGTCCGGGCTCGGCGCGGTACCGCTGCTGCTCTCCGCCGTCCTCGGCCTGCTCGCCGGCTGCGCCTACGCGCCGCTCTTCGCCCGGGCGCTCGCCCGGGTCGCCCCCGCCGACGCGGCGGACGCCAGCGGGGTCGTGGCCACCGGGGTGCAGCTCGGCCAGGTCGTCGGCGTCGCGCTGCTCGGCTCGGTGTACCTCGGCGCGGCCGGCCTGCCGGCCTCCGCCCGCGGCTCCGGGCACGCGCTGCTGCTCACCACGGCCGCCATCGGCGGGGCCGCCGCGCTCGCCGCGGGCTTCGCCGCCCGGGCGGTGGCGGCCGGCCGCGGGCAGCGGCGGGCGAGGGCCGGCGCGCGGGCCCTCGCACCGGCCCCGGAGGCGGTCCGGGAGACGGCCCCGCGGGGGCGGCCGGCGGACGGGTAGCCGACCGCCCGGGAAACGGATTCGTGGAGCACCCCCCGGACCGTGTAAAGTAGGCGATGTCGCCGAGGGAAACGGAACGAAATCCCCGGTGACATCGCAGGTCAAGGGGCTGTAGCTCAGTTGGTAGAGCGCTTGCATGGCATGCAAGAGGTCCGGGGTTCAATTCCCCGTAGCTCCACAGGAAACGAAGGCCGCCTCCCGAACGGGAGGCGGCCTTCGGCGTTCCCGGGTTTTCCCCGGACCTCCCGGCGGCCGCCCCCGGCGGACCGCTACCGTCGGATCCATGGCCGATCTGGAGCGCAGACGCAACGAGGAACTCGCCCGGATACTCCACCAGCTCGGCTGGAGCCCGGAGCGGCTCGCCCGCGAGGTCAACCTCACCGTCCCGGCCCGGATGGCGATCAGCTCCACCGCCCCCTACAAGTGGCGCGACCGCGGCATGGTCCCGCGCAGCCCGCACGACCAAGCCGTCTGCGAGGTGCTCAGCCGCACCCTCGGCATCGCCGTCACCTACGAACAGCTCTGGGGCCCGATGGGCGGCCACCGCGGCGCCAAGATCCTCTCCCCGCGCCTGCTGACCGACCCGTGGACGGCCGACACCGCGCAGACCGCGCTGCGCGAGACCGCCGCCGACGCCGGCCCGGTGCGCCTCACCGACCTCTTCCGCGGCGCCGACCTCGCCGAGGCCGCCCGCCGGCTGGCCACCCCGCCACCCGCCCTCGGCGGCGACGGCGCGCTGCGCGTCGACCCCGCGGTGATCGGCGAACTCGCCGCCGCGCACCGCAGCAAGCAGCGGCTGGAACGATCCTGCGGCGGCGGGCTCGTCCTCGGCCCCGCCCGCGCCGAACTGGCCATGGTCGCCAAGCTGCTGGAACTCGGCGGGTACGACGAACCGCTCGGCCGGGCGCTGTACGGCGCGGCGGGCCGCCTCGCCCGGCTCGCGGCCCAGGCCGCGTTCGACCTCGGCCACGACGCCACCGCGCAGCGGGCCTTCGCGGCCGCGCTGCGCGCCGCGCACCTGAGCGGCGAGCGCCGGGACGGGGTGGCGGTGCTCGGCGGCCTGGTGGTGCTGGCCACCTGGAGCGCGGGCGGGCGCGGGCTGGACGCGGTCACGGTGCTCGCGCAGGCGGTGGCGGCGGTGGGGGAGGAGCTCGGGCCGGCCGGGCGGGCCCTGCAGCTCGGGCGGATCGCCCGCGCCCACGGGCGGCGGGGCGACGCGGCCGCGCTCGCCGAGACGGCGGGGCGGGCGTTCGCGGAGCTGGACGCGGGCGCCGGCGGGAGCGGCGCCCTGGCGCAGGAGCGGGCGGACCTCGCGGGCATGGTGGGGGAGGGCCACCTGTTCCTGGGCGAGCACGGGCGGGCGCAGGCGCTGCTGGCCGAGGCGGTGGCGGGCCTGGGGCCGGGCCGGGCCCGGGCGCGGGTGCTGCTGATGGTCCGGCTGGCCGACTCGCAGCGCCTCGCGGGGGACCCCGCCGAGGCGGCGCGCACCGCCGACCGGGCGCGGGCGCTGGCCGCGGGGATGCAGTCGGAGCGGGTGGCGCGGGCGCTGCGCGGGATCGACGCGGCGTTCCGTTCGGCGGAGGGCGGGGCGGGCGCCGGGGCCGGGGCCGGGGCGGCGGGCATGGCGGAGGGCGCGTCGGCGGGTCTGCCGGAGGGCGCGTCGGCGGTATCCCCGGGAGGCGGCTGACCCCCTTGCGGTACCCTGAGCCCATGCGAACCGCGCGCCTGCTCCTTAGTCGGCCGCGCTGACCAGGACCGGCCACGCCCGAGGGCGGAAGCCGGAGTCGGCGTGGCACCCCCTCCTGCGAGGGGCTTTTTTGTTTTCCGCCCGGGCCCGCCGCCCGGCCGCCGTCCGGGCCCGCCCGGGCACCCGTCCCGTCGCCGGCCCGGAACGCCGGTTCGCCAACTGACATCGATGGAGCTTGAAGGACCATGAGCGAGACGACCCCTGCGTCCGGTGCGGCCGACACCGCGACCGCGCCGTTCCGGTACAGCGCTGCCCTGGCGGCGGAGATCGAGTCCCGCTGGCAGGACATCTGGGAGAAGGAGGGGACGTTCCACGCCCCCAACCCGGCCGGCGACCTGGCCGACCCGGCCGCCGCGGACGTCGCCGCGAAGCCGCACAGCTTCATCATGGACATGTTCCCGTACCCGTCGGGCGCCGGCCTGCACGTCGGCCACCCGCTGGGCTACATCGCCACCGACGTCTTCGCCCGCTACCAGCGGATGAACGGTTACAACGTCCTGCACACCCTGGGCTACGACTCCTTCGGCCTGCCCGCCGAGCAGTACGCCGTGCAGACCGGCACCCACCCGCGGGTCTCCACCGAGGCCAACATCGCCAACATGCGCCAGCAGCTGCGCCGACTGGGCCTGGGCCACGACCCGCGCCGCTCGATCGCCACGATCGACCCCGAGTACTACCGCTGGACGCAGTGGATCTTCCTGCAGATCTTCAACTCCTGGTACGACGAGCAGGCCGCCAAGGCCCGCCCGATCGCCGAGCTGGTCGCCGAGTTCGAGAACGGCACCCGTGAGGTCCCCGGCGGCCGCGCCTGGTCCGCGCTGAACGGCGCCGAGCGCGAGGAGGTGCTGGGCGAGTACCGGCTGGCCTACGCCAAGGAGGTGCCGGTCAACTGGTGCCCCGGTCTGGGCACCGTGCTGTCCAACGAGGAGGTCACCGCCGACGGCCGCTCCGAGCGCGGCAACTTCCCCGTCTTCAAGTCCAACCTGCGCCAGTGGATGATGCGGATCACCGCCTACTCCGACCGGCTGATCTCCGACCTGGACCTGCTGGACTGGCCCGAGGCCATCAAGCTGCAGCAGCGCAACTGGATCGGCCGCTCCGAGGGCGCCCGCGTCGACTTCGCCGTCGGCGCCGACGACCGGAAGATCACCGTCTTCACCACCCGCCCCGACACCCTGTTCGGCGCCACCTACATGGTGCTGGCCCCCGAGCACGACCTGGTCGACACGATCGTGCCCGCCGCCTGGCCCGAGGGCACCCGTGAGGCGTGGACCGGCGGCGCCGCCACCCCCGCCGAGGCCGTCACCGCCTACCGCGCCGCCGCGGCCGCCAAGTCCGACGTCGAGCGGCAGGTCGAGGCCAAGGTCAAGACCGGCGTCTTCACCGGCGCCTACGCGGTCAACCCGGTCAGCGGCGAGCCCGTCCCGGTCTTCATCGCCGACTACGTGCTGATGGGCTACGGAACCGGCGCCATCATGGCCGTCCCCGCCCACGACCACCGCGACTTCGCCTTCGCGCGCGCCTTCGACCTGCCGATGCGCTGCGTCGTCGAGCCCACCGACGGGCGCGGCGAGGACCCGGCCGCCTGGGACGACGCGTTCGACACCTACGACTCCGTCATCGTCAACTCGGCCCACGACGAGGGCACCGAGGACGGCATCGCGCTGAACGGCCTGAGCGTCGTCGACGCCAAGGCCGCCGTCACCGCCTGGCTGACCGCGCGCGGCATCGGCGAAGGCACCGTCAACTACCGCCTGCGCGACTGGCTGTTCAGCCGCCAGCGGTACTGGGGCGAGCCCTTCCCGATCGTCTACGACGAGGACGGCGTGATGCACGCGCTGCCCGAGTCGATGCTGCCCGTCGAGGTCCCGCAGGTCGACGACTACTCGCCGCACACCTACGACCCGTACGACTCCACCTCCACGCCGAAGACCCCGCTGTCCCGCAACGAGGCCTGGGTCCACGTCGAGCTGGACCTGGGCGACGGGCCGAAGACGTACCGCCGCGAGACCAACACCATGCCCAACTGGGCCGGCTCCTGCTGGTACGAGCTGCGCTACATCGACCCGTCCGACCGCGAGCGGGTCGTCGACCCGGCCAACGAGCGGTACTGGCTGGGCCCCACCGAGCAGAAGCCCGGCGGCGGCGCGGACCTGTACGTCGGCGGCGCCGAGCACGCCGTGCTGCACCTGCTGTACGCCCGCTTCTGGCACAAGGTGCTGCACGACCTGGGCCACGTCTCCTCCGTCGAGCCGTTCCACAAGCTGTTCAACCAGGGCATGATCACCGCCGACGTCTACCGCGACGAGCGCGGCTTCCCGGTGCCCGCCGCCGAGGTCGAGGAGCGCGACGGCCAGTACTTCTGGCAGGGCGAGCCGGTCAAGCGCGAGGCCGGCAAGATGGGCAAGTCCCTGAAGAACGCCGTCGCCCCCGACGAGATCGCCGACGAGTACGGCGCCGACACGCTGCGCCTGTACGAGATGTCGATGGGCCCGCTGGACGTCTCCCGCCCGTGGGACACCCGCGCCGTCGTCGGCTCCTACCGCTTCCTGCAGCGGCTGTGGCGCAACATCGTCGACGAGGCGACCGGCGAGCTGGTCGTGACGGACGAGGAGCCGGACGAGGCGACGCTGCGTGCCCTGCACAAGGCCGTCGACGGCGTCCGCGGCGACATGGCCGGGCTGCGCTTCAACACCGCCGTCGCCAAGGCGATCGAGCTGAACAACTACCTGGTCAAGCGCGGCTCCACGCCGCGGTCGGTGGCCGAGCAGGTGGTGCTGCTGGTCGCCCCGCTGGCCCCGCACATCGCGGAGGAGCTGTGGCGGCGGCTGGGCCACGGCGACTCGCTGGCGTACGCCGGCTACCCGGTGGCCGACCCGGCGTACGTCGTCGACGAGGCGGTGACCTGCGTGGTGCAGGTCAAGGGCAAGGTCAAGGCCCGGCTGGAGGTCGCGCCGTCGATCTCGGACGCCGAGCTGGAGGCGCTGGCGCTGGCCGACCCGGCGGTCGTGGCGGCGATCGGCGGGGCCGAGGTGCGCAAGGTGATCGCGCGGGCGCCGAAGCTGGTCAACATCGTCACCGGCTGAGGCCGGCGGCGGCCCGGTGGGTCGCCGGGCGGGGCGGGCGTTCCTTCGGGGGCGCCCGCCCCGCGGCGTTCTGGGGCGCGCCCCGTGGGGTTCTGGGGCGCGTTCGGGGAGGCGTCCGAGGGCGCCCGCCGCGTGGCGCCGGGGCGTTTCCCGAGGCTGCGCGCCTCTCGGGGTTCACCCCGAGGCGTCCCTGAACCTGCCCCTGAAGTCGGGCCCCGGCACCCCCGGTCGGCGGCCCGCCGGGCGGGTAAGGAGCTACGGTGGAACCCTCGGTGGGCCGGCCCGCGTTGGGCCCGGTGGGGGCCGGTTCGGCTGGCGGAAGGTGGCGCGTGATGGAGATCCTCGGGGTGTTGCTCGTACTCGCCCTGCTGTTCGGGCTCGGCGTGGCGGTGCTCGTCGTCGTCGGCCTGGTGAAGGCCGCCCGGGCCGTCGGCGAGAAGATGGAACGCCAGGAGGCCAAGGCCCGCCGGGCGGTCGAGAACGTCACCCTCAAGGCCAAGACCTACACCCAGACCGGCCCGCAGGGCCAGATCTCCGCCGTCCGGCTGCGCCTGCGGACCTCGCTGGACGGCACCCGGCAGGTCCTGGAGGGCGGGGTCGCCCAGGACGGCCAGCTCGGCGAGTCGCTCGCGCTGCTGACCCGCCTGGAGGCCCACGCGGCGGAGCTGGACGGCGAGCTGCGGACGCTGGAGCGCGAGCCGGACGCCGGGCGCGTCGCGGCGAAGCTGCCGGAGCTGCGCGAGCGGGCGGAGCGGATCACGCATTCGGCGGAGGCCATGCGCTGGGCCGCGCAGGACCGGATGCACCGGTTCGCGGCGGACGAGCTGAGCCGGCTGAGCCAGGAGTGCGAGGACGAGGCGGGGGCACTGCGGCACTGGGACACCGCCCCGGGGGCGGCGGGCGGTTCGGGTGCCCCGGGGACGGCGGGTGGCGCGGGTGCTTCCGGCGCGGCGCGCGAGACCGGCGGTGCGGGCGCCGGGACGGGTGGCGGGACGGGTGGCGGGGCCCGGCCGGGGCTCACCGACGGCCGCGGGCGGCCCAGCGCCGAGGAACTGCTCGGGCTCGCCGATCCGGTGGCCAAGCTGGCGCAGCGGCTGCGCAAGCCGTCGGCCGGGCCCTCGGCCGGCTGAGCGGAGACCCGGATGGTGCCGTCCGGCCCGGGCGGGGAGTAACCTCCGCCTCATGCCCGCCGACCTCGCACTCGTCACCGACTCCACGGCCTACCTGCCCCAGCACGCCGTCGACCGGCACGGCATCACCGTGGTCCCGCTGAGCGTCGTGGTCGGCGACGAGGTGCGCGCCGAGGGCGTCGAGATCTCCCCGAAGGACGTCGCCGAAGCCCTGCGCGGCAAGCACCGGGTCACCACCTCCCGGCCCAGCCCCGAGTCCTTCGCCGCCGCCTACCGGGCGGCCGCCGAGGGCGGCGCGCGGGGCGTCGTCTCGGTGCACATCTCCGGCGAGCTGTCCGGAACGGCGGAGGCCGCCCGGCTGGCGGCCGCCGAGGCGCCCGTCCCGGTGCGGGTCGTGGACAGCCGGCTGGTCGGCATGGCCCTCGGGTACGGGGTGCTGGCCGCGGCCGAGGCGATCGCGGCCGGGCGGGGACTCGACGAGGCGGCCGCGGCCGCCGAGCGGCGGACCGCCGCGACCAGCGGTTTCTTCTACGTGGACACCCTGGAGTACCTGCGCCGGGGCGGGCGGATCGGCGCCGCGCGGGCGCTACTCGGTTCGGCGCTCGCGGTCAAGCCGCTGCTGCACCTGGACGGGGGGCGGATCGAGCCCCTCGAAAAGGTGCGCACGGCGTCCCGGGCGATCGCCCGGCTGGAGGAGATCGCGGTCGAGCGGGCGGGGGAGCGGGAGGTCGACGTCGCCGTCCACCACCTGGCGGCGGAGGACCGGGCCGAGCCGCTCGCCGAACGCCTGCGGGGGCGCCTGCCGGGGCTGCGCGACCTGTACGTGGGCGAGGTGGGGGCGGTGATCGGCGCACACGTCGGGCCGGGGCTGCTGGCGGTGGTGGTCTCGCCCCGGTGACGGTGACGGTGACGGTGACGGGCTGACGGGGTGACGGGCTTTCGGGAGGTCCGTCGGGTCACCGGAACGTCAACGCCCGGTACCCTTCCTCCCCCTTGGGGGTGACCTTCTTCCTCCACAACCCCGGGGTTTTCCACAGGCGTTCGGTAATCTCCGCGCACCGCTCGGGCGGTTCCTACCGTGCTCCGCATGACGAGCATGCGCATCGGCGCCCGCAAGCGCCGCGAGATCCAGCGGATCAACGAGACCGCGAGTCTGCGGATGGCGGCCCTGCTGCCCGCGGCGGGTGAGCCGCCGGACACCGAACCCTCGGTGTACGCGGCGCCTGCCGGCGTCGGCGTCGGCGCTGGCGTCGGCGCTGGCGTCGGCGAACCGTCGCGCGGCGGGCCTGTGCCCGAGCGTGCCGACCGCCCCGAGTCCGGGCACGCCGCGCCCGGCCAGGTCACGCAGCCGTGGACGGGCCATGCGCTGACGCTCGACCGGCGGGCGGTGGTCGGCCTGCTCGTCCTGCTCCTGCTGACCGTCGGCTACGGCGTCCAGCACTTCTGGCTGGCGCGGCCCCAACCCGTCGAGGTTCCGGCCGTCGCCGTCGCCTCGGTGGCGTCGGCCGCCGGGCCCGGGCCGGGGCCGCCCGAGGACACGGCAGGCGGCGCGGCGGGGGACGGCCTCGCGGGCGCGGCGCCGGGCGCCGTCGTGGTGGTCGACATCGGTGGCCGGGTCGGCTCCCCGGGTGTGCACACCCTGCCCGGCGGCTCCCGGGTCACGGACGCCCTGCGGGCGGCCGGCGGACCGCTGCCCGGGACGGACACCGGGAACCTCAACCTGGCCCGCGTCCTCGCGGACGGCGAGCAGATCCTCGTCGGCGAGCCGAGCCCCCCGCCGGCCGCCGGGGCTGGCACGGGGCCGCCACCCGCCGCCGCGTCCAAACAGCCGGTCAGCCTCAACCGCGCCACGCTCGAACAGCTCGACACCCTGCCCGGCGTCGGTCCGACCCTCGCCCAGCGCATCCTCGCCTTCCGTTCCTCCCACGGCGGCGCGTTCCGCTCGCTCGAACAGCTCCGGCAGGTGAGCGGGATCGGCGAGCGCACCTACGCGGAACTCCGGCCCTTGCTCACTCTCTGACGGTTCGCCCACCGACCCGCCCATCACCCCTTCCCCCTCCTCCCATGTCCTTCCTTCGCCCCTGCCCGCCTCCCGCCCGAAAGGAGGTTCCGTCATCGCCGCCCCGGTTCCCGCCGTTCCCGCCGCCCCCACCGCGTCCCGTCCGATCGACCTCCGCCTGCTGCTGCCCGCCGTCGCCGCCTGGGCGGTGACGGCCGCGGTCCTCGGCCTGGGCCCCGGGCACACCGCCGCCCTCGCGGTGGCGGCGGGCACGGCCGCGGTCCTCGGACTGGTCCTCTTCGCGCTCCGGCCGGGCGTCGATGCCGGCCCGGCCCGCCGCCGGTCCGCCACCGTGGCCCTGGCCGCCGTGCTGCTCACAGCGGCCGCCGCCACGACCGCCACGCTCCTGCACACCGCCGACCTGCACCGCGGGCCGCTGCCCGAACTGGCCGGCGCCGCCACCGCCGCACCGGAGGTCGGCGTCGACCTCACCCTCACCGGGGATCCGCGCGTGCGCGTCTCCCGCAGCGGCGGCTCCGGTGCCGGGCAGGAACTGCTCACCGTGGACGCCGTCGTGGACCGTGTCACCGTCCCCGACGGCGTCCTTCCGGGCGCGCCGGGCCCGCGCACCGTCCGCACCCGCACGCCGGTCACCGTCCTGGTCCGTGGTGCGGACACCGGAGCGTGGGAGCGGCTGCTGCCGTCGACCAGGCTCGCCGCCGAGGTGACGGTCCGTCCAGCGGGCGAGCGCGCGGGCGAGTCGGCGGCGCTGCTGATCGCGCACGGCGAACCGCGGTGGCTCGCGCCACCGAGCCTGCCGCAGCGGATCGCCGGACGGCTCCGGGCGGGGCTGCGCGAGGCCACCGACAGCCTGCCGCCGGACGAGCGGGGGCTGCTGCCCGCCCTCGTCGTGGGCGACACCTCGCGTCTGCCGGACGACCTCTGGGAGGCCTTCCGGGACACCGACCTGGCCCACCTGGTCGCGGTCAGCGGGGCCAATCTCGCGATCGTGCTGGGGGTGCTGCTCGGCGCCCCGGGCCGGGCCGGCACCGCGGAACGGCGTGGACTCGCCGCCCTGCTCGGGATCCCGCTGCGCACCACGGCACTGCTCGGTGCCGTCGTCACACTGGCCTTTGTGACGATCTGCCGCCCAGAGCCCAGCGTGCTCAGGGCAGCGGGGACGGGGCTGATCGGGCTGCTGGCGCTGGCCACCGGCCGTCCGCGCCAGGCGGTGCCGGCGCTGGCGGGCACGGCCCTGCTGCTGGTCCTGCTCGACCCTTACCTGGCGCGCTCCTTCGGCTTCCTGCTGTCGGTGCTCGCCACGACCGGCCTGCTGGTCCTCGGCCCGCGCTGGGCGGACGCCCTGCGGGCACGGGGCTGGCCGCACCACCTCGCGGGCGCCGTCGGGGCGACGTCGGCGGCCCAGGCGCTCTGCGCGCCGGTGACGGTGGTGCTGTCCGGGCACGTCAGCCTGATCGGGATCCCCTGCAACCTGCTGGCCGAGCTGGCGGTGGCCCCGGCGACCCTGCTGGGCTTCGCGGTCCTGGTGCTCGACCCGCTCTCGTCCTCGGCGGCCGGGCTGCTCGCCGGGGCAGCCGCGGTCCCGGCCGGCTGGCTGGCCTCGGTCGCCCGGCACGGGGCGGAGCTTCCGGGCGGTCAGCTGTCCTGGCCGGGCGGCTGGTTCGGCACGGTGAGCCTGGCCGTCGGGACGGCGGCGCTCTGCTGCGCGGTGCCCGCACTGCTGCCCCGGCATGCCGGGGCCGGGGCGGGGCCACGTCGGGCACGCGGCCGGCTCCGACCGGTGGCGGTGGGTGTCCTGCTGCTGGTCCTGCTCGCGGTGCTGCTGCGGCCACCGTCGCTGGCCCGGATCGCGACCGGCTGGCCGCCGCCGGGCTGGCGGCTGGTCATGTGCGACGTGGGGCAGGGGGACATGCTGGTGCTGCCGGTGGCTCCGGAGGGCGGCTCCCCGCCCGACAGCGCGGTGGTGGTGGACGCCGGTCCGGACCCGCGCGAGGCCGACCGCTGTCTGCGCGACCTGGGGATCACCCGGGTGCCGCTCTTCCTGGCCACGCACTTCCACGCCGATCACGTCGAGGGGCTGCCGGGCGTGCTGCACGGCCGGCGGGTCGCGGCGGTGCAGGGGACGGCGGTGAACGATCCGCCGGGTGAGGCCGCCCGGGTGGCGGGTTGGGCGGCGCAGGCCGGGGTCCCGCTGACGCGGGCGGGCCGCGGTGAGCGCCGGTCGGCGGGGGCCGGGCTGTCGTGGGAGGTGCTCTGGCCGGACGGAGAGGAGCCGGACGTGGTGTCGGGTGCGAACAACGCGAGTGTCGCGCTGCTGGTGACGCTGGCGGGCGGCGTGCGGATGGCGCTGCTGGGTGATCTGGAGCCGCCGGCGCAGGAGGCGCTGTTGAGCAGGCTGAGGACGACCGGGACGGAGAGCAAGGTGGACGTGTTGAAGGTGGCGCACCATGGTTCGGCCCACCAGGGATGGGAGCTGACGGAGGCGTTGCGCCCGAGGCTGGCTCTGATCTCCTGCGGTGCGGACAACCCGTACGGTCACCCCTCGCCGCGCACGGTGGACCGGTTGCGGGCGCTGGGCGCCACGGTGCTGCGAACGGACCGCGCGGGCGACATCGCGGTGACGGGCGACAGCCCGGGCGACCTCGCTGCGGCCGTCCACCCGCACACCGGGCGCCCCGGCCGCGGCCCGCACAAGCCGCAGACCGCCCACGGGGCGAACCCGGGTGCTCCGCTCGCGGCGCGGTGGAGAACGTCACCGTGGCGTTCACCGGCAACGCCGCCAAGGTCGTCTCGCGCACCCCGCGGGTCTCCACCGGCCGCCCCGAGCTGA
>NZ_JBEPAM010000045.1:0-70427 GCF_040298605.1 Kitasatospora sp. NPDC001527 | reverse complement strand
CCCTCCGCCCTCCGCCCTCCGCCCTCCGCCAGACCGTGACCGCACCGGTCCCCCCGGCCCAGCCGCACGGCGGACAAGCCCCCCGCAAACAACCCCAGAAACACATGGCCTGCCTGCCTGCACGCACAGGACCCGGCCTGGTTCATCACCCTGCCGCAGGCCGGCCACGCAAAGGCCTGACACCCCACCCCGGCCGGGACAGCGATCAGCAATCAGCAATCAGCAATCAGCGATCAGCGCGGCCTTCCCCCACCCCCCCCGGGCCCGGCAGGCGACACCCGCTCAGCAGGCCGCCCCGCACAACGGACGCGGTCACCTGCTCGACCCCGGCTGCGCGCACACCGCCTTCGTCACCACCGCCCACGCCCGCAGCAAAGGCCGCAGCCCGCCCGGCCCCGATCCCCACCCCGAACACCCCACCACCGCGGCCGGGGAGGCGCACCGGCCCGCCGCCCACCTCACCCACACCGCAACCACCACCGGAGAACGGCGGCTTCCCACCTCCATCAAGCACCACCGCCCCGCCACCGGCCACGAGCACACCACCGCGCAACCGGCCGCCGGCCCCCGGGAGCGGAAACAGAACGGCGAGAACGAGACAGGACTCGGCGGGCGCGGCAGCCGCGCCGGCGGCCCTTCCCACGACGACGGCCGGCGGCCCTGACCCGCACAACGACCTCCAGATGCGCAGCGGCGGCGGCCCCACAGCCGCGCCACCGCCACGGACGGGGTCCGCACCGAAGCAGTTCCCTCGTCCCAGGCGGTACCGGCCAGAACAACGGCCGCCACCCGCGACAGCCGGACCCGCCCCAGCACCCCCCGTCAGCCGGACCGCGCAAGCACCGGGCAGGAACAAAAACAGCAGGCCGGCAGCGGCGGAGAGCGGCAGCAGCAGGCACCCCAACGGAGAGCAACAGCAGACCGGCAGCGGCAGTGCCGGACACGGCAGCCCCGTCAAAGACAGAGCCGACGACCGGGCAGAGATAGAAGCCGCCCACCACGACGAACGGCAGCCAGCCCCCCAGCGCCCGGCCGGGCCGTCCTGCTCGGTCCCGGCAACACGCTGGTGAGAGCCAGCGGGCAGCCAGACGGGGAAGACCAGATACCGGCAACGGAACAACACCCTCTCGCCCGGCCACTCACCCTCCTGGTCCCAGCGGTGACCGCCAGCGCCGCGGCGGTAGGTCCGGGTTCCTCCAGCCACTCCCGGCACAGCGCCGCCGGCGGATCCTCCCCCTCCCCAACCAAACCACCGGACAGGCAGCGCTGCACCCCCCGAACACTCCCGCCAGCGGCACGTCAGAGCCAGACAGACATCGTGAAACAGGACCGCACACACCCACACCCGGACCTACCGCCACAACGCTGGCAGTCACCACCGAAAACCAGACCGAGCACACACTCATGCCCCCCCACCCCAACAACGACCCCACCCGAGAAAAGCCCACACTCAACCAAACCCAGCACCCACCCACCCACCACAAACCCGCAAACCCCAGCAACCCCACAACAAAGCCACAAGGGCAGCAGGGGGCGGGCATGGCGAGCCGGGCCGAACGGCCTCGGCATCGGCGGCGGCGCCTGGCCAGAGGTGACGTCATACCGACGGCTCTGCCCACCCGACCCGGCCACCCGACCCGGCCACCCATCCCGGCGATCTCCCGAACGGAGTAGCCCCGGGCCGGTGAGGACGCGCCCGGTCTCGATCCTCACCGGCCTGTGCCCCGCGCAGACTCCCGGAAGTCCACCTACGTGCCGGCGTTCCCGAAACGGTGGAGCTCCACCTCGACACCCCGCTCACCGGCGAAGTCCGCAATACCCTCGACCGCCGCCGTCAGCGTGGTCCTGAGCCGCTGGAGTTCGGGTGCACGCAGCCGCCTGTCGGCCGCAGCGTCCACCGCCCGCCAGGCCGCCTGGCTAGGCCGCCTCCAGCGGGCCGAACTTCTCCTCGTACGCGACAACACCGTCCAGCGTGAAGGCGCTGCCGGTCTGCGCGGCCATGTCCAGCTGGGCCGTGACCGAAATGAGGTCGCCCACCAGCTTCACGTGAGCCACCCCGATCTTCCGGCTGAGCAGAATCTCGGCCAGCACCGCGTTCCCGTGCTCCTCCCCGTCCAGCACCAGTTCTCCCCATCCCTCGGCATCCTGTCGAGCCGGCGGACAGCGCCCGCCCGCCACCGGCCCCTCCGACGGCTGTGCCACCGATCATCCAACCCCCGCCCCCGGCGGCCACACTCGAGCCCGCTCGCCACAGCCCGAAAACACGGCCCAGCCGCTCTGCGGCATGCGACACCGACCCCAGGGAAGCGGCGAGAGCACGGGCGAGCGCCGGGCACAGCAGGGTGAGGGCGCGTCGGTGGGGGTGGCGGACAACAGCGGGCTACCGTCGGCGGCGTCGACAACCGGGCTGCCGGCGACCGACCAGGGCGACCCAGCTGCCCGCATCGTCGTCTACCTCGGTCCCTCCCGCCAGGACACCCCCGCCGCATCCACCTGCCCGACACCCCCCACGGCCAACGCCTGCGCCAAACCCCCACCCCCACACCGGCGCCGGAAGAAGCGGCAGCGCCCCAGGACACAGCGGACCCTGACCGCGCGCAGGGCAGGCACCGCACACCCCGGCGAGCCAGCGGCGACGTGCCCGCGGCCGGCCCCGTAGCAGGACAGCGCCGAGCACCGGGCCGACCGTCCCGCTCCAGAGCGCGGCGGCAAGCGGGCCCGCCGCCGTGTGCGGCACAGCGCCGACACGGCCCAGCACGCCAGCGAGCGGCGCGTACTGCGCGGGCCGACCTACCGCCAGAGCCCGGCCACGGGCCGGCCCTTCCCCTCGCCGGGACCGCCGGCGGTCGGGGCGCTGACGACGGTGGGACCGCAGCCCCTCTGCGGGACTTCCTGCGGATTCACCGCACGCGGGCACCCGTCGTGGCCCATGATGGTGATCCGCCAGGCCGCACGACAGCCGGCACAGGTCAGGGGGAAAGGGATCGCGCGCGTGGAGTTGACCAGCACCGGCCTGCACGGTGTGCCCTGGCCGGAACTACTGCCCGACCTGCGCCCCGCCCTCATCGTCCCCGCCACACCCGACCGCCTCCCCCACCCCGGCGACGGCTGGACCCCCCACATGCCCGAAGCCCCCGACCCCGCCTGGTCCGCCCACCTCGACAGCCACCGCCTCACCATCCACCGGCCCGGCAACCACACCTGGTACGACGGCCCCATCACCGCCAGCCGCGAATGGCACCGCGCCACCCGCACCCACCACACCCTGCTACTGATCACCGGACCCTTCACCGGACCCCACGACCTGAACACCGCCGCCACAACCGGCCACCTGCTCCTCCTCACCGTCCCCATCCGCCTCGCGTAGCACCCCTGACCCCGCATCCGGTCTGTCGAAGCCACCCGCGGCCCGAAACAGCAGCGGGCTCAGCACGGCGGCAGGCGCGGAACAGCAGCGGGCTCAGCACGGCGGCGGGCGCGGGACGGCGGCCTGGCCCTGAACCGGTCGGCGGACCGGAGCAGCCCGAACCAGGCGCGGAGCGGCGTCGGCGCCGCCCGGCAGAGACCCGGCCCTAGAGACCCGGCCATCGCCGGCCTCGCCGACACTCTCCCGGCCTGACCCCGGCGGCCCGCAACGACGGCCGCAGCGCGAGCAGCGCGCGAGCGGGAACGGGAACCGGCCTCGGCGGGCAGCCGGCGCCCGCAACAGCCTCTTCAACGGGCCGCGGGCGGCGCCCTGTTGCCGTCCCGCCCTCCCGGCCGGCAACCGGGCACCCAGGACCACCCGCCCGTTCCCGGACAGGAACTCCCCGCCTCGCGCAGGCATCGCTGCCGGGCACGCCCAGCGAGCGGGGGCCCGTGACCGCCAAGGCGTCGCGGCACGACGGTCGCCGTTGTGCGCGCGACCAGTCCTGGAAGAGGACGCGCAGGCGCCGCGGAAAAGCCCGACGCGCTCCCCCGCGACGGGGGTGCCCGTGCAGGCCCCGCCGTACGCACGACGCCGCCGTACCCGGGCATCTCCAGCTTCCCGTTCGACAGTTCGCCGCGCGGTATGCCGGCCGCGCGCAGCAGTTCCTTGATCCGCCTCTCGCGTTCCTGACGGCCGTCCAGGGCGTGGCCGAGCAGTTCGGCCTTCGCCTCGCTGCTCCTCAGGTCCGAGAGGCCGCGAGGTGTATCCGCAGGCAGCGGTGGACCCGCTCGCGGCGCGAGGCGGGGGCGAGAGCAGCCACACGGCCCGCCCGGCGTTCTCCGCAGCGGCCCGCAGCGGGGTGAACGGGGCGGGGGTGGGCGGCAGCATCTCGCGGTGGCCGTCGTTCTCGGTTCCGCTCACCAGGGCGGCCGGCCAGGGCCTGGAGGTGGCCGACGGCCACGACCAGCGCGTGGTGGGCACTGAGGGAGAGCTGGTGCGGGCCGGTGTTCGCGTCGTCGTCGGCGAGCGCGCTGCCCGCCTGGATATCCCATCCGGGCCGGGGGCCGGTGGTGCGTTCGCCGAGCGGCGCGACGCGCTCGAAGTGGCGCAGCAGGGCGTGCGGGAGGAGCGCCTCGTCCACCTCGTCGGGGATCGTCATGGCCGCTCAGGGCAGGGCCCCGTCAGGCGGTGATCCAGCAGTTCGCCGCCCGCACCGGACCGGCTCCACACCCCGAGCCCGGTGCCCGCCCCTCACAAGTGCGCCGCCGGCGTTCAGCTGATCGAGCGGCCCAGCCCCCGCGCAGCCACTCCCGCGGGCGCCGCTCCCGTCCACGAAGCAAAGGATCTGCTCAGCCTCCTGGACGTGGTGGAATCCTCGGTCACCTGTCCGGCGGCCCGACCTACGACTGGGGTGGTCGCAAGGCGCCGGCGATGACGGTGGCCACCATCTTGCGGACGGCGGCGGTCTGCGGTGGGGCGCTTGTCCGGTCGGCGGACAGCAGGTGCCCGGCCCCGACGAGGGTGGGGGCGAGTGTGTCGATGTCGGCGTCACCGGCCAGGCGCCCCAACTCCCGCTCGGCGGTGAGGTATGCGGCGATCATGGCGGTGCCTTGCACGGCCAGCGGGATGCCGGTCAGACCGGCCTCGCGCAGCCGGGCGCGGAGGCCGTCGCGGAAGGTGATGAGCGCGACGATTGCCACCGTGACCGGACCGAACAGGTCCTGCAGGGCGTCGGTGAGGTTGTCCACCACGCTCCCGGTGCCGGCGGCGGCACGCAGAGTCGTGGTTCGGTCCTCGATGCCGCGGACGCGGTCGAGGACCAGTTCCGCCAGGAAGGCATCGAAATCGGTGAAGTGCCGGTGCAGTACACCCTTGGCACAGTTCGCCTCCTCCGTGACCGCCCGGCTGGTCAGCGCGTCGGGCCCGTCCCGGAGCAGGACGCGCTCGGCGGCTTCGAACAACTGGCCTCGCACGTTGTGGATGTGCACCCCTGACGGCATGGTCTCCCCTTCCGCGCCCCGCCTTAACAAGTGGGCAACCGCCCATTAGTGTGGGCGCATGCCCACTTTATCGCAGGGACAGCCCGACGAGTCCGGGCCCGAGCCCCACCGCCACCGGCTGACAGCCGAATCGTTCGGCGTCGACGCCGAACGCTACGACCGCGCCCGACCGCCTTACCCCCAGGCCCTGATCGACAGGATCGTCGCCGCAAGCCCCGGTCGGCACGTCCTCGACGTCGGAGCCGGGACGGGCATCGAGGCCCGGCAATTCCAGGCGGCCGGCTGCACGGTGCTCGGTGTCGAGCCCGACGAGCGGATGGCCGCCTTTGCGCGACGCAGCCGCATCGAGGTCGAGGTCTCCAGGTTCGAGGACTGGCAGCCGGCCAGGCGGCAGTTCGACACGGTCATCGCGGGCACCGCCTGGCACTGGGTGGCCCCCGTCGCCGGCGCGGCCAAAGCGGCCCAGGTACTCCGGCCCGGCGGCCGGCTCGCTCCCTTCCACCACGTCCCCCAGCTCCCGGCCGAGGTGATCGACGCCCTCGCCGAAGCCCTCCAACGGGTCGCCCCCGATTCCCCGTTCAACCCCGGCCTGCTGAGAGGATCGGCCGTGGACGCATACCAGCCACTGTTCGCGAAAATCGCCGACGGAATCCGCCGGACCGGCAGCTTCAGCGAGCCGGAACAGTGGCGCTTCACCTGGGAGCGCACCTACTCCCGAGACGAGTGGCTCGACCAACTCCCCACCTTCGGCGGCCTCACCCAACTCCCCGCAGACAAAATGGCGGAGGTCCTGGACAGCGCCGGAACGGCGATCGACGAGCTCGGCGGCCACGCCACCATGCCCTACACATCCGTCGTGATCACCTCGACCCGCTCCAACACGGCCTGACCACCGCAAACGTCGGGCGTCGCCGGGCACGAGCAGACCGCTGAACCCGGCGACGCCCCCAGGAGGCGGGGCAGGCCCTCCGGCACCCCGCACCGGACCTCAGACCAACGGTCCATCCCGGCGGGCCACACGATCGCCAAAGACCAGCCGACCGTCCCGCTGCTGACGCGACGTGGAATCCAGAGCTCCAGCAGGACTCGCCGCCACAGGACCCGCTGCCAACGGAGCGGCTCAACCTACGGCGTGGACGGTCTCGGCCAGGCGCTCGAGTGGTTGGCTCGCCGACAGCGCACACGCGCTCACCGGCCCTGCCCCTGCCCGGCTGATGCCGAGCCGGGACGGGCTGGGCTGGGCTGGGCGGCGGTGAACACCCCGCCCACGCCCGACACCGCCACCCAGCCGACCGCCGCGAACACCGACAACAGCCGAACGAGGGCGGACATGACGTCGGCGAGCGACAGCAGCCGCCACCCCAGCACGGTGGTGCCGAAACCCATGACGAGGCCCGCGGCCTGTGGAACCGCCGATGATGACGTGCCAGGCGTGCGGGCGGAGGGCCGGCCGGAATCCGTCCGGCCGCTGCCCCTGGTCCTGCTACGACCAGGACCGCGCCACCGACGACGAGCAGCGGGCGATGCTCACCGCCGCGCCGGAGGCGTTCGCATGCGTCGCGGGCATGGCTTACGGCAGGCGTCTGGACGGGGATCCGCCGTGACACCGCCGATCCCGCTGCCGGTCGACGTCGCCCCCGCCCGGCCCGTCACCGGCTTCCCACCGGCCCGGGCCCGAGCCTGGAACCCAAGCGGGCCAGCCGGCGGGCCGCGCTGCGTACCGGTCTCGGGTCCGGGCCCCGCGTGTTCAGCCGACACGGCAACGACCTCAACCGGGCCATGGCCGACGTTGCCCGGGCCGCCGAGCAGGTGGCAGCCGCGGTCCTCGACGGCGAGCCCGCAATCCGTCGACGCCTCGCCCCCGCTCATCCCGGACCGGGATTGCCGGACGCCCCGGGAACGCCGCCACCCGCGCCGCGCCGTCCGGCCGTTGTCGCGGGCCGGGCGGGCGGGCGCGATCATCGGCGGATGACACCGGGCTGTGCACTGGTCCGGCTCGACGGGGCCGACTTCGCGGGGTACGCCCTGATCCCGGAGGAGGCCCTGCCCGGCTGAAGCGGTAGAGAGGTCGACGACAGAATCGGCGAGTACGTGGCAGCCATCCGGTACCCGGGGCGGGACGTCCTCGCGTTCGGCGCCGAGCCACTGCCGTCACCTGGATTCCCGGGGTCCGCGTCCAACTGAACAGCGTTGGCGCTGGACGTCGGCGGTACCCGTCGGACTCCCCCGGCTTCCCCTGCCATCCGGCGCGCGGCTCGGCGGCGTGCCTTCGTGCCGCGCGCGCGGCGTGGTCGAGCCGATTCCGCGGCACCGCCGAAACACCGGCGCTCCGGCGGTTCGACCACGGTGTTCCGGCGTTCCCTCGCCGGCCGGAACAGCCGGGGCGGATATGACGTCCAGTCATCGGGAAGTCACGCATTTCCGTGGCCGGTGCACACCCGCGATACTCGCGGCCCGATCCCCACGGGCGGATCCCCGTAGTCGGTTCATCACGCCCCGCATTCGCTCTGCCCGGAATTCCACGCGCGGCACGCGGCCCGCACGGGCCTTCCGGAAAGGGCATTCGGGCAGGGCTTCCGGGCGGGGCGCGGACACCCGGGCCGCGGGCCCGGCCTCGGCTAGACGTCGAGAGCGGCCTCGATGCGCTTGAGACCGTGCCGGGCGAGTGCAAGGTTGGCGCGCGAGCGGTCCAGCGCCAGGTAGAGGAAGAGCGAGCCGTGACTGCGGGTCAGCGGGCGGATCAGGTGGTACTGGGTGCCGAGGGTGATCAGGATGTCCTCGATGACATCATCGATCGACAGCGCGGCCAGGGCGCGTATCTTCGCACGAACGACCTCGGTGTTGGCGGCGGCCGCAATCTCCAGGTCGAGCTGCTGCCCCCCGCCGAGGAGCCCGAGTGACATACCGCTCTCGTAGTCGGCCACGGCCGCTCCGATGGCCCCCTCGATGGCCATCGCGTCCTTGAGTGCGTCGTCAATGTTCATGCGCTGTTCGTCCTTTGCGTGACTTCCGGGCAGAACTCCCGTGTGCGGGAACAAAGTAGCAAGAAGCCGCCGGTTGTGGTCACCTCGTGAAAATGATGGAATAAAGTACGCTACCGGGGTTCAGAACGTGAAGGGGTACTGGTGCGCGCACTCGAAGCTTCCCTCGCCGATGTGCTCGGCTCCCCCGGAGTGGTCGGTGCCGCGCTCGTCGACGCCGTCACAGGTCTCACCTACCAGTCCGCCGGGGACCACCGGCTGCTCGGGACCGGGGCCGAACTCGCCGAGCTGACCAGCCTGATCGGCGAGCGGCTGTACGAGGCAGGGGCGGAGAGCGAGCTGGAGAGCCTGGTGGTCACCAGCACCCGCCATCACCAGGTCGTCCAGGTGGTGCCCCGGAAGGGCGACCCCCTGCTGCTGGCCACCGTGCTGGACCGCGAACGAACCAACCTGGCGCTGGCCGTCCGCCAGAGCGCCGACCGCGCGCAGGACTTGCTGGCATGACCGGCCCGTCCCACGACACGGCGCCGCCCGCCCTGCCCGCGGCTCCCACGACGCCGGCTCCGCCCACCGCGCGCAACGTGCCCGCGCTGCTGCTCGCGCTGCGCCGCACGGAGTTCACCGGCTCGGTCACCGTCTCCAGCACACCGGGCGGCACCATCCACCTGGAGCAGGGGCTGGTCTCGGCGGTCGAGACCCCCGGGGCCCCGACCGCCGAGACCCTGCTGCTGAAGTCCCGGCGCGTCGGCGAGCAGGAGTGGGCGTCCGCCGAGACGGCCGCGTCAACCGGCCGGCCGGCCGACGCTCCCCCGGCCCGGGGCGGCGACCTCGGCACGGCCCTGGTGGCCCAGGGGACGATCAGCGCCGCCGAACTCGAAGCCGTCTGCGTCGCCGCCGCCTTCGACGGAGCCTTCGCCCTGGCGCTGAGCCCGCCCGGCAGCTGGGAGACCGCCGAGGCGGCGCCGCCTGCCAGGATCGCGCTGCGCCCGGGCATCGAACCGGAGCGGCTCTTCGAGGAGACCGCCCGGCGCACAGCCCTGCTGACCCGCCTCTGGGGACCGCCCGGCGAACTGGCCCGCATCCGGATCCGCCCTGCCACCCGGCCCGAATCCGGCGCGCCGCGGATCCCGGTCCGCCACCGGGAGATCCTGGCCGCCGCCACCGGCCGCCGCACCGCGCGCGACCTCGCCTTCACCCTGGGACGCGGCGTGTTCGCGGTACTCCTCGACGTCGTACGGATGGACGCCCGGCACCTGCTCCACCGGGAACCGGCGCACCCCGCTCCCCCGGCACCGAGCGTGGCCCCGCGCATACCGACGAACGAACCGCCACCGGCCAGCACCGGACCACTGCCGCGCCGCGTCCGCAGCGGACCCGGCGCACGCGGTCCCGGCAGCCCCAGCGGCCCCAGCGGACCCGGCCACCTGCCCGCCCGACCCGAGAGAGCGGCGGCTCCCGACGGTCCACCGAACACCCACCGCGCCGAACACACCGCGCGCACCGAGACGACCGAGCAGAGCGAGAAGAGCACACCATGAGCAGCCAGACACCGACCGCCGCGCTGGTCGACGAGTTGAAATCCCTGCGCGACCGGGTCATGGGCATCTCGGAGAGTGTCATCTCCACCACCGACGGCCTGCTGGTGGCCGCCGACACGGCCGCCCTCCACCCCGAATCGGCCGCCGCCCTGTCGGCCGCCATGCTCGGCCTCGGCCGACGCACCGCGGCCGAGACCGGCGTCGGCGGCCTACGCGACGTGGTCACCCGCTGCAACAACGGCTACATCGTGGTCCTCGCGATCGGGGAACAGGCACTGCTGATGATCCTGGGAGACGAGGGCCTCGACGTCCCCGGCCTGCACCGCGAGTCACCCGCCACGATCCACCGCCTCAGCGAACTACTCGGGATAGCCCCCACTCTCTAGTGCTGTGACCGCATAGGTTCACCGGGTTGGCGCCACGGGGCCTTCGGCCGGTTGGATGTCGCGAGACGTTCAGCTCGGAAGGAGCCCCGGTGGCGGAGCCGGTCAGGGGTTCGCAGGCTCACGGAGCAGGAAGGCCGGCAGTTACAGCGGATCGTGCGTCGGGGCAGCACGAACACGGTGCGCTACCGGCGGGCGATGATGCTGCTGGCCTCGGCCGGGGGAAACCGGGTCCCGGTCATCGCCCAGCTGGTCCAGGCGGACGAGGACACGGTACGGGACGTGATCCACCGGTTCAACGAGATCGGCCTGGCCTGCCTGGACCCTCGCTGGGCGGGAGGCCGTCCCCGCCATCTCAGCACTGACGACGAGGACTTCGTCGTCCAGACGGCCACCACCCGCCCGACCCGGCTCGGCCAACCCTTCACCCGCTGGTCGATCCGCAAACTGCTCGCCTACCTGCGCAAGGCCCACGGCCGGGTGATCCGCGTCGGCCGCGAGACACTGCGCTGCCTGCTCGCCCGGCGCGGTGTCACCTTCCAGCGCATCCGGACCTGGAAGGAGTCCACCGACCCCCGACTTCGACACCAAGATCGAGCGGATCGAGCATGTCCTGGACCGCTTCCCCGACCGCACGTTCGCGTTCGACGAGTTCGGCCCGCTCGGCATCCGGCCCACCGCCGGCAGCGGCTGGGCCGAACAGAACCGGCCCGACCGGCTCCCGGCGACCTACCACCGCACCCATGGCGTCACCTCCTTCCACGGCTGCTACCCGGTCGGCGACGACACCCTGTGGGGCGTCAACCGCCGCCGCAAGGGCACCGAGAACACCCTGGCCGCGCTCAGATCGATCCGGGCCGCGCGCCCGGACGGCGCCCCGGTCCACGTGATCCTGGACAACCTCTCCGCCCACAACGGCAGGAAGATCCCGCGCTGGGCGAAGCGGCACAACGTCCACCTGTGCTTCACCCCGACCAACGCCTCCTGGGCGAACCCGATCGAGGCGCACTTCGGACCGCTGCGGCAGTTCACCCTCGCCAACTCCAACCACCCGAACCACACGGTCCAGACCCACGCGCTGCACGCCTACCTGCACTGGCGCAACACCAACGCCCGCCACCCCGACGTCCTGGCCGCCCAGCGCCGCGAGCGCGCCCGCGTTCGCAGCGAGAAGGGCATCCGCTGGGGCGGCAGACCCCCCCCCTCGCCGCGTGATCCAGCAACCCGGCGAACCTATGCGGTCACAGCACTAGCTGACGGACCCGTTGCTTGTGTTCGGATTCAGCCGGGCCGTTCACCTGGGCCGCTGTTCGTTGTACGCCTTCCATGCGTCGGCGAGGGCGATCAGGTCGTCGACGCTGTTCATACCCAGCAGCGTCAGTACCGTCACGGCGACACTGAACATTGCCGTCCAGTATCTCGCCCAGGAGAAGTTTCCCCGCGCGGCCCATCTCTCCAAATGGTTCGAGATGCTCACGAGAAGGAAGGCGGGCCCGACGAACAGAGCGACAATCAGGAGTCTCTCATTCAGCGTCGACTGTTCACCGAGCGGGATCTCCAGGGCGATGACGACCTTCGTCGACAAGGCGAACCCGGCGACAAATCCCAGGAGGAGCCAGAGAAGCGTTGCGACAAAGTTGTCCCCGCCTCCGTCGCTCTGTTCCGTCACTGCGTACCCCCGACTCATGTCTGTCTCAGCGGTTCGTGCGACGGCATCACCGGTGGCGTCAGGGCCTTTCGGTACTGCCATCGACCTGATATCGCACCCCGAACACGGCGCGTGGACCCGGCGCGGTGCACCGCGGGCCCCACGTGAATGGCGGAGACCGCGTCGGACACCCCGCCCGACCGGGCTCGGGCCCAGTCGGGCGTCGCCTGCCGTCAGGAGTCCTGGGGGGCGTCCTCGCACAGGGCCGTGTCCATGACCTTGTAGAGGGCCGCAGTCGGAAGCGCGCCGAACTGGATGGCGGCGTTGGTGACGACCGAGGCGTGGCGGCCGTCGTCGGTGACCAGGGTGTAGCTCTGGTAGCCCGGCACGACGCCGGAGTGACCCCACGCGGTTCCGCCGCAGGGCAGGGCCCGCCGGTGCAGGCCGAGGCCGTAGGCCACCGTCGGGTTCACCTCCAGGGTGGTGCGCATCTCGGCAAGGCTCTCCGGGGCGAGCAGGGCTCCGCCCGCCAGCGCCCGGTGGAAGGCCGTCAGGTCCGCCAGGGTGGAGACCATGCCGCCCACACTGCTGTAGAGCGAGGAGTCGTAGTCCGTCACCGGGGTCCACACCGAGAAGGGGCCGAGCCGGGCGATGTGGTAGCCGTTGACCGCGGGAGCGGGCAGGGCGCGCTCGCCGGGCGCGGGGAAGAGCGTGCGGGTCAGGCCGAGCGGGACGACGGCCCGCTCGGTCACCGCCCGGTGCACCGGCTGCCCCGTCAGCTTCTCGATCAGCAGGCCGAGGACGTAGTAGTTCGTGTTCGAGTAGGTGAAGCCCGCGCCGGGCTCGGCGACCGGGGGCACGCTCAGCCCCTGCCGGACCAGAGCCGTCAGGCTGTAGGCGCCGTCCGGCTCCGGCCGCGGCGTGCTCACACCGGGATAGGGGTTGTACGGGGCGATGCCGCTGGTGTGCTGGAGGAGCTGGCGCACGGTGATCCGCGCGCCGTCGTAGCCGTTGCCGGCGACGACGCCGGGCAGATGGTCCGCGACCGGCGCGTTCAGGGCGACCCGGCCCTCCTCGGCCAGCTGGAGCACCACCACCGCGACGAAGGTCTTCGTCTGGCTGCCGACACGGAAGTACTCGTCCGGCCCGATCGGCAGGTCGGCGCCGGCGGTGCCGGTGCCCGCCGACAGCGTCCAGGACCCGCCGAGGGCGCCCGCGTGGACCGCGGCGCCCGGACCGGCCTGCGACTGGAAGGCCCTGAGCGCCGACAGCGTCGCGGCGTGGCCGCCCTCGGCCGGGACGGCGCGCGCCACCGGGCCCGACAGCGTCAGCACCGCCGCGCACACGGCGCCGGCGACGGGGGTGAACCTCGTGCTGCTCCTCATCACCATGGTGTCCGTTCCTCCGGAAAGGGGTCCTCGACGTCCGCCGCGACGGGCGACAGCGAGCCGCCGGCGGGGTGCCGGCCCGACCACGATGCGGTCCGCCCGGCCCCGAAGGACAGGCCACAAGGCGGCCATCGGGGACCGGCCACGAATGGCCGGTCCCCGCGCTACGCTCGGTGCACCGGACTTGACCGAGGGGACGGGGAAATGCGAAGAGAAGTGGCCCGTGAACTGGGCGAGTTCGTGCGTCAGCTGCGCCGACGCGCCCAGCTCACCCAGGAGCAGCTGGCGGACCGGTCCGAGCTGAGCGTGCGCACGGTCCGCCGACTGGAGACGGGCACGTCCTCCGACACCCGGCTGAGCACGCTGCACCACCTGGCGAATGGGCTCGGCGTCTCGACGGAGGAACGCGAACGGCTCACCGCGATCCTTGACAGCGCCCGGCCAGAGCCCGTCGGCCCGCTCGAGTCCGCCGGCCGACCACCAGCTCGGCCGGATCCCACCGATCCGCCGGCCAGTCCGGATCCCACCGATCCGCCAACCGGGCCGCGGCCGCCGGTCCCGGACCCCGCCGCCCCGCACGGGCCCTCGAACGACGCGATCGCCGACGCCGCCGCGTCCCTGGCCCGCGAGGTCCGGCGCCGCCTACTGCGGGAGGAGCAGCACCGACGGGTGCACGACCCGTTCCCCCTGCCCGTGCGGTACGGTCCGGCCCCCGCCGACCTGATGGACCGCCCGGAGAACGTCCAGCGCCTGCGGCCGGGAGACGCGCCCGAGGACCTGGACCTGAACGGCGAACTGGGCAACGTGGTCGCCACCTACCGGGGCGTCACGTCGCGGCGGCTGGTCGTGCTCGGCCGGCCCGGTTCGGGGAAGTCGGTGCTGGCCGCCAGGTTCGCCCTCGACCTGCTCTCCTCCGCCCCCCTCTCCCGGGTGCCGGTGGTCCTGGGCATCGGCGCCTGGGACCCGGACCGCACCGCGCCGCGGGACCTCCTGGTCGACCACCTCCAGCGCGACCACCCCCACCTGGCCAGCCGGATGCCCGACGGGTCGACGCTGGCCGCCGCGCTGGTCGACGCCGACCTGGTCCTGCCGGTCCTGGACGGCTTCGACGAACTGGCCGAGGACCTGCGCGAACCGGCGCTGGAAGCGCTCAACTCGACATCCCTGCCGCTGGTGCTGACCAGCCGCCGGGACGAGTACGCCCGGGCGGTCCGCGCGGTCGGCGCCCCGCTGGTGTGGGCGGCCTGCGTCGAGCTCGCCGACCTGGGCGCCGAGGACCTCGCCGCCTACCTTCCCCGGACCGACCGCCGCGCGCCCGCCCCGGGTGAGGACGGCGGGCCGGAGCTGTGGGACGCCGTCCTGGAGCGCTTGCAGGCTCGGGACACCCCGGCGGGCGTCCGGCTCGGAGAGGTCCTGGGCACCCCGCTGATGGTCACGCTCGCACGGACGATGTACGCCAGGCCCCACCGACAGGACCCCGCCGAACTCCTCGACGCCACCGCCTTCCCCACCCCGCGCCACCTGGAGGAACACCTCCTGACGGGCTTCGTCCCCGCGCTCTACCGCCACCGCGCCGCCGAACGGGGGGAGACGGAGCACGGACAGCGCGGCCACGACCCGGCCCGGGCCCACCGCTGGCTGGGCCACCTCGCGTCCGCGCTCGACGCCCGGAACCCGGGCGACCGGCAGGACCTCGCCTGGTGGCGGCTCGGTGAGTCCGTCCGGACACCGACGCGCGTCCTGCACACCGTGCTGGTCTCCGCCCTGTGCATGACCGCAGCCCTCTGCCTCGTGGAGTCCCTCGGCCAGGCTTTCCTGTACACCAGCGGGTTCGACCCGGCACGGCTCCTGCTCCAGGGGGCCCTGGCCGGACTCCTCTCCGGGACCACCTTCGGCCTCGCGCACTGCGCCCTGGCCGTGTCGGGCCGCGCTGCGGCCCTCCCCTCCCGGGTACGGCTCGCGCTGCCGACGGCATGGCGCCCGGCCGCCCGCAGACCCGGCGAGGTCCGTGCCCGCTTCAGGGCCGGACTGCTGGGCGGCTCCGTCCTGGGAGTCGGCTACGCCTGGGCCGACATCCTCGTCCGGGCGATGTGGGACTGGCTGCCGGACACGGGACTGGCCCGCACCGCGACCGACAAGATGCTGGCCTTCGGGCTGACCTTCGGCCTGACGGCCGGGCTGGTCTTCGCCCTGATCGCAGCACTCGAAGTCCCCGTGGACACCACCGCCGCGGCCACACCGTCCGGCCTGCTCGCGGCTGACCGGGCCGCCGCGCTCGGCCAGTTCCTGCTGCTCGCCCCGGCGATCACCCTGGGCTGCGCCCTCGGCGGCTCGGCCATCGTGGCCCTGCTCGACCTGGCACTGCCCTGGTCGTTCACCTGGCCCCTGACCGTGGCCCTGCCGCTGGCAGCCATCGGCGGACTGGGCGGCTCGGCGTCCTACGTCCTCGCCTTCACCGCCTGGGGCCGGTGGCTCACGACGGCCCGCATCTGGCTGCCGCTGACACGCCGACTGCCCTGGGACGCCATGAACTTCCTGGACGACGCCCACCGCCGCGGCGTGCTGCGCCGGACCGGAGCCGTCTACCAGTTCCGGCACCAGAGCCTCCAGCAGGTACTCGCCCGGCCGCGCCCGGGTGCCGACCCCGGACGGCGACCGGCCGTCGAGCCGCCCGGGAGGAGACGCTGACCGTGGCGACCAGCACGGTGAGCTAGCTTTCGACCCGGGAACCCCCGTGCCCGACAACGGGCCACGCGGTCGCCCGCCCCGCACCACCCGCCGTTGCCGCCCGGGCGCCGACGACAGGCCCACCAAAGGCCCCGCCGGCCCACCGGCGCACAACGCCGCGCTGTTCGGCCGGCCGGCCGATCAGCGCTCCGCTCCTGCCCGGTCAAGCAAACGTAGAAGTCCACCCGGAAGCGTGACAGCTCCGCGCACAGATCGCGCTGGACTGCCCGTTGCAGCCGCAACTCAGAGACCCGATGCAGCACCGTCCAGTACCGTCAGGAAAAGGGACCCATCCTCCATGCCCAGGACCGCCCGGCATCGAGTACCGAGCGTCCACGATCGCCAGGACCGAACCCGCACCCCATGACACGACAGCGCGTCCACCCGTGAGATGGTTAGTGCCATGACAGATGGCGCAACTCCCGACAGCGCGGTTGTACTTGAGACCAGTCGCCTCCTGCTCAGGCCCTGGCGGGTCACCGAGGCTGCCGTCCAGCATGAGCTGTGGACCGAACGTGATCCACGAGTACCACCGCACCGCCGAATCAACGCAGACGGACACCCCACGGTCGCGCAGCTCGAGGAATCGATTCGCACCAACCAAGTGTGGTCGACCGGGCTGCTGGCGATCGAGCGGAAAGCCTCTCACGACGTCATCGGCTACTGCGGACTGGTAGACAACGGGCGAGGACCGGCAGGCGAACCGGAACTGGCATTCGAGCTGCTACGCCGAGTCTGGCGCCAGGGATACGCGACCGAGGCCTCGCTGGCGGTTCTGGAATGGGCGAAATCCTCCGGATACGAACGCCTGTGGGCCACAGTCTGGGACTGGAACACCGCCTCTCGCCGCGTTCTGGCCAAGGCCGGATTCACCGAAACCGAGCGGAAAGAAGTGAACCCGGCACACGGCACCACCCTGTTCACCACAAAACGACTCTGACACCCCGATACTTGGCCACGCAGACGACCCAGTACAGCACCGGCAAACGGCAGGCGACAGCGTCCCCACACAACCGACAGAAGCGGACGCAACACACACCCAACGCCAGGACACCCGGACACCACAGCCGCCGACCAGACCCGCGGCGACCCAGACCAGCATCAAGGGCCTGGCGGGCGTTCAGCGGTAGTGAAGACGGGGACGTAGGCCTCGGCCAGGTCTGCGGAGATCTCACCATGTGTCAGACCGCGAGCGGACAGCGAGAGCACCATCTCGTCCACCCCGGACAGGCGCCGCTGGCGCTTGCGGACCAGCTGCGGCTCGAACGAGCCCTCCCGGTCCCGGGGCACCTCGCTGTGCACCGGGCCGACCTCGGTCAGCACGGTCTTCGAGCGCACGCCGTTGCGGGAGTTCCCGCTGCCGGCTCCGGCCGGATCGTGTTTCTCGTAGCCGAGGTGGTCGGTCATCTCGCCTTCGAAGGCGGACTCCAGGATCTTCTTCGTGAGCTGCTGGAGCAGGCCCCCGGTGCCGGTGAGCTGCAGCCCGCTCGCACGGGCCCGGTCGACCAGCTGCCCGATCAACTGGTCGTCCAGGGCATCCGGCCGCAACTCCACCGGCCGCACGGCCTCCAGGGCCTCCACGGCCTCGGCCGAGACGGTCACGTCTGTCATCAGGTGCTACTTCCTTGATCGGGAGTCACACCGTTCTTTTACAGCCCCCGGACGAAGCTCACGCCGGGCCAGCTCGCGCGGCTCGCCGAGCACGGTGTGGAGTGGGCGTAGCGGCTGAGCGGCCGGTGGCGGTAAGTAGCTGGGCCCGCGAAGGCCAGGAGCCCGCCGCCCTGTGGGGTGACGGGCTCCTGGCCGCTGTTCTCTACAAGGCGGCCGAGCCACTCCGCGATGTCGTGGATCTCTGCGAAGTGTGTCCGACGTCCTGCTCTCCCGGGTTTCGCCGAGGTGTCGGGGTGGGCCGGGGGCCGGTCGGGACGGCTGCGGCCGCGTGACCCGGGGTCTTGACTCGGGTCGGACGGTGGGGGCTCACAGCAGGATCTGCAGGCTGACGGCGGCGGTCAGGGAGGTGTAGCCGGTCGTCAGGCAGATCAGGGGGTTGGGCGCGGGGGCGGTGGCGACCTGGAGGACCGTGGAACCCGTGAAGCGGCCTGCGGTGACGGTTCCGGAGTTGGTGACCACCAGGGTGCCGGCGATGTTGGACACCGCCCTGGTGTAGGCGTACGTGGTGGTGGAGCCGTCCGCCCAGGTGATGGTCTGCGTGCCGGGGGCGGTCGACAGGAGGTCGATGCAGGAGTAGTCGGGCACGGTGACGTGCACGTGGGCGCTGCCGGGCAGGATGTCCTCGTGGCCGGGTGCCACACAGCCGATGTTGTAGGAGGAGTCGACGGTGACCTCGGTGTCCCGCGGCGTGGCGGTCAGGGGCGGGTTGTAGGCGTTGTGCACCGTGCCTTCGCAGGACACCTGGAGGACGTGGGCCTGTGCCGTCGTGGGCGCGGCGAGGCCGATCAGGGCGAGCAGGAGTGCGACGACGAGCAGTTGCCGTTTTCTGGACACGTTTCCCTCCGGAACCGTGAATGATTCGCATGCTGTGCGAACCGTGGTCCGCCCCGGCATGAGGCGGGGCTGAGGGAAGTATGAGTCGTGACGGTTCCACATTCCAGGGCTGGCGTTGTCCGCTTGGGGTGGGGAGGTGCGCACGGAGCGTGTTGCCGGTCCGCGCGCCTTTCGTGCGGGCCGGTCGCGCCGCCCGCGAAGGCGGGGCATGCGTTGCCGGTCGTTCGTGTGGGGGCTTGGCGGTTGGAGTCCGCCCGGGGCTGGGTCCTGGGCGGCTACGGTGCCGTCCTGGCCTTCTCCTTATCGACGCCGGACCAGATCCTTCGCGCCGCCGGGCACGTCCTGGGCCAGCGCGGCCAGTGCCGCACAGCTGGGCGCGCGGCGCCGGTCCGATGCCCAGGCGGTCGGTGACCTCGCCCGTGCCGTCCTCCAGGCCATGCTCTCCTTCACCGGCGACGGCGACGACGAGACCGAGGTGAGGACGCTGTTCGACTTCCTGCGGGCCGGCGCCCTGGCCCACTCCTGACCGACGCGTGCCAGGTCCGGGCTACGGCCGGACGCGGCGAAGCACGGGCGAGGCTGCGTCCGTGCCGTCGCCGCTCGTCCGGCCGCTCCGGGCCGTGGTGGACAGGATGTCGCGGAACGCGTCCGCCCAGCTTCCCTCAAGGGCGTGGTCGTCGCCGAGGAGAACTTGACGGCGTGTCATTGCGGCCAGCGCCCCGCCGAGTGCGAACGGGCGCAGGTCGCGCAGGGGGTCGACGCCGAGCCGGGTGGCGGTGATGTCGGCCGCGCGCTGCGCGAAGTTGTCGATCTGAAGGATCGCGTAGTCGTGCACGGTGCGGATGCCGAGGAATCGTCGGCGCAGCCTGCGGCGTCTTTCGGTGTCCTCGGCGGGTTCCTCGAGCCGGCCCTGGGTGGCGTCGAGGGCGTGCACGAGGGCCTCCCACGGGCCGAGGTTCGCGGGGGCGGCGGCGAAGGCGTCGAGGATGGGTTCGCCGAAGCCCCAGCCGAAGAGGAGTGCTTCCTTGGCGGCATAGTAGCGGAAGAGGGTGCGGCGGGCCACGTCGGCGCGCTCGCAGATGTGCTCGATGGTGGTCCGCTCGAAGCCCTCCTCCTCGAACAGGTCCAGTGCTGCCGCCCGGATCACCTCGCGGGTGCGCGCCTTCTTGCGGTCGCGCATCCCGACCGCGACCGGTGCTGCTCCCGGTTCGTCCATGTTTTGCCCCGTTCCCGGCCCCGTACCGTCCGGCGGGGCTGTGCCGCCCGGCCGGGGTCACGTAATCACGGGTGGCCGGTGGTGCTCAAGGCGGGCGCCGGGACGTCGGCATTTCGCCACGAAAAGTTTGCACTAGTGCCACTTGGCACTAGTGCCACTTCTCTATGGTGGGTCGCGACGGCAGCCGAACGGGCACGCCTCCGAGGAGACCGAGGAACCATGAAGCGGCACAAGCACGTTCTGGCAGCGGCCATCTGCACCGTCGCCCTCGCACTCACCGCCGGCGCCTGCTCGGCCGCCGATGACGCGCTGTCCGGCGGCTCCGCCCAGGCGGCCCCGGGCTCCGACGGCCCGGCGACCGACGGCGGCACACTCAGAATCGGCCTGGACCGCCCGTTCACCAAGCTCGACCCGGCCGACGGCACACTGACCACGCAGCCCGTGCTGGTCCTGGCCAACGCGCTGTACGACCCCCTGATGGTCAACGGCGACAACGGCACCGTGAAGCCGTACCTGGCCAAGGCGTTCACCCCGAACACCGACGCCACCGCCTGGACACTGGCGCTGCGCGAGGGCGTGACGTTCAGCGACGGCAGCCCGCTGGACGCCCAGGCCGTCGCCGACCACGTCGCCCGCCTGTCCAAGCCCGAGAGCAGGTGCTCCTGCGCCGCCGACGCCGCCACCATCAGCGGAACCACGGTGAACAGCCCCACCACCCTCGTCTTCACCCTCAAAACGCCGAACGCGACCTTCCCCAACCTGTTCACCCGCTCCCTCGGCTACGTCTCCCGGACCCCGGCCGGCGACGCACCCGCCGTCGGCTCCGGCCCCTACACCGTGGAGAGCGTCCAGCCGGGCGTCTCGGTCACCGTCGCCCGCAACCCCTCCTACTGGGGCGACAAGGCCCACGCCGACAAGATCGTCTACAAGGTGCTGACGGACGTCGACAGCCGCTACCAGTCGCTGCGCTCCGGCGACCTCGACCTGAGCTGGTCCGAAACACCCTCCCAACTCAAGCAGGCCCCCCGAGACGGACTGCGGGTCACCACCGGCCCCAGCGCCACCTCCACCATCCTGTTCAACACCAAGGCCGCGCCCTTCGACGACCCCCGGGTCCGCCAGGCCCTGCAGTACGCCATCGACCGCGAAGCCGTCGAGAAGGTCGTCCACCTCGGCCAGGGCAAGGTCTCGGACGGCCCGATCGGCTCCGCTTCCCCCTACCGCGCCGCCGGTGCCGCCGACTACCCGGCCCACGACCCAGCGAAGGCCCGCGCCCTGCTCGCCGAGTCCGGCCACCCCGACCTCTCCTTCGAGTACCAGGTCGACAACCGCCCCGAAGGCCAGCAGCGCGCCACCGTCATCCAGCAGATGCTCGGCGAGGTCGGCGTGAAGATGACCATCAAGCCGATGGACCCGGCAGCCCTGGGCACCTCGCTGGCTCAGCGCAAGTTCCAGGTGCAGGGCTTCGTCACCAGCATGTTCGGCGACACCGACACCGCGCTGAGCACCCTGTTCAGCGCCGACGCCCCCTACAACTTCACCGGCTGGAGCGACCCGAAGGCCGAACAGGCCATCGCCGCCGGACGCGCCGGACTGGACCAGGCCCAGCGGGCCGCCGCCTACAACGAGGCCGCCAAGGCCGTCGTCGAGCAGGCCCCGATGCTCTTCCTCACCGAGAACCCGGCCGGCTTCATGGCCACCACCAAAGTCGGCGGCCTGCCCGACCTCTCCAAGCGGACCGTCGTCAACGTCTCCCCGGCCACCCTCTGGCTGAAGCCGTGACACCGCCCGCCCCGCCCTCACCGGGCCGGGCGGCCCGGGCGCCGCCACCCACCGCCGGCAGCCCGCACACCGCCGGGGGAACCCGGCCACGAACAAGCACCCCTACTCCCTGACCCGCCCCGGCCCGAGCCGGCCGGACACCGCTCTCCTCGGCCCCCGTGCCCCACGGCGTCCCTGACACCCCGGCGCCGAGACCGTCCCCAGCGCCTCGCCCGCCGAGACGACACGCGGACGCCGCCGGCCCTCCACTACACAGCGCCCCCGCACCACCGAAAGGTCCTCATGTCCCTGCTCAACTTCCGCGACCCCGCCTGGCAGTCGGACCCCGACCACACCTGGATCCGGCCCGGCGTCCTCTTCCGCTCCGCCCAGGCGTTCCCCAGCGCCGGGCCCGACACCGTCGCCCAGCTGCGCGACGCGGGAATCCGCGCCGTCGTGGACCTGCGCTCCGCCGGCGAACGCGAGCCGGCCGACTGGACGGCCGTCGAAGCCGCCGGGATCACCGTCGTCGACGCGTCCCTGGCCCCCGCGGCGGATTCCGTGGACCGCCTGATGACAACCATGCGCTCCGATGCCGACCTCGGCGCCTTCTACCTCGCGTTGGCCGAGTCCTCGCCGGCCGCGATCACCACCGCCGTGCACACCATCGTGCGGCACGGCCCGGCTCTCGTGCACTGCGCGGCGGGCAAGGACCGCACCGGCCTCCTCGTGGCACTCCTGCTCGACCTGCTCGACGTACCCGCCGAACGCATCGCGGCCGACTACGCCCGCTCGGCCGACGCCGTACCGCACGTCTTCGCCGCACTGGCCCAGCGCCCCCGCGCCATCCCGCTCAACCGCGCACCGGATGCGGCCGACCGGCAGCCGACGCTCCCCCCGTTCCTGCTGCAGGCCCCGCCCGAGGCGATCCTGGCGTTCCTGGAAGGCATCCGGGCACGCCACGGCAGCTCGCAGCAGTTCCTCCTGCACTGCGGCGTCGACCCGGCCGACCTCCGCGCCTTCCGCACCAACGCCACCGCCACCGCCCCTTCCGAAACCCCCGCACACCTCGCCCCGTCGGAGCCGCACGCACCCCGGCCGGCCGGCGAGTCCGGCACCGAGGCCGCCCGCGAGGACGTCCCCGTCGACACCGAGGACCCGCCCTCCTGCTGCGGCCACCGGGCCTACGCTCACGCGGGCGACCGCGTCAGCGGCGCCCCCCTACCGGAAGGGTTCCTGTTCGGAGCCTCGACCGCCGCCCACCAGATCGAGGGCAACAACACCACCAGCGACTGGTGGGCCTTCGAACAGCGCACCGGCTCGTTCATCCCCGAGCCCAGCGGCGACGCCGCCGACAGCTTCCACCGCTGGCCCGAGGACATGGACCTGCTCGCCGGACTCGGCTTCAACGCCTACCGGTTCAGCATCGAGTGGGCCCGCATCGAGCCGGTGCGCGGCCGGTACTCGCGGGCCGCGCTGGCCCACTACCGGGCCATGGTGGAGGGCGCCCTGGCCCGCGGCCTCACCCCGGTGGTGACGCTCCAGCACATCACCCTGCCGCAGTGGTTCGCCGAGGCCGGCGGCTGGCTCGCCCCCGACGCCGCCGAGCTGTTCGCCCGGTACGCCGCCACCGCCGCCACCGAGGTGCTCGACGGCGTCCGGTACGTGGCCACCATCAACGAGCCGAACATCCTCGCCCGGATGCACTCCATCAGGCAGCGGTTCACCGAGGGCGGCGCCGTCGAGGGCGACATCGACCGGATCGAGCCCGGCGAGGACATCACCGAGGCGCTGGTGCGGGCCCACCGCGCCGCGAGCACCGCGCTGCGCGAGGCCGACCCCCGCCTGCTGATCGGCTGGACGGTCGCCGGCCTCAACCTCTACCCCGTGGAACCCGGCGCCGAGGCCACCGTCGCGGCCGTGGCCCGCCGACGGGAGGACGTCTTCACCGAGGCCGCCCGCGGCGACGACTGGATCGGCGTGCAGACCTACACCCGCGCCCCGGTCGGCGTCGACGGCCCGGTCCCGGTCGCCGACGGCGTCCGCACCACGATCAAGGGCTGGGAGTACTACCCGCAGGCGCTCGGTGAGGCGGTCCGCCGCACCGCCGGGACGGTCGGCCCGGAGGTGCCCCTGCTGGTCACCGAGAACGGCATCGCCACCGCCGACGACACCGAGCGGATCGCCTACACCACGCAGGCGCTGGCCGGTCTCGCCGACGCCCTGCGCGACGGCGTGGACATCCGCGGCTACCTGCACTGGAGCCTGCTCGACAACTACGAATGGGGCTCCTACCGGCCGACCTTCGGCCTGGTGGCGGTGGACCCGGAGACCTTCGCGCGCACCCCGAAGCCCTCCGCCCACTGGCTCGGCGCCCTCGCCCGCGAGGGCCGCCTAGCCTGACCGGCACCCGCGCGCACCGGTTGGCCGGCCGATACCCGGCCGGCCAACCGGCCCGGCCGTCACACATTTCCTCGCCGCCACCACCGACGCCCCCGCCCCGGCAGCCACCTTCGGCACCCGAGCGGAAACGGGGCAGGCGGTGCCAGCGGGGGGGGAATCCCACGTCAGGACCCACACCAGGACCCGCGTGCGGCAGCCGGGGCCGGACGCCGGACTCCGGACGGCAGGTCACCACCGCCACTTTCCGCAACCTCCCCCCTCCCTCCCCCGGCGCCGCGAGAACGCTTCCCGGGCCCGTGACCTGTGCCGGGGAGGCTTCCGGCGCCAGGGGGGAGGGAGGGGGAGGTCACCCGGCGTCACCGCCCCGTGGGTACGCCCGGCGCCGCGGGCCGGGGTCGGGGGCCTGTGGCCTTTCAGGGGGTTGCGGCCGGGGCCGGCGCTCCCGTCGGCTCGGCCGGCCGGACGCTGTACTCCCCGGGCGTGGCCGGGTTGCGAACGACCCGGCCCGCCTTGACCAGGCGGGTGAGCGTGTTCTCCACCGTTCTGCGCGGGATGCCGCACGCCTCGGTGATCTCATCGAGGTGGCGGAAGCCCTCGCCGTCTGCGGCGGCCAGGGCGAGCAGGATCCTGTCCTGCGCGGTGGGCTCCCTCGATCGGGGCGCGGCCTGCGCCGGCACCCATGCCGGTACCGCCTCGTCGGGGTCGGCCGCTGGGCGGGCGTGCAGCAGGGCGAGGGCGCCGAGCGCGCGGGCGAGGTCGCGCTGCCCGCTCTCCAGGGCGTTCAGCGCCTGCTCGGCGAGCAGGCGGGCGGCCCGGACGTCGTCGGCGCCGGCGGCGGGCGGCAGCCGATCGGGCATCAGGGTCCTCCGGCACGGTGGCGGCGAATCGGTCCGTTCCCGACAACGAGCCGGCCCGGCCCGCGGTCACCCAGGTGACTGCGTGCGCCGCGTCCGCCGGACGGTCCGACCGGCGCGTGCCCGGGTTGCCAGTGACTAACAGTCACACTTACTCCGTACTCACTCACCCGAGAAACAGCCCATCATGCCTGTCCACGGCCGCGCGGACGGACTTTCCCGGGCTGAGTGAGTGTGGGGTGAGTGTGACCGAGAGTGTGTGTCGAGGCGCCGGGCCGGCCTGCGGTCGCCCCGCAACCGCGCCTGGCCGAGCGCGAGCTCCTGGGCCACGCCGCCGATCGGCGGGACGTCGCGCGCCGCGTCGGCGTTCTTTCTCGCGTGCACGCGGGGGCGGGTGCAGGCGTGCACACCGAACGCGTGGCTCTGTTCACATCGCAGAGCAGCGTTTCGACAGCAGTTTGGGAGTCAGCGCCCAAGCTGGATGTTCACGACAGCGGTCAGCACCTCGGTGGCGACCGAAGGCCGCCGGGTAGCGGTCGTCTGGGGCTCAGGCCAAAAGCGCTGGCTACGGGGGCAGGCGGAAGCGAGCACCGCGCCGTTGCCGGACGTCGGCGGGTGGCTCCCGTTCTCGTAAACATCGGCTCCACCGTTCAGCAGGCGCCTCCCGAAATCGTGACGAACTGACTCCGCAACCCGTGAACAAAGCAAGCCGGGCGTTCCGGGGACATACACGCCATCTGCTCCCTGGTCGACCGACTCTCAAGCTGACCAGTTTCCCCGCCCTGAACGCCTCTGAGGCCGCCCGCCAGCGCGCAAGGGCTCACGCGGCGGGCGGCCACCAGTGTCGGGCAGCTATCGGAGAGACCAGAGGCCGTTGCTTCCGGCCCGCTCAGACCGTGGTGTCGCCACGACCAACCCACAGACCCACTGCCCCAGGGAGCGTCCCGATCCCTGGGGCAGTGGCAGGACATCGACTCCCGTCTCGCGGCACCGTCCCGCCCAGGCCCCCGGGGCATGGGCGGGTGACAAGCCGCTAGAAACGAGGGGCAGGTCCGTCAGAGGGGTTGCTCAGCCCTTCTGGAGCCACAGCTTGTAGGTGCTGCCGCTCCAGCGGCAGTCCCAGCTGTAGACGTTCGAGTAGTTGTCCCAGTACCACGCGCCGCGCTGGTTGCAGGGGTCGAATCGGTTGAACGTTTCGCCCGAGTTCACCCAGTAGAGCGCGGCCGAACTGGGGGTCGCAACCGGCGGCGTGGCCGCCACAGCCGGTACGGCCGCAGCCCCCACGGTGAGCGCGGCACCGATTGCGGTGGCCGCGAGAACATGGCGGATACGCATGAACGCCTCCTTGGATGGGTTCTCGATTTCGGGCGACCTTCCGGCCCGGGGAACCACTTGTGTCTCGCGGTTCCCCCGGCCCGTCGCCTTCGGGCTCCATCCTGACGGTGCTCGTAGGCGCGGTCCCAGTCCTTTCGGCCGTCGCCGAAACACCTGTGGTGAGGCCCACTTGAAGCAGCTGTGCACGGCCGGAGACGATGGGCGGCGGAAAGAAGGTGGACGTCCGAACAGAGCCCGGGAGTAGCCTCACGTGTTACGCATCACGTTCACCCCGCAGGACCTCGCCAGGACTCGGATAGCGGCGACCTGGGGCCCGCTCGGCGAGACGCTGCACGCGCTGACAACCCTGCAGCAGCCGCACGGCCGGGCGATGTTCGGCGCTTGGCGGCACAAGGTCCACGCCCAGTCTCCGGCCCCCGTCCATCCGGCCTCGTCCCTCTTCCGGGAGACCGTCCTGGACCTGTTCACCGTCACCGGCGCCGCGTCGTCCGTCGAGGAGGGGATCGAGGCACTGCGTGCCGCGCCGGCGGAGAACCTGCACACCGAACTCGAGGCGGCCGCCGAGGCTCGGGACCACTACTCACGCTGCACGGGCCCCTGGGCCGGTGTGGCGTGGGGCGACATCGCGTACGACCGGAAGGACCGTGAGGAACTGCTCGCGTTCCTCCAGGACGTCCACCGTGTTGCCGTGGCCCCCCACTGGCAGCGGATCCTGCCCCGGCTGCGGGCCGAACAGACCACGCACGCGCTCAGGCTCGCCCAGGACGGACCCGAGGCGATGCTCGCCGCACTGCCACCCGAGTTCCGCTGGAAGCCACCGACACTGGAGATCGGCAGGGGCACTCTCACCGGCACCGTCAACCTGGAGGGCCGGGGCCTGCTCTTGGTGCCGTCCGCCTTCTGCCAGACCCGGCCGATCTCCTACACCAACCCGGCGGACGACCAGGCACCGGTCCTGCTCTTCCTGCCCGTGATGCGCGGCGTGTCCGACGCCGCCGCACTGCTGACGACGTCCCACCACGAGATCGACGGCGCCTTGTCCGCGCTCCTGGGCCGCACCCGGGCCCGCACCCTCCATGCCATCAGCGACGGACCCTGCACCACCGGGCAGCTCGCCGAGCGCCTCCGCGCGTCACTGCCCACCGCGAGCGAACAGGCCTCCATCCTCCGCAAAGCCGGCCTCATCACCACCACCAGACACGGCAGCGCCGTCCTGCACACACTCACCCCCCTCGGCAGCGCCCTGCTCAACGGCCATCACTTCCGGACTTGACCGCCCAGAAAGACTGTCCCGGCCCTCCGAAAACGGTGGACCACAGCCGCAGGGCGCGCGTACCGCCCCCGCCTCCAGATCGCCGAACCCCCCGCGGGCGAGAAAACCAGCAGCGGCGACGACGTCCAGGGCGGCCGCGCAGGCGCTGCCCTGCCGGGTCTCCCGGGCCGCCACGGGAGAGACGCTGTACCCGAACTGCTTTGCCTGGCGCGCCTCTTGCTCCACCGGGCCCCCTCAACCGAAGCCGGAAGGCAACTTCACCAGATGCGGCCGTACCGGAGCGATCCCGCGTGCGGCTTCCTGGGCCCTTCCCGCGGCGGAGCGCGGCCCGGCCGCCCCCATCTGGCACCCACTCAGCAGTCAGGGCCGGTGCGCTGGGCGGCGATCGGGAACGGCTAAGACCGTGTCCTATGTGGTGAGGCGGGTCAGGCGCTTGTAGCAGCAGAGGGTGGCGGCGAGGCCGAGGAAGGCCAGGTAGTTGCGGGGATCTCGTTCGTAGCGGTGGTTGAGTCTGCGGTAGCCGCTCAGCCAGGACATCGTCCGTTCTATGACCCACCTGCGGCGTCCGAGACGCTCGCTGGAGTCGATGCCCTTGCGGGCGATGCGGACGCCGATCCGCTTGCCACGAAGCCATTTCCGCAGATGAGGCACGTCGTACGCTTCGCGCGCCACGCGCATCCGCTGACCAGCACGTACACGATCGCCGCGAACAGGGTCTCATCAGGCGTGTTAGCTGTTCCGCCGCCCTGTGGCCGCACCCGCTCCGGTGGGATCAAAGGCCTCGCGATCTCCCACAACCCGTCCGGAACAATCCAACTCCACGTACCCCGCCCCATGCCCGATCAACGAGCCACCACCACATAGGACACGGTCTAAGCCTCGGGAGGCGTTCGGCCCCTCCTCCGTCCGCCTCCATGGAGGTCCGGCTGTCCCCTGCTCGGGGTTCGCGGCGCCCCGTTCCCGGCATGCACAGGCCATTCGCCGTCGCGCCACGATGCTGCCCGGAAGAACACCGCGGCGCCCTTGTCAGCGCTTCCGCGAACCGGATAGGGCGTCAGGACCCGGCTCCGGCAGTACACGAGAGAAGAAGCTGAAGAAGCGCACCACCGTCCGCGCACGGCTCCGTTCCGTCCTCCTCGCCGGCGTGGGGCCTGAGCATGACCCTCACGGGCGTGCTCGGCGGAGCCGGGACCGCCCAGGCCCGCACCGAGTGGCGACAGATGTCCCACGTGTGGTTCGACCTGTCGGAGAACGGCCCGAGCGGGGACGAGCGGATCCGGTACTCCGCCTTCCTGGCCAGCCTGCGGGCGGCGGTGGCGGGCTCGCACTTGCCGATCGACCACCCGGCGAGCGGCTCACAGCCCTCCACGATCTCGCCGGCCACGGCCTCGACAGCGGCTTCGGCATCCTCCAGCGAGGGCGCGTCGACGAACGCCTTCAGCAGCGCGCCCTCGGGATGGACACCGATGAAGGTATCGGTGATCTCGACGACCTCGCCGTCCTCCCCGTCGACGGCCTCGATCGCGTCGAACGCCTCGCGCAGGAGATGGATGACGCCCGCGCGCTGCAACTCGTCGAGTTCAGGGGTGCCCTCAGATGGTGAGCAGGCCGACGGCGTGGCCGTCGTGGTCGACGACCGGCCACACGACCAGGTCCCGGGCGCGCATGGCGGCTGCCGCGGTGGCGACGGGCATGTCGGGGGTGGCGAACGGGGCCCGGTCGAGGACGATGTCGCGTACCGGGGTACGCGCGGTGGTCCGGGAGCGGGCCTGGAACGGGGCGAGGTGCCGCCGGGTCAGGAGGCCCGCGCAGCGGCCGTCGTCGTCGCGGACCAGGAGGTGGTCGGCGCCGGAGCCGTGGAGGATGTGGATCGCCACGTCAAGCATGACGTCGTCGCTGATCTGGAGCTCGGGGTGGGTCATGAGGTCGCGGACCGCGGTGGCGGCGGGGGGTTCGAGGGTGAGGGTCATGGGCGGACTCCTTTGGGTCGCTTCCGCCGGGGCCGGCGGTGGTCGGGGCGCTGACGACGGTGGGACGGCCGGCGGCGGGCGCCGGTGTGTCCGGTGGGCCCGGACCACGGCGGCGGTCCGGGCCCGGTCTGCTTGCTAGGCGGCGAGGTCGACGCGGCGGGGTGCCCGGCGGCGGCCGGAGGAACCCTGGCCGACCCGGCCCACAGCGGCCGTGCCGGTGGCGCCCACGGTGCGGGCGGGGCGGCTGCGGCGGTTGCGGCTCGTGGACGGGCTGCGGCGCGGGCGCTCGACGACGGGGGCCGCGATCACGGTGGGGATGCCGGTGGGCACGCGGGCGCCGGTGATGCGGGCCAGGTCCTCGTCGCCGGCGCTGACCCTGGTGGTGACGGGGGTGATGGCGGCGGTGGTCATCATCCGGGCCATCTCGCGGCGCTGGTTGGGCAGGACGAGGGTGACGACGGTGCCGGACTCGCCCGCCCGGGCGGTGCGCCCACCGCGGTGCAGGTAGTCCTTGTGGTCGTTCGGCGGGTCGAGGTTGACGACCAGGTCGAGGCCGTCGACATGGATCCCGCGGGCGGCGACGTTGGTCGCGATCAGCGCCGTGACCTGGCCGGTGCGGAACTGTTCCAGGGTGCGGGTGCGCTGCGGCTGGGACTTGCCGCCGTGCAGGGCCGCGGCCTTGACGCCGTTGGCGAGCAGGTCCTCCACCAGGCGGTCGGCGCCGTGCTTGGTGTCGATGAACATGATCACCCCGCCGTCGCGGGACGCGATGTGCGCGATCGTGGCGTTCTTGTCGTGGTTCTGCACATGGAGGACGTGGTGCTCCATGGTGCTGACCGCTCCCGCGGACGGGTCCACCGAGTGGGTGACCGGGTCCTTGAGGAATCGGCGGACCAGGCGGTCGACGTTGCGGTCCAGGGTCGCGGAGAACAGCATCGTCTGGCAGCCCTCGGCCACCTGGTCGAGCAGCTCGGTGACCTGCGGCAGGAAGCCCATGTCCGCCATCTGGTCGGCCTCGTCGAGCACCGTGATGCCGACCCCGTCCAGCCGGCAGTCGCCCCGCCGGATCAGGTCCTTGAGCCGGCCGGGCGTGGCCACCACGACCTCCGCCCCGCGGTCCAGGGCGTGGGCCTGGCGGCCGATCGACACCCCGCCGACCACGGTCGCCATGCGCAGGCGCACCGCATGGGCGTAGGGGGTGAGGGCGTCGGTGACCTGCTGGGCGAGTTCGCGGGTGGGGACCAGGACCAGGGCCAGCGGTCGGCGGGGTTCGGCGCGCCGGCCCGCGGTGCGGGCCAGCACGGCCAGACCGAACGCGATGGTCTTGCCGGAGCCGGTGCGGCCCCGTCCGAGAACGTCGCGGCCGGCGAGCGAGTTCGGCAGCGTGGCGGCCTGGATCGGGAACGGCGCGGTGACGCCCTGGCGGGTCAGCACCGACAGCAACGCCTTCGGCATGTCCAGTTCCTCGAAGGTCTCGACGGCCGGCAGTGCCGGAGTGGTGCTCACCGGCATCGCGAACTCACGCTGCACGGAAACACCCTGACGACCAGTTCGTCCGGGCGAGTGCCCCCCGCTGCTGGAGGGCCGGTCGCCGTAGAAGGAGCTGCCGCCGGAGCGGGAGGAGGCCGAGGAGCGGGAGTTGGCGCTCTTGTGCGGGGAGCGGCTGGAGCGGTTCATGGGAAACCTTCCTGGGGCGGCACGTCGCGAGGCGGCTCCGCAGCGCGGGGCGCCGGCAGGAGGCCGCAGGGAACGGGCCGAAAGTATGGAGTGCGGGGCGTGGACGGTGAAACCGTGCGGCACGTCACCTCAGGTCAGCACTCACCGCGGGGCGGGAGCGAAGAACCTCGAACCGTGGGTGTCACGGGAGGGCGCCGATCCGGACGCGGCGCTGCGCGTCTCGCGTGGGGATGGCCGCCGGTGGCGGAGCCAGGGGCCGGGGACGGCCGGGGAATGCGCATGGCGGCGCAATGCCGAGGGGCCCGCACCGGGCATCGTGTACGCGGTGCGGGCCCCTCGCTACCAGGCGGGTGCCGTGGCAGAAACTACAGCGGACGAATGTTCTCGGCCTGCGGGCCCTTCTGGCCCTGCGTGACGTCGAACTCGACCTTCTGGCCCTCGAGCAGCTCACGGAAGCCGTTGGCGTTGATGTTCGAGTAGTGGGCGAACACGTCAGGACCGCCACCCTCCTGCTCGATGAAGCCGAAGCCCTTTTCCGCGTTGAACCACTTCACAGTGCCATTAGCCATAAAGAAATCTCCTTCAAGGGGCTGTCCGAAGCCCGCACAGTGCGGACTCCGAGTCGCCGCGATGAGCACCCACCCGGGGAAGAGCCGGGAAACAAAAAGGCGCCTGCGAAACATCAGCAGGCGCACACAAAGTTCATGGGAACCACTACTGCAACTAGGGAGACCCTAGCAGGCCCAGGCCCGCCTCGGGGGGATATTCCACCCCCGGTTCTGCGGGGCCTCTTCCCGGAGCCGCGGGGCGCGGGGCGCCCACGACCGTCAACACGCATGAAGGAAAGTCTGGTTGAGCCGGCAGCTCCGTAGCGCGCCCCTGCCGACAAGGCGCCCCTTTCCGCGGTAGGAGTCTCCTCCCCGTGGCCCGGCTCCAGGCGCATGGCCTTGGAGACGAGGACCAGCAGCGCGGGGAAGATCGCCAGCACCGCGTATCAGGTGAGCGCTGCGGCCCGGTCCGGCAGTTCGTCGGCGAGGACTCGCGGCCGGTGCGTCTGAGGATCGCGATCCAGCCGCGCTTGGGGATGTCGGTCGGGCCTGAAGGACCTGTGCCTGCGGCTATAGCCCAAGGATCCGGACGGCGCGGCGTAGCAGCAGGCAGGGCCCCGGCGCTTCGGTGCCGGGGCCCTTTCGCGTGCGCTACTGGTCCGCGGACCACGGATCGGTCTTCCAGGTGATCTTGGAGACCGTCTGGGGCGGGTAGGACCTGAAGCCCCCGCCGCCGCTAATGTCCGGCTTGACGTGCACCCAGCCGTCCGGGCCGATGAGGGCCAAGCCTGTGTCTGCGGCGTGGCCGCCCTCGGTGGCGGGGAGCTCGATTCTGGCTTCGGTCCATGTGGTCTGTGTCATGTATCGACTGTTCCTGGCCCTGGAGCGGGTTCGCCACTCGGCGTGCGCCGGGTGGCGGGCAGCACACCTCGAAGGTGCGGCCTGAGCGAAGCAGGAGGGCCTCGGGTATCGCGCTCTGGGCCCTCCGTCATGCACTGGGGATTACAGCCGGAGCGGCCTGGCCGGCTTCGCCGCCGGACTGATCCCCGACCTCGACGCCGTCGTCTGCGGCATGAGCACCAACCGGTCATCCGGCCCGGTCGAGGGCCGCGCCAACGACCTCAAGGCCCTCAAGCGCGGCATGTTCGGTCGAGCGAAGCCGCCCTTGCTCCGGAAACGACTCCTCCTCGTCGCGGCCAGCCGCCGACACAGACCGTGACAACCTACTGATCGGCTTCACGAAATCCGTGCCCGAACCCAAATGACCCGGCAAAATCAGCGGCCCGGTGGTGCTGCGGTGGGGCCGCCGTGGCGCAGACACGAGACCTGCGGACCGGTGGCGGCCGGGGGCTCTTCCGGCCACGAACCGGCCGTTCGCGGCGCTGGCTCAGTTGCCGGCCCGCCCGATGTCGGGGACGGCTTCGCAGAGACGCTCCGGGCCGGGCCGTCCTGGTCGGTCATCACCCGTTCCGCCTACGGCGGGGTCCGGGAGTCGTCCGGGTCAGGCGAGCATCGTCCCCGGGGGCGGCGCCGGATCAAAACGGTGGCGGACGGCGCGCCGCCCCTCCGGGGGGCGCTGCCCGCAGGGACAGCGCCGGCAACGCGGGCAACGCCGTGCGGTCGATAGCATCGGCCGCATGGCTGAGCGGGCGGAGCGGACGGGGCAGGCGGGGCAGGCCGACCGGGCGGGGTGGCTGGACGAGCAGGAGGACGAGGTCTGGAGCGGCTTCTTCGAGACCCAGGTGCTGTTCTGGCGCCGCCTCGCCCAGCAGTTGCAGCAGGAGACCGGCCTGTCCGAGCCGGACCTCGCCATCCTCCAGGCCCTGCTGGCCGCCCCCGGCGGGAAGCTGCGGCCCTACCGGCTGAGCGGCGTCACCCAGTTCGAGAAGAGCCGGCTGCACCACCACCTGACCCGGATGGCCGGGCGCGGCCTGGTCACCCGCGAGCCCTGCCCGGACACCGGGCGCGGCGCCGTGGTGGCCCTCACGGAGGAGGGCCGGGCCGCCGTCGCCGCCGCGCTGCCCCGGCGCGCGGCGCACATCCGCCGCTGGCTCACCGATCCCCTGACGGAGGATCAGCGGCGGGCACTCGTCGGCATTTCCGCCACCCTGACGGAACGATTGAAGGACGAGCGGCCCGCGCCCTGAAACCCCCGAAGCCGGTTGACGTGTCAACCCGGCACGCCCATGCTGGAGTTGACACATCAACTCGATGCTCTATGCCGCACCGGGGGGACCGCCATGCGCTTCCTGCTCCTGCCCCACCTGCCCGACCAGTCCAAGCCGGACCACGACCAGCTCCGCGAACTCGTCGACTACGCCGTGTTCGCCGAGGAGCTGGGCTTCGACGCCTACGGCATCGGCGAGCGGCACGACCGCCCCGCCGTCTCCAGCTCCCCGCCCGTCCTGCTCGCCCACATCGCCGCCGTCACCACGCGGATACGGCTGTTCACCGCCGTCACCACCCTCGGCATGCTCGACCCGCTGCGCGCCTACGAGGACTACGCCACCCTGGACCACCTCGCCGGGGGCCGGCTGGACCTGATCGTCGCCAAGGGCGCCTACCCGCGCTCCTCCCGCCTGTTCGGCGTCACCCGGGAGAACCAGTGGGAGCTGCTCCAGGAGAACTACCTGCTGTTCCGCCGGCTGTGGCGGCAGGAGAAGGTCACCTGGCAGGGCCGGCTCGGCCGCTCGCTGGAGGACGCCGAAGCGCTGCCGCGCCCCTTCCGGCCCGAGATCCGGATCTGGCACGGCGCCGGGAGCAACCCGGACTCCGCCGACTTCGCCGCCCGCCACGGCGACCCGCTGTTCACCCCCAACGGCGCCGGCGCCATCGGCCCCTACGCCGCGATCGTGCGCCACTACCGGGAACGCTGGGCGGCCTACGGCCACGACCCGGCCCGCGCCCTGGTCGGCGCGGGCACGGCGGGCTACTTCGGCGCCCGCACCTCGCAGGAGGCGGTGGCGCGCTACCGCCCGGTCTTCGAGGCCCGCCTGAAGGTCAACCGGGCCCTCGACGGCGGCTCGATCCGCTTCGACACCGTCGAGGACTGGATCGAACACGGCTCGGTACTGGTCGGCAGCCCGCAGCAGATCATCGAGAAAGTGCTGGGCCAGCACGCGCACTTCGGCCACGAACTGCTCCACCTGCACGTGGACGGCGAGGTCCTGGACCGCGCGGACTACCTCGGCACACTGGAACTGTTCTTCACCGAGATCGCCCCGGTACTCCGCCGCGAACTGCCCAGCCGCCCGCTGGACGACGCGTAACGGCCCGGCGGGACGAGGCACGGGCAAGAGCTCGTCCGCGGAGCTCACGGCGGCGCGTGCCGGCGGTGGGGTGGGACGGCCGCGAACAGGTGATGAGGGCCGTTGTCGGTGGCCGTGGCCAGGGTGGCGACCATGAGTCCGTCCACAGTGATGATCACGGTGGGCTGTTCGCGGCCGCAAGAGCCGGCCCGGTGGTGGGCCACCGCGCCGGGAGGCGAAATCACCCAGGACGACGGAGACTTCGTCATCGTCACGGCGCGGCAGTCACCGGCGCCCGGGTTCCGGCGTGCGGCCGAGCAACGGCAGGGCAGGGCAGGAACCGTGCGCACCTCGACTTCGCCACCGCACCCGGCATCACCCTGGCGCAGCAGGTGCAACGGCTGGCCGGTCCGGGGGCGAGCGCCGCCCGCGAGCACAGCGTCCCGGGTCCGACCCGGGCCGTCCTTCAGGACCCGGCCGGCAACGAGTTCCGCGTCCACCGAACGGCCACCGCACCCGCGCCGGAGGCAGTCGCCCACCACCGCCGGCACCGGCGCGCACCGTGCCGCGGGCCTGGTGAGGGTGCGGGGAAGCCGGCGTGCCCGCGCCCGTGGCACCGCCACAGTCCGGCCGGTGGCACAAGCCGACACCCCCATCAGGCCGAGGAGACCCGCGCAGTAGCGACCCCCGCTGACGCGCGGGCGCGCCATCACGCCCCCGGCGGCAGCTGCAGTTCGTAACGGCTGAGCCAGACCGCCGGACGGGCGTCCTGTGCCCGCGACCCGGGCGGGCCGTCCACCGGCACGTCCCCCCGGTGCACGAACCCCCGCCCCTCGTAGTACGCCCGCAGCCGGCCGTTGTGCCGCACGCAGTCCAGGCGCAGCGCGTCGACGCCCCTCTCCCGGGCCGCCTCGCGGGCCCGGTCCAGGATCACCGCGCCGAGCCCCGGCACCCGGCGCCGCACCGCGAGCCGGTGGACGTACCCGGCGGTGCCGCCGATGTCCGCCCACATCGGGTCCGCCCAGTCCAGGGTGAACGTGCCCGCGGGCTCGCCGTCGACGTCCACCAGCCAGGTCTCACCGCGGGCGATCGCACCCTCGACCCAGTGCGCGCCGAACCGCGCCGGCCACTGCCGGACACCCTTCGCACCGAGCCAGGCCGCGGCCTCGTCCAGCACGCCCAGCACCTCGTGCGTGTGCTCACCGGCAGCACGCCGGAAGACCACACCGTCCCTGTTCCAGTCGACCGTCACGATCCGGATTCTCGCAGCCCCCCGCCCGTCGGCACCCCCGCCCCCGCCCCGCCCGGCCGGACACCGCACAGGAACCGGCCACCTGAGCCGCCGTCCGCCAGACGCCGGCACCTCGGTTCCCCCGCCACGGCGGCCGGCCTGATCCCGCCGGAGCACCACCGTGGTACCCGCGCCCTGGTCCAGCCCCTGGAGCGGCCCGCGCTCCTGCCCGCCGGAAACGGCCTACGCGGTCCGGCCCTGGCAGGCCTCGACAGGCCGGATCAGCGGGTGAGCGGTACCTCGCGGTGATGGCCCGCGCGTCGGTGCCGAGCACATAACCCGACCCCGTCACGGCCACCGGCCCGACCGCCCTCCTCCTGCTCCTTGCCCGAATCCCACACCGACCCTCGGTGGAAAGTGCTCCCGAACGGGTTGGTCGTCCTGTCCGGCACCGCGGCGCGCGGCGGGCGAGCAGCACGCTGGACGGGGCCACGGCCCGGCAGAGGCGGCGGCCCGTGAGGGGACAGCGGGCAGCGATGCCGATGGCCAGCCCGCGGCGACGGCGCGGCGGGTGGTCCACGACCGGTCCCCCGGTGCTCCGGGACGACTGTCGTGCCACAGCTCCGACCGGCGCGGCGGGGCGCTCGGCACAGCCCGGCCATGGTGAAGCCGGCCGCGGCGAACGGCGGGTGCGGGCAGGAGCGTCGCTCGTGCCCGGCACGGCGGGGCACCCGGGCCTAGGGGGCCGGCGCGGCCCTGGCCCCCTATCGGTCACACGCGGTCACACGCCGCCGGTGCCCGGCCGAATCGGCACGGCGCACGGGCATGACGCGGCCGGCGGACCCCGTGGGGCCGGACGGCGCGGACGGGCGGGCGAGGGCCGGTCGGCCGTCGGCTGCCGGGCCGGACCTGGAAGCCGACGGCCACCCGGCCCGTGATCGACTGTCCGCCCCCGCGGTCAGCCCGTGGGGGCGGACAGTCGAAACGGCTCCGCCCTCGGTACAAGGCGGAGCCGCCGTGGACCTGCCGGGCACCCACCCTCAGGCGTGGCGGTGGGGCTTGTTTCCGGTGAGCAGCCGGTAGGCGGCGAGGATGATGACCGAGCCGACGACGGCGGCGATCCAGGTGGAGAGATCGAAGAAGCCGTCGATGGAATCGACACCGAAGATCACCTTGCCGAGCCAGCCTCCCAGCAGACCGCCCGCGATCCCGAGAAGGATCGTGACGATGAGGCCTCCCGGGTCCTTGCCCGGCATCAGGGCCTTCGCGATGAGGCCCGCGAACAGTCCGATCAGAATCCAGGCGATGACGCCCATGCGCTTCTCCTACCTCGATGAATACGGCCGGTGTCAGCGCTCGTCTTCACCGTGCCGCCATTTCCAAACCCGCGAGGGTCCGGCGCCCGGTGGAAAGAGCCCGAGGCACCGTTCCGGACAAAAGGCCAGCGGGCGGGGTGCATGCTCCGCTCGGCCCGGGGAAGTCGGCAGCCGCACCACGACGACGGACCACCAACCGAGGAGGCTCCTATGACCAGCGGAATGTGGGACTACGGCAACGCCGAGGGATACGCCCCGGGCACGGACCTGACGGGCTACCGCGTCGAGGCCACGGACGGCCACATCGGAAAGATCGACCGGCACACCGAGGAGGTCGACTCCGCACACATCGTGGTCGACACCGGCCCGTGGATCTTCGGCCGAGAGGTGCTGCTCCCCGCGGGCACGATCCGGCGCGTGGACACGGGCGAACGGACGGTGTGGGTGAACCGGACGAAGGACGAGGTGAAGAACTCGCCGGAGTACGACAAGGACCGGCACAGCGCGGATCCCGATTACCACCGCACGATCGGCAGCTACTACGGCGGAGCCATCTGACCCCTCCGCGCGCCCCGGCCCCCTTGGCGGGCCACGACAGCCCGGTCGTGGCCCGCCAAGGGCGACAACGCCCCGGGGAGGCGGTTCGCACCCCACCGCGCGGTACAGCGACGGCGACCTCACCCTTCCGGGTGACGCGACCTCAGCACCCGCTGAACAACCGCCAACGAACGGGCCCGCCGCCGCCGACACGGAGAACGGGACAGCTGCCGGGTGACCGGGTACGCGAGGCTGTGGACCAGCCGATGCGACACCATCCTGCCGATCCCGATCCGGGCCCGATACCGCCCGCGCCCGGGAAACGGTCGCCGACCGCGCAGAAACGGTCCGTGGGCCCTGAAGTTCGTACCTCCGGCGGGGGTTCTTCCGGGGTGCCCTTCGACGGAGCACGCCACGCCCGGGCGTCGGACGGCGGGTTCAGGTGCCCTGCGGGCGGGTCGGACCGGGTGGACGCGGGAGGTCGAGGACGGCGACGGCGCCGCCGTCCGGGGCGTTCGTGAACGTCAGAGCGGCGCCGAGCACCGCGGCGTGGCCGACGGCGATCGTCAGTCCCAGGCCGTGGCCCCGGCCGCGTTCGGCGGCACCGGTGCGAAAGCGCTGGGGCCCGTCGGCGAGGAGGTCGTCGGGGAAGCCCGGCCCGTGGTCGCGCACCGTGATCCGGGCGCCGGTGACGGTGACCTCGACGGGCGGCGCGCCGTGCCGGTGGGCGTTGACCACGAGGTTGGTGATGATGCGCTCCACCCGGCGCGGGTCGGTCGCGACGACGGCGGGAGCCTCCAGCCGCACCCGGGTGTCACCGCCGGCCTGCCCGGCCGCGTGGGCGACGAGCTCGCCGAGGGGAACCTCGTCGATCCGTGCCCGCTCGGCACCGGCGTCCAGGCGCGAGACCTCCAGCAGGTCCTCGACCAGGACCCGCAGCGCGAGCACCTGCGTGCGGACCAGGCCCGCCGCCTCGTCCTCCTCCGGGAGCAGACCCGCCGCGGTGACCAGGCCCATCAACGGAGTGCGCAGCTCGTGGGCGACGTCGGCGGTGAAGCGTTTCTCCGCGGCGAGCCGCGCCTGGAGCGCGGCCGCCATCGCGTCCACCGCCGCCGACATCTCGGTGATCTCGTCGCGGGTGCGGCCCCGTCTGCCGATCCGGGCGTCGAGATCCCCGTCCGCGATCCGCCGGGCGGTACGGGAACCGTGACGCAGCCGCCGGTTCATCCGCTCCGCCACGAGAGCTGCTGCGGGCACGACGACCAGGAGCGCGGCGAGCGCCGCCTTGACCATGCTGCGGTCCAGCAGTTGGAGACCGCGGACCTGGGCCCTCATGTCGGTCCGCACGACGATCACCTGGTCGTCGCCGACCGGGGCGGCCGCCCAGAGCCAGTGCCAGTTCGGCGCCTTGACGTCATACCAGAGCGCGTACGCCTCGGGCGTCCGCAGTTCGGCGACCGACTTCGCCAACGGTGCCGGCAGACCGGCCACGGTCCGCAGGTCCGCGAAGGCCGGCCGGTTGCCGGTGAGCGAGAACTCCTTCTCCGCCGCGGCCAACTGCGCGGCCGCCAGTTCGCGCCCGGCCCGCTCACCGCTCTGGGCCGTCGCCCGGTGGACGAGCACCCCGATCACGGCGGCGACCGCGCAGCAGGCCAGCGCGACCAGGGCCGCGGCCTTCCATCGCAGGGACCGCGGGTCGAACAGCCGCGTGGCCATCCGCTCAGCCCCGCACGAGCTTGTAGCCGAAGCCCCGGACGGTCTCGATCCGGTCCGCCCCGATCTTCTTGCGCAGCCGCACCACGCACAGGTCGACGACCCGGGTGTCGCCCTCCCAACCGTAGTCCCAGACGTCGCGCAGCAGACGACGGCGGTCCAGGACCGCACCGGGGTTCTCCGCGAAGGCCAGCAGCAGGCGCAGTTCGGTGGGCGTCAGCAGGACGGGCCGCCCGTCCAGGCACACCTCCAGGCCGCGCAGGTCCACGGTCAGGCCGCCGAAGACGAGGAGGTCGGGCGAGGAGGGGGCCGTCGGGGGTTCCGGGGGCCGCGCCGTTCCGGCAGACGCGGCCGGCACGCCCGTAGCCCGTTCGTCCGGTGCCGGTTCCGGGACGGGACCCCGGTGGAAGGTGGCACGGCGCAGCAGGGAGCGGATGCGGGCGACGAGGACGGGGATGTCCACCGGCTTGACCACGTAGTCGTCGGCGCCGGCCTCCAGTCCGGCCACGACGTCGAGGGCGTCGCCCCGGGCGGACATCATCAGGATCGGGGTCAGGCTCTCCTCGCGGACCCGTCGGCACAGGCTGATGCCGTCGAGGCCCGGGAGCATCACGTCCAGGATCAGCACGTCGTGCGCCCCGGCCCGGAACGCCTCCAGGCCGTCGAGCCCGTCCCCGGTGACGTCGACCTCGTAGCCGTAGCGTTCCAGGGCCAGCTGCACCGAGCGGCGGATGACCGCGTCGTCCTCGACGAGCAGCACGCCGACCGGGTCGGGCACACGAATGACGGACAAGGGTTCTCCGATGTGTTCGCCCGGAGAGCGGCACTCGTCCGGGCCCGCGAGTGATCGATCGTAACCGTCCGGGCGGCGGGGGCCGTGCCGGGGCCCTGCGGCTTCGTCGGGGTCGGGGGGCCGGGCCCCGGACGGGACCCGGGACGGCCACACGGCCCGGTCAGAGCCGCAGGGACGCCGCGACCGGCAGGTGGTCGCTGCCGGTGGCGGGCAGTGTCCACGCCGCACGCGGCGTGAGGCCGACCATCAGGATCTGGTCGATCCGGACCACCGGGAACGACGCGGGCCAGGTGAAGCCGAAGCCGTCGCCGGCCTCCCGCTGCGCCGACCGCAGCGACCCCGTGAGCCCGCGCAGCGCGGAGTCGTCGACCGAACCGTTGAAGTCCCCCAGGACCACGATCCGTGCGAGCTTCTCCGCCCGGACGGCCTCGGCCAGCCTGGCCGCCGCCTCGTTGCGGCGGGTCGTGGCGAAGCCGGTGGCCGGGTTCACCCGGACGGAGGCGAGGTGCGCCACGTAGAGCGCCACCGGCCCCTTCGGCGTCCGCACGGTGGCGCGCAACGCCCTGGTCCAGGGCATGATCTCCACCGGTTCCACCTCCTCGACCGGGTACCTGCTCCACACCCCGACCCCTCCCCGTACCTGGGAGTAGGGGTGGGTGGCCGCCAGTTCGCGCCGGAAGGTCTCCTGGGCCCGGCTCGCCAGCTCCTCCACCGCCAGGACGTCGGCGCCCGAGGCCGCCAGCGCGCGGGCCGTGCGGCCAGGGTCGGGGTTGTCCTCGTTCACGTTGTGGCTCACCACCGTGAAGTCCCCGCCGCCGGACCTCTTGTCGAGGAGAGCGGGCCCGAACAGGGCGGTCCACAGCAGGGCGGGGACCAGCACGGCGACCGCTGCCAGGACCGACCGGCGGACCGCCGCGCAGCACAGCAGCAGGACGACGCCCAGCCCCGACCACGGCAGCATCGTCTGGCAGAGACTGCCGAGGTTGCCGACCGCGTTCGGCAGGTGGGAGCTCAGTGCCATGGGAGCGGCGCAGAGCAGCGCGGCCACGGCGAGCAGCCACCCGCGCGGCCCGTACCGCCCCCGCCGCCCCGTGCCGCGGCGGGCCGCACGGCGCGGGGCGGGGCCCGGGGAAGGGCTCGGGGCGGGGCCCGGGGAAGGGCTCGGGGAGCGGCGGGGACGGCGGGGACGGTGGCGGGAAGACGCGCCGGACGCGGACGTGCCCGCGCCGTCGCGTCCCGTCCCGTCGGCCGGCGCCGGCCCGTCCCCGGGCGAGGGGGCCGGCGGGGCCGTGCCCGTGTCGGTGTCCGTGTTCACGCCCACTCCCGGCGGCCGCCGTCGAGGGCCGGCAGGACCTGGGGCAGCTTCTGCCCCAGCGCGTCGACGAGCCGCCCGCTGTTCTCCAACGCCGCCCGCATGCCCTCGGTGGGGGTCGTACCGGCGCGCTGGCCCAGCACCACGCCGAGGACGAGCCTGCGTCCTGTTCCGTCGCCGCCCTCCGGCACCTCCAGGGCCCACATCAGGTTGCCTCCCGCCGGCGTACTCGAACCGGTCTTCAGCCCCACCACCCCGGGATGGTCGAGCAGCGTGTTGGTGTTGCGCAACGGCACCGCGCGGCCCGGCAGTGTGGTGCTGCGCAGGGCCACGGTGGCGCGCAGCGCCGGGTCCTTCATCGCCTCGCGGGCCAGGACCAGCTGGTCGGCGGCCGTGGACACGGTCGTGGGTTCGATCCCGCTGGCCCCGGTGTAGGTCGTCGCGGTCATCCCCAGCCGGGCCGCCTCCGCGTTCATCCGCTTCACGAACGCCTCCTCGCTGCCCGCGTCCCAGCGGGCGAGCAGCCGGGCCACGTTGTTCGCGGACGGGAGCAGCATCACCTCCAGCAGCTTGCGCTGGGTGAGCCGCTGGCCCGCGACCACGGGAGCCGTCGACTCGCTCGTCGACGCCGACTCGTCCGCCGCCTGTGCGTCCACCGTGATCGTCGGGCCGTCCTGGCCGTCGCGCAGGGGGTGGTCCCGCAGAACGACGTACGCCGTCATCACCTTGGTGACACTCGCGATCGGCACCGGCTGCTGCGGCCCGTTCACCCCCAGGACGCCGACCTTCGTCACGGCGACCGCCGACTGTCCCTCCGGCGGCCACGGCAGATCGAGGTCGACGACGGGCGCAGGAGCCGGCAGCGTCGGTGGCCCCTCGGCCCGGATCCCTCCTTTCCCGGCGCCCCCGGCCGCGGGCCCGTCCGGCAGGGCCCCAGCCATGCCGCCGCCGGCGCCCGCGACCAGCGCCGCGGCCAGCAGCCACAGCACCCTGCGGCGGGGCGCGCGGCGACGGACCGGAACGGCGTGGGGATCGTGGTCTTCACGTTTTGTCACGGTGGACACGGCGACTGCCTCCCGAAGCAGAGGAACACGGAGCCCCGCCGGCACGGAGGCCACGCGGGGTGTGTCCAAAGACTCCGGGACGGCTGCTTCGAGCGGGTCGTCACGCCGCTTCCGCGAGCACGCGATCGTGTATCAGCCACGTACCAGTGGCACGGAACGCAAGGACGGAAGCATCCTCCCCCGCGAGCACGGGGTCAGCCCGGGGCCGGAGGCTGCGCAGTCCAGGGCCGGGAGTTCTCGCCGCGAGCGCGGGGACGGCAGCGCCGGCCAGGGCCGCCTCTCCCCTCGTCGGGGGACCGGCCGACGAGGGCGGATCGCCGCACCTCCGTCGTATCCGAAGAGGACACCGTCATGTTCCGTACCGTCATCGCCAGGGCCGCCGCGGCCCTGGCCGCCACCGTCCAGCCGGACGCCACCATCCAGGCGGTCACTGCCGTCCAGGCCCAGCCGGCCGCCGAGCACCGGGCCGAGGACATGATCCGGGGCTGACTGCGCCCGGCCCACGGGCACCCGCCGATCGGCTGCTCCCACGGAGCAGCCGCCCGCTCCGAACCCCGGCCATCGCGCCTCCGACGGGGGCGTGCCCGCAGTAGGGGCCGCTGCGGGCTCCGGCGACCCGACGGGCGGCGTGGCCCCGCACCGATCGTGCGGGGCCACGGCCTGATGCTGCCCGCCGGCTGCTCCTTCGGGCGGCACCGCACGATCAGCGATACCGGGAACCGGATCGGCGTGCGGGCAGGTGGGTGCGGTGGGGCTATCGGCCGTTCGACCAGCGGCTGGAGGGGGTCGCGCCCTTCTGGTCCGTGTCGAGGTCGATGTCGGCGTAGAAGACGCCGAGGTTGTAGCCGTCGCCCTGGGTGTTGACGGTGACGGTCACGTCGGTGTCGTCGTTGCGCAGGAACTCGGAGACGTTCCAGCGGTTGGTGTCGTGGCCGAAGTTGTTGCGCGGGGCCGGGTTGCGGGGGAAGGTGCCGAGCGATCCGGGCGCGCCGACGGTGGAGTTGAACGCGTCGTCGGCCGGGTGGTTCGCGTCGGTGAAGCGGGTCAGGGGGCCGTGGGTGGACTTGATGTCCATGGTGTCGCCGGTCCACTTGTGGTCGCCGTCGTAGACGACCCAGCCGAGGTGGCCGGTGACCGGACCGGCGGCCGGGGTACGGATGCCGGTCAGGGTCCCCGACAGGGCGGGGCTGTTGGGAAGTTCCGGCTGGAAGCCGTCCCACAGGTGGACGTGGCGCAGCGGGGCGCAGGGGTCCTCGTAGGCGATGACGATGGTCCAGCCGCCCCAGCTGTGGGGCTTGACGACGGAGTCCATGTTGGCGGCGGTGTAGGTGCCGGTGCCGTGCTGCCGGACGAGATCGGTGATGTCGGCGGACGCCTGGTAGCTGCTCTCCTCGTCGGTGGTGATGTAGCCGATGGAGGGCTGCTGGTTCGGGATGTTGCGGTACTGGGTGTCGCCGGGGAACTTCAGGTAGATCTCGTCGATCTGGCTCTCGGGCAGGACGACGTCGTCGATGCCGCGGGTACCGCCCCAGTAGAGGCGGGCGTGCTTGACGGTGGCGCCGGGGGGCAGGGCGAGGTCAGCGGAGCTGGCGGAGTAGATGGCGTCGCCGAGCGGGCCGATGCTGCCGGGGTCGATGTTGATGTACCGCATCGGGTAGTTGTTGTTGATGGGGCGGCTGCCGGCGCCGGTGCGGGCCTGCTCGCAGGGGGGCTGGGCGGGGTCGACGGGAGGCTTGGTCTCGTCGCAGGTCATCAGGGCGTTGCCGATGTGCGTGATGGAGCCGTGGAATTCGTCCTGGAAGCGGGTGGTGAACGGCAGCCGGTTCTCGGTGATGGTCTCGGCGCGGTTGTGCGGATGCCGGCCGGTGTCGACTGTGCGGGAGTCCGCCGGCGCGGCGGCGAACACGCCGGCCACCGACGTGGCGGCGACGGCCGCGGCGAGGACGTGGTGGGGCGCACGGCCCCAGGGACGGGAGAGCGTCACGATGGACCTCCGAGGAGAGGCGGAACCGGGGAGCCCCTCCATGCCACCAGCATGTGTGCCGTTGCTCCCACGATTAGCCCGACGGTGGGCGCTGCCCGCCCTGTCACACCACCGCCCAGGCCGCCCTCCGGGTCGGCCTGGGGCCGTCGCCTTCCCGGTCGAAGGGCCGGGAGGCCGCGCCGCAAGCGGCCCGAGAACGTGCCGGCACGCGTGCACGAGCCGCTCGCCCACCTGGACATCCCCGCGTTCGTCGAAGGGCGCGCGTTCGATGTCCTGGCCGCCAACTTCTAGGCCCTCGCTCCCCGCTTGCGGCCCGGCGAGAACCGGCCGCGCTCCCTCCTCCCGGACCCCGAGGAACAAGCCTTCCACCAGGACCGGGCGACAGCCACCACCGACGTCGTCGCGGCCCTCCGCACCTCCATCGGGGACGACACCGACAACCCCGGTTCGTCGAACTCGTCGGCGAGCTCGCCCCGTCCAGCCAGCGGCTCCGCACCCCGTGGGACCGCCACGACGTCCGCGACCTCGGCGGCACCACCACCACGCTCCACCACCCGGCCGTCGGCGGACTGCGCCTGCACCGCGACAAGCTCCCCATCGAGGACGTCATCCTCGTCGTCTACTCCCCCGGCCGGGACAGCGACAGCGACGGGAGACTGCGGCGCCCTGCCGCGCTTCCGCCCGCCGGGCCGGGCCGGGCCGGCCCGGCTGCTCTCAGTCGAGGACGGCGGTCGCCTCGACCTCGACCAGGACGTCCGGCTCGAAGAGGTACTCGACGCCGATGAGGGAGGCCGGGGGCATCGGCAGCGGCAGCCCGACCTCCTCGGCGACGGCCTCCACCCCGGCCATGAACGCGCCGAGCAGTTCGGGGCTCCACCGGGTCACGTAGAAGGTCAGCCGCAGCACGTCCGCGAACGATGCCCCGGCGCCGGCCAGCCCGACGGCGGTGTTGCGCAGCGCCTGCGCGACCTGCCCGGCCAGGTCGCCGGGCGCCACCGGCGTGCCGTCGGCCCGGCGGGCGACCTGGCCGCTGACGTGGACGTGTCGTGTGCCGGTGCCGACGGCTACGTGGTGGTACGGGGCGGGCTGCAGCATGCCCTGCGGGGTGAAGTGGCGGACGGTCACGGTGCTCTCCTGTTCACGGGTGGATTCCCGGCGGCGGGGGCCGCCGGGGCGTCCCCTTGACGCCCCATCCCGGTATCCGGAAGATACGTAGTCGCCATAAGACACTTCAACGAGACCAGGTTTCGCCGTGGATACCGCCGGCCCCGCAGAACTCCGCGTCGATGCCCCGCACCGCGAACTGCTCGACCAGGTGCTGGACAAGTGGTCGCTCGCCGTCCTGGAGCGGCTTTGCGAACACCCGTGCCGTTTCAATGAGTTGCGTCGGGCGATTCCCGCCGTGACCCAGAAGTCCCTGACGGCGACCCTGCGCCGGCTGGAGCGCAACGGCGTGGTCGAACGCGAGGTGACCGCCACCCGCCCGGTGGCGGTCACCTACCGGATCACCCCGCTCGGCAAGACCCTGCGGCACCCGGTGGACGTCCTGCTGGCCTGGGCCGACGCGCACCTGCCCGCCATCGAGCGCGCCCGCCTCGCCTTCGACGAACAGGCCGACGAACCGGAGGAAGCGGTGCTCCGGGCCCGGCCCCAGCCGCGCTGAGCATGGCCGGGGCGCCCCGCACGCCCAACGCGGCGCTCCGCCGACGGCGCCTCAGGCCGTGTGGCGGTGGCTCGAACAGGTCGGACAGCCCTCGTCGCCGCCCTGGTAGAGGGTCGCCTCGTCGCCGGCGCGAAAGCCGGACCCGGATCGCAGGGCTATATTGCGTACATGCCCCAACGCTCACGGTCGGTCTCTGCTCCTCTGCGCAGCGGGCCGTACGATGCCGTCGGCGACGACGGGCTGATCAAGGTACGGGGTGCCGAGGAGCACAATCTGCGGCGCGTTGACGTGGACGTACCCCGCAACCAGGTAGTGGCTTTCACCGGGGTGTCCGGGTCCGGCAAGTCCTCGCTCGCGTTCGCCACCATCTACGCCGAGGCGCAGCAGCGCTACCTCGAATCCATCGCGCCGTACGCCCGCAGGCTGATCGACCAGGGCGCGGCGCCCAGGGTGGGCGAGATCACCGGGCTGCCGCCGGCCGTCGCGCTGCGCCAGCAGCACAGCGGGGGCAGCACGCGTTCGACGGTGGGTACGGTGAGCCGGGTCTCCAACGTCCTGCGGATGCTGTACTCCCGCGCCGGCACCTACCCGGTGGGCCGTACCCCGGACGACCTGGCCGGGACGTTCCCCCGGGACGCCGCGCCCCTGGACTCGGACAGCTTCTCGCCGAACACCCCGGCCGGGGCGTGCCCGACGTGCTCGGGCTTGGGCCGCCTGCACACGGTCGACGAGAGCAGGCTCGTCGGCGACGATTCGCTGAGCATCCGGGAGGGTGCCGTCGCCGCGTGGCCGGGCGCCTGGCAGGGCAAGAACTACCGCGACATCCTCGCCGAACTCGGAGTGGACATCGACGTCCCGTTCCGTACGCTTCCGGCCGCCCGCCGCGCGTGGCTGCTGACCACGGACGAGCAGCCGACGGTCACCGTGCACCCGGTCCGCGAACCGCACCGCATCGCGCGTTCCTACCAGGGCACCTATATGAGCCCGCGCAGGTGGGTGCTGCACACCTTCGCCACGACCAAGGCGGCGCACCTGCGAGCGAAGGCCGCCTCGTTCATGACCGAGGAGGTCTGCCCGACCTGCCGGGGAAAGCGGCTCAACCCGCAGGCCCTGGAGGTGACCTTCGCCGGGCAGGACATCTCGGTCGCCACCTCGATGCCCCTGACGCGGCTCTCGGCCTTCCTGGAGACGGCGCGCGACCACCCCGACACCCGCGCCCTGCCCACCGAGCGGCGGCAGGCGGCGCACGCCTTGATCTCCGGCCTGCGGGCCCAGCTGGGCACCCTTGTCGACCTGGGCCTCGGCTACCTCGCGACGTCCCGCGCGACCTCCACCCTCTCCAGCGGCGAACTGCAGCGCCTGCACCTGGCCACCCAGCTCCGCAGCGGCCTGTTCGGCGTGCTGTACGTCCTGGACGAACCCTCGGCGGGACTGCACGCCGCCGACACGGAACTGCTGCTGACCGCCCTCGACCGGCTCAGGGGAGCCGGGAACAGCGTCTTCGTGGTGGAGCACAACGCGCAGGTCCTCGCGTCGGCCGACTGGATCGTCGACATGGGGCCGGGAGCGGGCCGGCACGGCGGACACGTCCTCTACAACGGCCCCGCACAACGACTGGACGAAGCGCGGGAGTCGGTGACGGCCCGCTATCTCGCTCGGACCGCGCCCGCCGTCCCCGGACCGCAGGAGCCACGGCGTCCCGCGGGATGGCTGCGCCTGTTCGGCGTCACCGGCCACAACCTCCGTGACCTGGACGCGAGTTTCCCCCTCGGCGCCTTGACGGCGGTCACCGGCGTCTCCGGGTCCGGAAAGTCGACGCTCCTTCGGCGTGCCCTCGCCGACACCGTCCGCGGCCACCTGCACGGCGAGGAGACGGACGAGGACCGGGCCCGGGAACCCGCACCGGAGCGGGCGGACGACGAGGAGCCGGGGGCGCCGGCCGGCGATCTTGCGGAGGACCGTGTGACGGTGCGGTCCAGCGAGGGACTGCAGCACGTCGACCGGCTGGTGGTCGTGGATCAGAAGCCCATCGGGCGCACCCCGCGCTCCAACCTCGCCACCTACACGGGCCTCTTCGACAGCGTCCGCAAGCTGTTCGCCGCCCAGCCGGGGGCCCGGGAACTCGGCTACACCGTCAGCCGGTTCTCCTTCAACCTGCCTCAGGGGCGCTGCCCGCACTGCCTGGGTGACGGAGTCGTCAGCATCGAGCTCCTCTTCCTGCCGACGGAGACCTCCCCCTGCCCGGTCTGCGCGGGCGCCCGCTACAACCCCGGCACGCTCATGGTGCGCTACCGCGACCGGACCATCGCCGACGTGCTGGCGATGAGCGTGGAGGAGGCCCTGGACTTCCTCCACGACGTGCAACCCGCCGCCCGCATCCTGAGCCTGCTCGCCGACATCGGCCTGGGCTACCTCGGGCTCGGCCAGAGCGCCACGACGCTGTCCGGCGGGGAGGCCCAGCGCATCAAGCTGGTGAGCGAACTGCACCGCGCGCCGCGCGGCCACAGCCTCTACCTCCTGGACGAACCCACCGGCGGGCTGCATCCCGCCGACATCGACCTCCTCGTCGGGCAGTTGCAGCGGCTGGTGGACGCGGGCAACACGGTCGTCATGGCGGAGCACGACCTGCGCACCGTCGCCGCCGCGGACTGGCTCGTGGACCTCGGCCCCGGCGCCGGTGCGGACGGGGGCCGCATCGTCGCCGAAGGCCGCCCTGCGGACGTCGCCCGGCTGGGCGCGACGGCGACCGCCACGCACCTGAGCCGGCATCTGCCGACGGCGGCGGACCCCGGGTAGTTCCGGCGGACCGGTCCGGGCACCGGCGGAGCCGACCGAGCCGCCCCGTCGTGGGGGCCTCCACCCGGTACCTGGCCTACCAGCACTGTCGGGTTACCAGGGCTTGAGGACGAGGCGGATCGGCTCGTCCTCCCGGGAAGCGGGGCGGCGGGGCCCCGTGACGCGCTGCGGGCCCAGGGCCGCAGCGTCCTGATCATCGCGATGATCGCGCCGCCCGTCACGGGCGTCACCGGTGCGGACATCGTGGCCCGCAGTACCCAGCCCACCCCGAACGAGCGCAGTACCCGCCTGATGGGCACCGCCGACGCGTACGTCAGCACCAGCGCGCGGCCCGGCCGGCAGCCGGTGCAGGGCGCGGACCCGGCGGACGGCACCGTCTCGATCCTCTCCCAGCAGGGCCCCATGCCCACGCCGACCCCCGAGGAACACGCCCGCAGCCTCCAGTCGCCGGGGTGGTGGCGGAGGGTTCGGCTGCGCGGTTGGGGCCGGGACTCAGATCATGTGCATGCCGCCATTGACCTGGATGGTCTCGCCGTGGACGAAGCTCGCTGCGGGGGAGCACAGGAAGGTGATGACGGAGGCGACTTCCTCGGGTCTGCCCAGTCGGCCCATGGGCGTGCTGGAGAGCGCGTCCTCGCCCCGGGTGGCGACGTAGTCGCGGGTCATGGGGGTCTCGATGATGCCCGGCGAGACCGTGTTGACCCGGGCGTGCCCGCCCAATTCCCAGGCGAGGCTGCGGGAGAAGGCGAGCAGGGCGCCCTTGGTCGCGGCGTAGTGGGCGTGCCGGATGCTGCCCCGGTGGCCCGCCATGGAGGCGAGGTTGACGATGGCGCCGTGCTTGTTGAGGTGCGGCAGGACGGCGCGGGTGAGGTAGAAGACCCCGTCGAGGTTGACGGAGACGACGGTCCTCCACTGCTCGTCGGTCATGTCGGCGACGGTCTGTTCGGGGTAGATCCCGGCGGCGGGCACCAGGAAGTCGACCGAACCGAACTCCTCGACGGCGGCGTCGACGAACGCGGTGTTGCTCCGCGCCGAGGCCGCGTCCAGGTGTCGGATCAGCACCCGGCCCCCGCCGGTCCCGAGTGAGGCGGCGAACTCCTCCAGGGCCGCCGGGTCCAGGTCGCCCAGCACCAGGTGGGCGCCGGCCGCGTGGAACTGGCGGGCGACCTCGCGGGCGATGCCGCCGCCCGCGCCGGAGAGCAGCAGGATCTTGCCGTGGAAGGGGGTGGGGTCACTCGACGGTGTCATTCTCGTCCTCAAGAAAGAGTTCGGGGTGTTGTACCAGCTGGAGCCGCGTGCGGCGGATGTGTCCGGTCAGGAAGCGTTCGGCGTCCTCGGGGTCGCCGCGCCGGATCGCTTCGATGATCAGGCGGTGTTCGGCGTGGATCAGCTCCCAGCCGGTGGCGTCGGTGATCCGGGCGAACGCGCGGCGGTAGTGCTGCGTGGTGTTCCAGAAGCGGTCCACCATCTCGGTGAGCTGGCCGGCGGGGCAGCCGGCGTAGGTGAGCAGGTGCAGCCGACGGTCCAGTACGAGGAAGCGGTCCACGTCGGTGGTGGCCTCGATCTGCCCGGCGAGGTCGGCGAGTTCGGCGATCTGGAGCGCGGTCAGGTGCGGGATGCTCTCGCTCAGCGCGAGCGGTTCGAGGCGTTCCCGGATCTTGTAGACCCCCTCGCACTCGCGCATGTCCATCTTGGAGACCCAGGCGCCGCTGTTGGACTTGACGACGGTCAGTCCCTCGGCGGCGAGAATCCTCAGGGCCTCGCGGACCGGCAGGCGGCTGGCGCCGAGCCGTTCGGCGACCTGTTCCTGCATGATCCGTGCCCCGGGCGGCAGTTCGCCGTTCAGGATGGCGGCACGCAGGTGGTCGGCGACCCGCTCGCTGGCGACGGCGGAGGAACTGGGTCCGGTTGCTGGTTTCTGGGGCACGGCGGGTACGGCTCACTTTCCGGTGCGGCGGCGGTGTTCAGTCGGAAGGCTGCCACAACGACGCGGGCGCACCGTCCTCGCACCTCTTGCCGTGCGGATAGGAGACCAGCTCCAGCTGCATCCCCCAGGGGGTGAGGAAGTAGACCCAGCGCTGGCCCTCGCTGGGGCCGCTGCTCGCGGTCGGCTCGCCGAGGATCCGTACTCCGTGGCGGCGCAGATGGGCGACGGCGGCGTCGAGATCGGTGACGTAGAACGCCAGATGGTGGCCGCCGATGTCGCTGTTGCGGGGCTGGTCCGTGCGCCGGCCGGGGGCCTCGTACTCGAAGATCTCGAAGCTGGGGCCGCCGGCGCAGCGGAAGAAGCGCAGCTCGCGCATGACGGCACGCGGGTGCACGTTCAGGTGCTCCGCCATCCACGTGCCGTCGGAGCGGAACGGCCCGAGCGAGTAGACGTGGCGGCAGCCGATCACCTCGACGAAGAACCGCGTCGCCTCGTCGAGGTCGGGGACGGTGAAGCCGATGTGCTCGACCCCGGTCAGTCCCGGCAGCCCCTGCCGCGGGGCTTCCTCGCCCTGCTCCGGTGAATGGATCCATTGTCCTGGCATGGATATCACCCTGGTCCGCAGAAGGTGCCGTAGTCAAGGGTCTCTGTCGCAACCTGAACATCACACTCCGGTAACGAGGGTTGGCTATGGATCCATTCGCTGCGACAGTGCTGGTCGAAACACATACGGGAGTTCACATGCCTACACACCGGAAACTGGCCGCGGCATCGCCCTGGACCCAGCTGACAGCGACCCGGAAGGACTGGCAGAACGCCGACCCCGCGCTGCTGACCTCGATGTTCGCCCAGACCCTGCTGATCAGGACCTTCGAGGAGTACGTCCTCGACCTCGCGTCCCAGGGGCTGGTCCACGGCCCGGCGCACTCCAGCATCGGCCAGGAGGGAGGCGCGGTCGGCTCCGTGCACGCGTTGACCAGCGCGGACTTCGTCGGCGGCTCGCACCGGGGACACCACCAGTTCCTCGCCAAGGCCCTGGGCCACGTCGCCCCGCACGGCATCGACCCGCGCGTCCCGGTGAGCGACGACGTGCGTACCGTCCTCACCCGCAGCCTCGCCGAGATCTGCGGGCTGGCCCGCGGCTTCTGCCGGGGCCGGGGTGGATCCATGCACCTGCAGTGGCGCGAGGCCGGGGCGATCGGCACCAACGCCATCGTCGGCGGCGGCGTCCCGCAGTCCGCCGGGTTCGCCTGGTCGGCACGGCAGGCCGGCACCGACGCGGTGTCGGTCGCCTACTTCGGCGACGGCGCGGTGAACATCGGCTCCGTACTGGAGACGATGAACCTCGCCGCCGCCTGGAAGCTGCCGCTCTGCTTCTTCATCGAGAACAACCGGTACGCCGTCTCCACCCACGTGGAGGAGGTCACCGCCGAACCCCGGCTCTCCGCACGCGGCCTGGGCTTCAACATCCCGGCCTGGCAGGTGGACGGCATGGACCCCCTCGCCACCCACCTCGCCATGCGCGAAGCCGTCGCACACATGCGTGCCGGCAACGGCCCCGCCATCGTGGAGGCCGACGTCTACCGCTACTACCACCAGAACGGCCCGTTCCCCGGCAGCGCGTTCGGCTACCGCACCAAGGACGAGGAGAAGGAGTGGCGGGCCCGCGACCCGCTGGCCCTCCTCGCCGAGCAGCTCACCGAGCGCGGCATCCTGGACGCCGCGGCCGTCGAGCAGTGCACGGCGCGGGCCAGGGAACTGCTGGCCGGCATCGGCGACGAACTGCTGGAACCCGACCCGGACGGCAAGCCCGGAAAGCGCCGGATCAAGCCCGCCGAGTGGCCCGACCCGTCCTTCCGCGACGTGGGCGTACGCGGTGACCTCTCGGAGTTCGACGGCGTACGCCAGGCCGACCTGGACACCTTCACCGGCGCCACCGCCGAACGCAAGTTCATCGACGTCGTCTCCGAAGTGATGCGCCGCCGGATGGCCCAGGACGACTCGATCGTCGTCATGGGCGAGGACGTCCACCGCCTCAAGGGCGGCACCAACGGCGCCACCAAGGGCCTCGCCGAGGCGCACCCCGACCGCTGCCTGGGCACGCCCATCAGCGAGAACGCCTTCGCCGGACTCGGCTGCGGCATCGCGCTGGACGGCCGCTACACACCGGTGGTCGAGTTCATGTACGCGGACTTCATGTGGGTCGCGGCCGACCAGATCTTCAACCAGATCGGCAAGGCGCGGCACATGTTCGGCGGCGACGGCGACGTACCGCTCGTACTGCGCAGCAAGGTCGCCATGGGCACCGGCTACGGCTCCCAGCACTCCATGGACCCGGCCGGCGTCTTCGCCACGGCACCCGGCTGGCGGATCGTCGCCCCCTCCACCCCCTTCGACTACGTCGGCCTGATGAACTCCGCGCTGGCCTGCAAGGACCCGGTGGTGGTGCTGGAGCACGTGGACCTGTACAACTCCACCGGCACCGGCCCGGTGGACGACCTCGACTACTGCCTGCCGGTGGGCAAGGCCGCGGTGCGCCGCACCGGCTCGGCCCTCACCGTCGTCTCGTACCTCGCGATGACCGGCCACGTCCTGGAGGCCGTCGAACAGCTCGGGCTGGACGCCGAGGTGATCGACCTGCGCTGGCTGGACCGGGCCAGCCTGGACTGGGACACCCTCGGCGCGAGCATCCGCAAGACCAACAACGTGCTGCTCGCCGAACAGGGTCCCCTCGGCACGTCCTACGGCGGCTGGCTGGCCGACGAGATCCAGCGCCGCTACTTCGACTGGCTCGACCAGCCGGTCCAGCGCCTCACCGCGGGCGAGTCCTCACCCAGCATCAGCAAGGTGCTGGAGCGCGCGGCCATCGCGCGGACCCCGGAGGCCGTCGCCGCGCTCCGCCGGGTCACCGAGAACTGACCCCGACCCCACGTGACCCAGGAGGGTTCCCCATGGCTGAACTGTTCCGCATGCCGGCGGTGGCCGCCGACGACACGGCGGGGGTGCTGTCCGCCTGGCAGGTGGCGGAGGGCGCCGCCTTCGCGGCGGACGACGCGCTGATCTCCGTCGAGACCGACAAGGCGGAGGTCGACGTCCCCGCCGAGCGCCCCGGCGTCCTGCTCAAGGCGCTGTACGAGCCCGGCGCCGAGATCGAGGTGGGGACCCCCGTCGCGGTCCTCGGCGCGCCCGACGAACCGGTCGGGGACCTCGACGCGCTGCTCGCCGAACTGGGCGTTGCCCCCGCCACCGGGGCGGACGTCCACCGCCCCGAACGCCGGACCGTACCGGAGACCCCCGCGCCGGCCACGGCGGCTCCCGGCCCCAACCCCGGGACCGCGCCGCACGCCGTAGCGCGGCCCCCCCCCCCCAGGGCGGCCGAAGCCGGACCCGCGCCCGGCGCGCGGCTGTTCAGCAGCCCGCTCGCCCGCCGGCTGGCCCGCGAGGCCGGGCTGGACCCGGCCGGGCTGACCGGCACCGGCCCAGGGGGCCGGATCGTGCGCCGGGACGTCGAGGCCGCCGTCGCCGCCCGCCGGCACCGGCCGGAGCCGAGCGCCCCGCCCCGGGAACCGGCGGACCGGGCCGCGGCCCCCGCACCCCCGCAGGGGCAGGCCCCGGCCGCTCCGGCGGGCGCCGGCCACCAGGACATCCCGCACACCCGGATGCGGCGGGCCATCGCCGCACGGCTGACCGACAGCAAGCGGCACACCCCGCACTTCTACCTCCGCGCGACCTGCGAGGTGGACGAGCTGCTCGCCTTCCGGCAGCGGATCAACGCGGCGAGCCCGGTCAAGGTCTCCCTCAACGACATCCTGGTCAAGGCCGCCGCGCTCGCGCACACGGCCGTACCCGAGATGAACGCCACCTGGCACGCGGACGCCGTACGCCGCTACGAGAGCGTGGACGTCTCGATCGCCGTCGCCGCCGACCGGGGACTGCTGACGCCGGTCCTGCGGGGCGTCGAACGCATGTCGCTGTCGGCGGTCGCCACCGCGACCCGGGAGCGCGTTGAGCAGGCGCGCTCCGGCACCCTGCGGCAGGCCGACCTGGAAGGCGGCTCCCTCACGATCTCGAACCTCGGGATGTACGGAGTCGAGGAGTTCTCCGCCATCATCAACCCGCCACAGGCCGCCATCCTGGCCGTCGGCGCGGTACGGGACGAGGCCGTGGTCCGCGACGGGACGGTCACGGCGGCCAAGGCGATGACCGTGGTCCTCTCCGTGGACCACCGGCCGGTGGACGGCGCCGTCGCCGCCCGCTGGCTAGCCGCCTTCACCGGCGCGCTCAGTGACCCGATGCGGATCGTGGTCTGAGCCCTTCCCCTCCCCTCCCCTCTCCTCCCTTCCCCTCCCCCGCCGGGCGGTGCCGCGCGCGCCTCTCCCTCCGGCTGCCGCGCCGCCCGGCCCCCGGCCGCGATCCAGCGCCCCGCGGACGGCGCCCCGCCGACCACCTGGACCCTCCCCTAAGGACACCGATGTCTTCGCCCCCCACCCTCGCGCCCCGTGACACCCTCGGCGAGCTGGACAGACGCAACCTCCGCCGGCTGATGCCGCTGCTGCTGGCGGCCTACATCATGTCGTTCCTCGACCGGACCAACATCGGTCTGGCCAAGGAACGGCTGGAGGCCGACCTCGGCATATCCGCCGCCGCCTACGGGCTCGGAGCGGGACTCTTCTTCCTCACCTACGCGGTGTCCGAGATACCCAGCAACCTGATCATGCACCGGGTGGGCGCCCGCTGGTGGATCACCCGGATCATGCTCACCTGGGGCGTCATCTCGGCCTGCATGGCGTTCGTCCGGGGAGAGAAGTCCTTCTACGCGATGCGGCTGCTGCTCGGCGCCGCCGAGGCGGGTCTGCTGCCGGGCATCCTCCTCTACTTCACGTACTGGTTCCGCTCCGGCACCCGGGGCCGGGCCATCGGTCTGCTGCTGCTCGGGGCTTCGATCGCCAGCGTGCTCGGCAACCCGCTGGGCGGTCTGCTGCTGGAGATGGACGGGATCGGCGGCTGGCACGGCTGGCAGTGGATGTTCGTCATCGAGGGCCTTCCCTGCGTCCTCCTGGCCTTCGTCGTCCTCCGCTACCTCCCGGACGGCCCGGCCACGGCCCCGTGGCTGGCCGCCAAGGAGGCGGCGCTGGTCAGCGAGGCGGTGACCCGCGAGCAGGAGGAGGGCGCCAAGGCCGCCGGGACAAGCTCCGGTTCCCTGCTGACGGTGCTGCGCGACAAGCAGATGCTCATCGCGATCTTCGCCAACTGGACGCATCAGGTGGCGCTCTACTCCGTCGTCTACTTCCTGCCCGGCATCATCGGCGGCTGGGGACACCTGTCACCGTTCACCATCGGGCTGCTGACCAGCCTGCCCTGGGTGACGGCCGCGATCGGTGCCGTCGTGGTGCCACCGCGCGCCACCACCCCCCGCCGCTCCCGCAACTTCGTGGTGACCGGCCTGCTGATGATGTTCGTCGGACTCGTCGTCGCCACCGTCGCCGGCCCGGTGATCGCGCTGCTCGGCTTCTGCTTCACCGGCCTGGCGTTCTTCGTCGTCCAGCCGCTCCTGTTCAACTTCCCCGGCACCCGCCTGGAAGGCAGGACACTCGCCGGCGGCCTGGCGCTGCTCAACACGGTCGGCATCACCGGCGGCTTCGTCGGCCCCTACGTCATGGGCTGGGCCGAGGAGAGCACCGGCAACCACCTGGCCGGCCTGTGGATCTCCGTCGTACTGCTGGCCCTCGGCGCCGCGGCTGCCACCCGTCTGCGGTTCTCGGCCCAGGACGAACGGGACGGCGCGAGCTGACCCGTTCGTCCTGGGCCGGCCGACCGAGGTCATCCCCTTCGGCTGGTTCGGTGGGCTGCCGGCCATGGTGGGTATCGTCGAGCGGTTGGTGCCGGAGGTTCCTCTACGGCCCCAGGGCGCGGGCCGGCGTCGGCTTGGCGGCACTGGGGCACTGGAGCACTGAAGCACTGGCTGTGATCGTGCTCGTGGCGGCTCCGGGTGCACGTCCCTGCTCCTGCCGAGTGGCCGACCGTCTTGCCGCCGTCCGACAACCGCGGTCCCACCCCGCGGGTCAGCTGTGCTGCGGCTGGCCCAGGGGAGCGTGGCGATGGTGCCGTTGTCCACCCGCAGGTGGGTCTCCCCCGTCGAGGGATTCCGGATGCCGACGCCGGGCCGCCCGCCGGCGTCGGCCGGCCCGGCGCACGTCCGGACCGGCGGACGGGGCGCGGTCACGCAGGGGCGCCGAGCGGCGGGTGTTCGAGCACGCGGGGCTTGTACTCGACCAGCTGGATGCGGCCGTCGAAGGTGCGGTGCCCGATCATCTCAAGGGCGACGTCCGGATAGCCGTCGTAGATGCGTTCTTCACCCGTGGCCCCGGTGATCACCGGGAACATCACGACCCGGAAGCGGTCGACGAGTCCGGCTCGCAGCAGGGACCGGCACAGGCTGAGGCTGCCGATCGTGCTGAGGAGTCCCGAGCCGCTCGCCTTCATGGCGCGGACCGCCTCGACGGCGTCGTCGCGGACGAGCGTGGAGTTGACCCATGTCAGTGGCTCCTTGAGAGAGGAGGAGAACACCACCTTGGAAGCTTGCGTGAGCTCGTCGACGGACGCCTCCTCCTCGGGCCGGAACCCGTCCTGGCCGTTCGGGACCTCGCCTGCGGCGAAGCCCGACATCAGGCGGTAGGTGTTCGCTCCCATCAGGTAGGTGACCTTGGGCTGCTCGCCGAGCCATGCGAGGTACTCCGGGCCCTCCATGCCCCAGAAACCGGGCCACCCCTCCCCCGATGCGTAGCCGTCGAGGGAGGTGATGAAGTCGACGAGAAGCTCCGACATGGCGCTGTCCTTTCCTGGGGTGTCACGAGCTTGGACCGGCCGGGAGTCACAAACTCATCGGCCACGCTGTGGAGTAACGGGAGAACCGCCCGGGCCAACCGTCGCGCTCAGCCGAACCCAGTAAAACGCCGAGGGGCCGACTGAACGCCCAGCCCGTGTTCGAGATCTGCCGTGTCCCGTTGCGGAGGCGACATCCGAGCTCGTCGTGCGCGGTGTCGGGGTGGGTATCCGTCGGATCTGACGGACGAACAGTGAGCGCTGGTGGAGCCGTTGCTCCCTCCGGCGCGGGTGGGCCCGCAAGGTGTCCGGCGGTCAGGAGGTCAACGGAGAGCGGTCCCGTGACGCTCCCCCGCGGTCGACCGAACGGAGCTGCGGCAATGCCCGTCCACGTTGCCTCCCGGTCCGTCATGCGACGCTGCTCCCTCCGCGCAGTGGCGTGTCACCGGACCATGCTCTGTCGCTATCCTCGCCCGGACCAGGTGATGGGCCAGCAGGTGCCGCAGCGGCAGGAGGTGGGGGTCGTGCTCGGGCACCAGCGCGAGCGCGTTCACGGCGGTCTTCAGGCGCCGGCGTTCGAACAGGGCCCTGACCGGTTCCTCCAGGGGGCTGGACTTCCCCCGTTCGTACAGCGCTTGCAGGATCAGGCCGGCCAGCGGGCTGCCCGCGGGCGCGTTGCGCATCGCGCGGCGGGTGAAGCGCATCATCGCGCGGTCGGAGCCGTGCCACTTGGCACACCAGTACTGGAGGGCCTGCCAGTGCGCGTCGTAGTGGTGCGGTGCCCGGGCGGTGAGTTCGGCCCAGAGCTCGCGGTCGGCGGTGGCGCGGACGGTTATGGGCGGTCGGTCACGCGGTCGTCGAGGAGGGCCTGGCCGAGGGGGGTGAGGGTGTGGCGCACGCCGGGGCCGGTGCGTTCGGTGGTGAGGAGGCCGGCGGCGCGCAGGACGGTGGCGTGGTGGCTCGCGGTGGCGGGTGAACAGCCGGTGCGGCGGGCGAGTTCGGCGGTGCCCGCCGGGTCGGCCGCCGCGTGCAGGGTGCGGGCGCGGGTGGTGCCGAGCAGGGCGACGAGCGCGCCGTCCGGCCCGTCCTCGGCGGCCGGGGACCAGATGGCGCGGTAGGTGGTGAGGTCGGGGGCGAGCGGGTAGTGCAGGACGAGCGGGTGGTCGAGGCCGCGGTTGTCGGTCAGGGCCATCGGGTCGGGCCAGAAGAAGGTGGGGACGAGCATGACGCCGGCGCCGCGCAGCCGCAGGTCGGCGTCGACGGGGAAGGGCAGCGTCAGCACCGGTGACTGCCACCGGATGTCGGGGTGGAGGCTGCCGAACAGCCCGTCCAGGCCGCGGTCGGCGGCGAGGGTGGCCCGCCGGGCGCGGTCGGTGTGCGCGGCGGCCAGCAGCTGCGACCAGTACGGCGCGACGGCGAAGGCGTGGTACTCGCGCAGCCGGCGGTCGACCAGTTCGCGCCACTCACGGTCGCCCCGGTGCAGTTCGTAGACCCACCGGGGCGCCCGGGGGCGTGTCCTGCTGAGGGCCCGCAGGTCGGCGCTCCACCGTCGGCCGGGCAGTGACCAGGTCTGCTCCAGACTCTCCGGCAGGGTGTGGCTGCCGGCATGCAGGAACGCTTCGGCGGCCTCCGCCGCCCCGAGGGGCGTCGCCAGGTCGAACAGCACCCGCAGTTCGGGGCGGATGCTCTCGCGGGTCCGACTGCGCCACCCCTCCAACGCCACGCCGCCAACCTCGCGGGTCTGCACCAGCGACAGGCTCAGGATCGACTCGGCGAGCGGGTCGGGTGCCCGCGCGATCCGAACCCTGGTCAGGTCGTCGTGGGTGAAGTGGATCCGCAGCAATTCCGCCCCTCTCCGTCGAACACCGGCAGGGGTACCGCACGCAGCCCCCCCGGCCCCGTCCCCGTCCCCCCTCTGCGGCCTTACGACCACCGTAAGCGGGACGGCACGGCAAGAGTGGGGCGTTGCCCGGCTCTGACCGGATCGTTCCACGGCACGGACATTCCGTGCCCGACCCCGGAGGCAGGGTGGTTCAGGCGGCGGTGCCCCGGGGCGGCGCTCTTCCCAGGAGGGCCCCCTCCCGTTCCCGTGCGGCCCGTGTTCGTCGTGGGCCCGCGTGCCGCCGCACAACGCCTGCCCACGAGAACCGGGAGAAGAGCACGGGACGAGGATGACGTCGAGAGACCTTCGCCCGTGTCGGAGCGTCGGTCCTGCCGGCCTCCGCGGACGGGCCCGCCGAACGGCGCGGACCCCGTCGCGCCGCTGCCCGTCTGCTCCGCCGGAGCGGGCGCACGCGGGCCCGGGCACGCTCCGTACGCGCCCCTGCACCCCCTACCGCCGCTCCGACCGGTTGGCCAGGATGTCCGGGTTGTTGTCCGTACGCACGAGAGGGCGTGTTGCGATGACGCAGCCGCAGCGAGGCGCGCACGAGCGGCCGCCGGCGGACCCGGGCCAGGGCGATCCGCCGCCCGGGAACGCCGACGGGCAGGTGCCGAAGCCGGACCCGGGCAGTGACGGGAAGCACCGCAAGCCGAAGGGCTGAGTCGTGGATCTGCTGAAGCGGCGGGCCGCTCTCGACGCGGCGATGCAGGCGCGCGGGGACTGGCCGGAGCGCTCGCCGTGGCTGCGTGAGGCCGTGGCCGCGCTGCCCCGGGACCGGTTCGCCCCGGAGAGGCTCTGGCGGTGGGACGGACACGCGTATGTGCCCGTCGACCGGCAGGCCGATCCGGACGGCTGGAGCGGCGAGCTGTACGCGGGCCCGGACGCGGCCGCCGTCACCCAGGTGTCGGGCGGGCTGCCGTCCTCCAGCCTCTCCGCGCAGGGCGTGGTGGTGGGCATGCTGGACTCGCTGCGTCTGGAACCCGGCCACCGGGTGTGGGACGTCGGCGGCGGGCAGGGCTGGAACGCGGCCCTCGCGGCCTGGCGGGCGGGGCCGGGCCGGGTGGTGTCCACCGAGATCGACCCGGACCTCGCGGCGTTCGCCCGGGAGCGGCTGGCGGCCGCCGGCCTGGAGGTGGAGACGCTCACCGCGGACGCCACCACCGCCGCCCCCGGTGGCGGGCGGTTCGACCGGGTGATCGCCACCTACGCGGTCGAGCAGGTGCCGTGGACCTGGATCGAGGCGGCCGGGCCCGGCGGGCGGATCGTCTACCCGTGGGGCCGGCTGGGTCACGTCGCCCTCACCGTCGCCGCCGACGGCCGCAGCGCGAGCGGCTGGGTACAGGGTCTGGGGCAGTTCATGGCGGACCGCACCGCCGCGGTGCCGCCGGTCGCCGGGGCGGGCGGGTACCGGGCAGTGCGCGGCGAGGGGCCGGCGGATGCGCAGAGGCCGGTCGGCCGTGACCTCGCCTCGCTCGAATCGGACTGGGACCTCAGGTTCGCGCTGCGGGTGGCGGTGCCGGACGCGGTGGTCTTCACCGGCCGTGACGAGGACGGTGTCAGCGCGTGGGTCCATGACGGCGTGGCGGCGTGGGCGATGTTCTCCGCCACCGGCACCGGCGGGAGCGTGCTGTTCCAGGGCGGCGGGCGGCGGATCGGCGAGGAGCTGATGCTCGCCTGGGAGCGGTGGGAGGAGCACGGCCGGCCGGATCCGTACGAGTACGGCATCACGGTCACCCCCGAGCGGCAGTTCGCGTGGCTGAACAGCCCGGACGGCGGGCCCCGGTGGGTCCTCTCCCAGGCGGCGCCCGCCGCTTCGCGCTGAAGGCGGCCGTGCTGCGGGCCGGTCCCGGCCTGGTGTCGGTCACGCGCCGCCGGTGCCCGGTCGGTTCAGCGCGGCACACGGGCGTGACGCGGCTGCCGGACCCGGTCGGGCCGGATGACGGCGGCCGTCGGCCGGCGGCGTGGACGCACGAACGAGGGCCCGGTCGCGACCAGAACCATCGCGAGCGCCGGCGGAACGAGCAAGAGCACCATGAACACGATCACGCGTGCCTCCAAGGACGTCGGGACGGCGTCAGCCTCCGGCGCCTGCCCCGTGCGGCTGATGTCATGTCAACAGCCGGACAGTCGGCGAGGGGCGCAGGCCCCGCAGGCGCACCCGGCCCGTCGGACGCTGTCCGGCTCGCCCGCGGTGCGGGGCTGCGCCGTACGACGGTCCTGGAGCTCGATGGCCTTGCGCGCTGCGGGCACCGGGCGCGGGCGGGGGTCGAGCGGCAGGTCGTGCTGGGTGTTCCGCGCGGACGTGGGCGGGAACCGGCCGCGGCGGGCAGCCTGCGCGGCGACGACCATCGCCGACGCGCTGATCAGAGGGTCGATCAGGTGCGCGGGATCCTCCCGGAGTGGTGGCGGGCCGGAGCCGCACGCACCCTGAACCGGGCAAGAACCGGATCCGCTCCCGGGGGCCTGCCCGGGGCGCCGTAGGCGCGCCGCACCGCTGGTCCTGGGCACGGGAGCGCCGGGCACCGATGAAATGAAGATTCCGTAGATGGCACTCTTGACCAAGCTTGAAATATTTGTAACTCTCGATGTTCCCGCGGCCCGCCCGCGCCCCTGCCCGACCCGCAGCGCGGCGACGCGGCCCGATCGAAGAGGTAGACATGAGTTCTTCAACCACGGTGTTCGTGGCGACCAACGACCTGTCCGGATTCACCCGCGGGCGTGCCGCACCGGGCAACGCGGCCGACGGTGTGCTGCGCCGCGGGCTGGGATGGGTCCCGGCCGATCTCGCGGTGACGGCCTTCGGGGAGCTCGCGCCGAATCCGTTCGGCTCGGCGGGCGACCTGAAGCTGCTGCCGGCCGAGTCCACCGGCGTGGACATCCCCGCCCGTGGCGATCTGCCGGGTGTCCGCCTGTATCTCGCCGACCAGGTGCTGCCGGACGGCACCCCGTGGGAGAACTGCCCGCGCACCTTCGCCCGCAGGGCCCTCGACGACTTCCGGCGTGCCACCGGGCTGGACGTGGTGGCCACCTTCGAGCACGAGTTCATGATCCCCGGACTCGACAGCGGCGCCCCGTTCTCCTTCACCCGGTTCCGGTCCGCCGAGCCGTTCGGCAGTGAACTGGTGTCACTGCTGGACCGGATGGGACTCGAACCGGAGACGTGGCTGCCGGAATTCGGCACCGACCAGTTCGAGATCACCCTGCGCCCCTGCGACGGCATGACCGCCGCGGACCGCGCGGTCGTCCTGCGGGAAGTGGTCCGCGACCTGGCGTCCCAGCACGGACACCGGGCCACGTTCGCGCCGCTGCTGCACCCCGACGGCAGCGGCAACGGCGTGCACGTCCATCTCTCCCTGCGCGACGCGGCGACCGGACGGCCGGTCCTGTACGACGCCTCCCGTCCCGGCGGGCTCTCCGAGCTGGGCGGGCGGTTCAGTGCGGGGATCCTCCGGCACGCCCGGGCGCTGCTCTCGTTCACGGCGGGCAGCCCCAGTTCGTACCTGCGCCTGACGCCCCACCGCTGGAGCTCCGCCGGAGTGTTCCTGGCCGAGCGCAACCGGGAGGCCCTGCTGCGGATCTGCCCGACGAGCAGCCTGGGCGGCGGAGTCGTCGCCGACCAGTTCAACCTGGAGTACCGGGCCGCGGACGCGACCGCCAACCCGTGGCTGGTCCTCGGAGTACTGGTGCGGGCCGGACTGAGAGGGGTGGAGGCGGACTACGCGCAGCCGCGGGTCTGGCCCGAGGAGGCCGGGGAAGCGGATCTCGCGGACGTCCCCTGCCTGCCCGGCGGCCTGGAGGAGGCCCTCCTCGAACTCGACAAGGACGACGTGGTGTCCGGCTGGTTCTCCGCCGAACTGCTGGAGACCCACCGCTCCGTGAAGCGGTCGGAGCTGGCCGCGGTCTCGGGCCTGGACGAGCGGGGCGTGTGCGGGCGGGTCGCCGATGTCTACTGAGCCGATGTCTACTGAGCCGATGTCCACCGAGCCGGTGTCCGCTGGACTGCGCCGCCACATCGCCGCGCTGCCGTTGGTCGACCACCACGTCCACGCGTCGCTCGCCTCGCCGGTGACCCGGGGGCAGTTCGAGACGCTGATCACCGAATCCGACCGCCCCATCCCGGCCGGGGTCACCCAGTTCGACTCCCAGATCGGGTTCGCGATCCGCCGCCACTGCGCGCCGCTGCTCGGTCTGCCCCCGCACGCGTCGGCGGACGCGTACTGGGCCGCGCGGTCCGAGCGGACCCCGGAAGAGCTGTCGGACCTCTTCCTCGCCGCGGCCGGCGTCTCCGACTGGTTGCTGGACACCGGCTTCAAGAGCGACGAACTGCTGTCGCCCGGCACGCTCGCCGAGCGCCTGCCCTCCCGGTTCTCCGAGATCGTGCGCCTGGAGACCGTCCTTGAGGGCGTCGCTCCGACGAGCGGCGCCGCGCGCCTCGCCGACGACTTCCGAACGGCGCTCGCCGGGGCCACCGCATCGGCGGTCGGCCTGAAGTCGATCATCGCCTACCGCTACGGCTTCGACTTCGCGCCCGCCCGCCCCACCGCCCAGGAGGTGGAACGGGCGGCCGGCGCCTGGCTGCGCGAGCTGGAGGCGGGCGCCCCCCTCCGGGTGGCCGACCCGGTGCTGCTGCGCATGGCCCTGTGGACGGGCGTGGACACCGGCCTGCCCCTGCAGCTGCACGCCGGGTACGGCGATCCCGACCTGGATCTGCGACGGTGCGACCCGCTGCTGCTGATGCCCTGGCTCAAGGAGATCGACGGCGCCGGAACCGATGTCGTGCTGTTGCACTGCTACCCGTTCCACCGCAACGCGGGGTTCCTCGCCCAGGTGTTTCCCCACGTCTACTTCGATGTCGGTCTGGGGGTGAACTACACGGGCGCCGCCTCCACCGCCGTCGTCGCCGAGAGCCTCGAACTGGCCCCCTTCACCAAGGTGCTGTACTCCTCCGACGCCTGGGGGCCGCCCGAACTCCACCACCTGGGCTCCGTCCTCTGGCGGCGCGGCATGTCCCGGGCGCTCGGGGACTGGGTCGAGGAGGGCGAGTGGTCCGAGGCCGACGCCGTCCGCGTGGCGACGATGATCGGACGCACCAACGCACAGCGCCTCTACGGACTGCCCCATGCCTGACCCGGACGCGTACGAAGCCCTGTGGTCCGCCCTGGAGCGGCACCTCCCCGCGGCGCTCGACCTGAGGCGCCGGCTGCACCGCGAGCCCGATCTGTCGGGTGACGAGGCAGCGACCCGGGACATGGTGCTGGCCGCGCTGCCGGGGGCCGGTGCGGCGGTGAGGACGGCCGGGACCGGCGCCGTGCTGCGCATCGGCGGGCCGGGACCGGCGATCGGTGTGCGCGGGGAGATGGACGCGCTGCCCGTCACCGAGGAGACCGGTGTCGCCTGGGCGTCGGCGCGGCCGGGGGTCATGCACGCGTGCGGTCATGACACCCATCTCGCCGCACTCGTCGCCGTGGCGGGCGCCCTGGCCGAGACCGGGCCTCCGGTTCCCCTGCTCGCCGTGTTGCAGCCGCGCGAGGAGACCTACCCGTCCGGGGCCCGGGACATCACCACCAGCGGCGTGCTCGACTCCGAGCGGTGCGCCGCCATGGTGGGCGTCCACGTCCAGCCCCTGCTGGCCCGGGGCGAGGTGGCGTGCACGGCGGGGGGCGTCAACGGTTCGGCCGACGAGTTCGAGATCGTCGTGCGGGGCAGACCCGGACACGCCGCGTATCCCCATCTGACGAACGACGCGCTGCTGGCGATGTCCGAGATCGTCGTCGCGCTCCAGAGCGTGGTGAGCCGGTCCGTCGACCCGATGGCTCCCGCCGTCGTGGGAGTGTCGTCGTTCTCGGCGGGCAACGCCGCGAACGTGATCGCCGGCACGGCGCGGGCGACCGGCACCGTCCGGGCGCTGGCGTCCTCGACCCGGGAACTGATCCACCGACGGATCACGGAGGTCGCCGAATTCGTCGCGCGGGCACACGCCTGCACCGCGTCGGTGACCATCACCCACGGGGAACCCGTGCTCGACAACGATCCGGCTCTGGTGCGGAGCATCACGCACCAACTGGACCGCCGGGGGCTCCCGGTCGCCGGGAACCTGCGCTCCCTGGGCTCGGACGACTTCTCGTACTTCTGCGAACGCGTGCCCTCGGCCATGCTGTTCGTCGGCACCAGGACGTCCGAGCCGCTGCACTCCTCGCGCTTCCTGCCCGACGACGCGGACGTCCACGCGCTCGCCACCGCTCTGATGGCGGCGTACCTCGGAACGGCCGCCACCCTGGAGGAGCACGCCGGCGCCCCGGGAGCAGCGGCCGGATAGCGACCCACCCGTCCTACGGCCCGGGGCCGGGCCGCCCGCAGCGGAGGCGGCCCGGCCCCGGGCCGTTCAGGCGTGCTCGATCGCCGACTCGAACCGTTCCATGCGTTCCCTGCCCGCCGCGCCCACGGCGTCCGTCACCGCTGCCACCAGGCTCTCGCTCAGTGCCATCGCGGCCACCAGGGAGTCGAACGGCGAGGCGGACTCCACCCGCGCCGGGAGGACGACCTTGGCCAGCTTGGCGATGGGGGAGAGCCAGTTGTCCGTCATCAGGCACACGGTGGCGCCCCGGGCGGCCATTCCCTCGCTGAAACGGAGGCTGGACTCGCTGTAGCGGCGGTAGTCGAGGACGAGGAGAACCGTGTTGGCGTCGGCGTCGGCGAGTGCCCTGCGACGCTCCATCTCCTCCTCGCCGATCACGTCGACGTCCTCGCGCAGTTGCCACAGGTGGATGACCAGGTACTCGGCGAGCAGCCGGCTGAACCGGCCCCCGGTCACGCGCACGCTCCGGGCCGGGTCACCGAGAAGCCTGACGAGGGTGGCGAACTCCGACTCCGGAAGCTCCGCGTAGGTGGCCTCCAGCAACTGCGCGAAGGCCCGGTGCGTCTCCGGCAGCACCCCCTTCGCGGAGACCGACGCCTTCTCGGCGTACTGCTTCAGCGGGGAGCCCAGTTCCCCGTTCAACTCGTGGACCAGGGCGCGCTGGAAGGCCGGGAATCCGGCGAAGCCGAGCCGGGTGACGAAACGGACCACCGTCGCCGAACTCACGCCGGCACCGGCGGCCAGGTCCGCGACGGTGGTGAGGCCGGCCGTCGGGTACTGGGCCAGCACCGCGCGGGCGACCTTGCGTTCGCCGTTGCTGAGTCCGTCCATGGCGGAGAGCAGCAGCTTCCGCACCGACGCGTGACCCCCCGGTATCGTCTCCATCTTTCAAGACTACCAAGGAAGGGCGCACTGAAACGTTCGTTACATCCGCTCGCGCCAGGACCGGGGTGGCGCCCGGGGCCTCCCCACGGCGACGCCCCCTGGGACGGACGCGGGCCCGCGGGGCGCGTTGCCGTGCCCCCGGGCCCACGATGAGACGACCGCCCCGCGCGCGGGACTCCTCGTCGACGCGCCGTCAGCTCCGCGCCTCCTCAAGGACGCCGGCCAGGGCGTCCACGAGCAGATCGATCTCGTCCTCGGTCGCCACCAGCGGAGGGGCGAACCGCACGGTCGATCCGTGGGTGTCCTTGGCCAGGACGCCGCGCCGCAGGAGGCCCTCGCACGCCTCGCGGCCGGTCATCAGCCCGGGGTCGATGTCGACTCCGGCCCACAGCCCCCTGACCCGCACCGCCAGCACGCCGGCGCCGACCAGCTCCCGCAGGCGGGATTCCAGCCGCTCGCCCAGGACCCGGGCGCGCTCCTGGTACTCGCCCGTCGACAGCATGGCGGCCACCTCGCGGCCGATCGCGGCCGCCAGGGGGTTCCCGCCGAACGTCGAGCCGTGGGTCCCGGGAGTGATGACGCCGAGCACGTCGTCGTCGGCGGCCACGGCGGACACCGGGTAGAGACCGCCGCCCAGGGCCTTGCCGAGCACGTAGACGTCCGGCACGACGTCCTCGTGGTCGCAGGCGAAGGTGCGGCCGGTGCGGGCCAGGCCGGACTGGATCTCGTCGGCCACCATCAGCACGCCGCGCCGCGTGCAGAGTTCACGCAGTTCCCTCAGGAATCCGGGCGGCGGGACGACCACACCGCCCTCCCCCTGCACGGGCTCGAAGAGGACCGCGACCACCGTGTCGTCGATCGCGTCGGCGACCGCCCGGACGTCGCCGTACGGCACCCGCACGAAGCCGGGCGTGAACGGCCCGTAGTGGTCGGTGGCGACCGGGTCGTCGGAGAAGCTGACGACCGTGGTCGTCCGCCCGTGGAAGTTGCCGCTCATCGTGATGACGGTGGCCCGGTCCGCCTCCACGCCCTTCACGACGTAGCCCCACTTGCGGCTCACCTTGACGGCCGTCTCCACCGCCTCGGCGCCGCTGTTCATCGGCAGGACGCGCTCCTTTCCGGTGAGCCGGGCGAGCGCCTCGGCGAACGGGCCGAGCTGGTCGTTGTAGAAGGCGCGGCTGGTCAGGGCCAGCCGGTCGAGCTGCTCATGGGCGCGTCGGAGCAGACGCTCCGGGCGGTGACCGAAGTTCAGGGCGGAGTAGCCCGCCAGGCAGTCGAGATAGCGGCGCCCGTCCACGTCGGTCACCCACGCGCCGTCGCCGGAGGCGAGGACGACGGGCAGGGGATGGTAGTTGTGCGCGGCGAAGCGCTCCGTCTGCTCGATGTGTTCCCGCGCCGTCCGTGACGGGGCCGGCGCGGCCGTCCGCCTCGCGTCGCCCATGCTCCCGCGCCCCTCGTCGTTCTGGTTCATCCCGGCTCGCCTTCCCGACCGCCGATACGCGAGCGGTCGAAACTGTGGATTCACGTGATATGGACGGCAGCTAACATGAAATATTCGTTTCATTCAAGGGGCGCGCCGGGGTGGCAGGTGGGCGTGTCGTGCGCCGAGCGCGACCGAGAGGACACCCTTGGCCATCGCGGATGGTCAGAGACATGGGGCCGACCCCGAACGACGCCGCGCGCACGGTCCTTGACGGCCCGTGAATGTAACATCCGTTTCGGAATTGGCTATTGACACGCGAAACCTACCGCCTGTTTCATTCTGGCCAAGCGGCGAGGCCCGGCACCGAGACGGTCGCGGGCGCCGCATCTCCCGAGCGCGCCACTGGAGGCGTCATGAGCTCCCCCGAAGAAACTTCCCGGCTGAACCGCCTGATGTCCGTCGTCGACGGACTGCGCGACGAGATGACGGCGAGCCTGCAAGAACTCGTCCGGATCCCGTCCGTGAGCCCGAAATATCCAGGAGTCGAGTACAAGGAACACGTCGGCCGGGAAGGTGAGGCGACCGCGCTGCTCGCCGACCTCTACCGCCGCGCCGGGGCGTCCGTGGACGTCTTCGCCGTGGAGGAGGGACGCGACAACGCCGTCGGCCGGATCGGCGGCAAGGGCGGGGGAAGCTCGCTGATCTTCAACGGTCATGTGGACGTCGTCCCCGGCGGAGATCCGGCCGGGTGGGCCAAGGCCCCGCCGTTCGCCGGCGCGGTGATCGGTTCCCGGATGTACGGCCGCGGGACCACCGACCAGAAGTCCGGGCTCGTCGCACAGGCCTATGCCGCGATCGCCCTGCGCGAGGCCGGGATCGAGCTCGGTGGAGAGCTGCAACTGCAGTGCGTGGTCGGAGAGGAGACCGGTGACCACGCCTGCGGGACGGGCGCGGTGGTCGAGCGCGGGTACGTCGCGGACGCCGCGGTCGTCTCGGAGCCGAGCGCGCCGCCCACACCGCTGTCGATCGTGGTCGCCAGCCCCGGACTGCTGTGGTTCTCGGTCACGGTCGAGGGCAAGAAGGTGCACGGCTCCATGCGGGGCGCCACCGTCCACCCCACCCAGTCCGGCGACTCGATCGGTGTGAACGCCATCGACAAGGTCTTCCTCGTCTACCGCGCGCTGCGCGCGCTGGAGGACGAATGGGCCCGCACCCAGCGGCACGACCTCTGGTACAACGGCCACTTCTCCCTGCTGCCCGGTGCCATGCGCGGCGGCCCCGGTGAACTGACCGTCCCGTTCGCCCTGTCCGACACGGCCACCATCGAGTACGGGGTCATGTATCACCCCGAGCGCTCGCCCGAGGACGTGAGGGCCGAGATCCAGGCCGTCATCGACCGTGCGGCGGACGCCGATCCGTGGCTCCGCGACCACCGCCCGCGCTGTGAGTGGAAGCTCAACTGGGACCCGTTCGTCACCTCGCCCGACGACAGCATCAGCCAGTCCGTCGCCGGCGCGTACCGGACCGCGGCCCAGGGCACCGCCTTCTCCGACCAGCCTTCCTACACCGGGCTCTACGGCGTGTGCGACGCGACCGTGTTCACCCGGACCGGCGTGCCGTCCGTCGTCTTCGGCCCCGGCGACCTGCGCGTCGCCCACGGCAACGACGAGTACGTCGACCTCGACGAGGTCTGGCTCGCGGCCCGCACCTACGCCGTCCTCGCCACCCGCTGGTGCGGCGCCCCTTCCCCGGTGTCCTGACTTCCCCCGTGTCCTGACCCGGACAGGTCTCCTCCTCGCGCGGGCGGCGCCCCCGCCCGCGCGAGGAGCCCCGGTCGTGCGCCCCGGACCCCGGTCCGGG
>NZ_JBEPAM010000044.1:0-71975 GCF_040298605.1 Kitasatospora sp. NPDC001527 | reverse complement strand
GGTTACATTCCGAACCCGGAAGCTAAGCCTCATAGCGCCGATGGTACTGCAGGGGGGACCCTGTGGGAGAGTAGGACGCCGCCGAACAATCATTCACGAATGAGCCCCCATCCTTTCGGATGGGGGCTCATTTGCGTTGCCGGCCTTGCTTTCCGACGCGCCAGTACGCGATCACATGTGATTCTTGTCATGCGGGAGAGGGCAGAACCGTTTCGGTTCGGGGGGTGGGGCCCAGTTAGCATGTGAACACCCTCCTAGCTCGAAAGATGGACTTGTGACTGTCAACGACGACGTGTTCACGGACTGGAAGAACCGCGAGGAGATCGCGGAGTCGATGATCCCGATCATCGGCCGACTGCACCGGGAGCGGGACGTTACCGTCCTGCTGTACAGCCGTTCCCTGGTGAACAAGTCGGTGGTCAGCATCCTGAAGACCCACCGGTTCGCCCGCCAGATCGCCGGCGAGGAGCTCTCGGTCACCGAGACGCTGCCCTTCCTGCAGGCGCTGACCACCCTGGATCTCGGCCCCTCCCAGATCGACCTCGGCATGCTCGCCGCCACCTACCGCGCCGACAGCCGCGGCCTCTCGGTGGAGCAGTTCACCGCCGAGGCCGTCGCCGGCGCCACGGGTGCCAACAAGATCGAGCGCCGTGAGTCGCCGCGTGACGTCGTCCTGTACGGCTTCGGCCGCATCGGCCGCCTGGTCGCCCGTCTGCTGATCGAGAAGGCCGGCTCCGGCAACGGCCTGCGCCTGCGCGCCATCGTGGTCCGTGGCGGCGGTGACCAGGACATCGTGAAGCGCGCCTCGCTGCTGCGTCGTGACTCCATCCACGGGCAGTTCCAGGGCACCATCACGGTCGACGAGGCGAACAACACGATCGTCGCCAACGGCACCGAGATCAAGGTGATCTACGCCAACGACCCGTCCGAGGTCGACTACACGGCGTACGGCATCCGGGACGCCATCCTGATCGACAACACCGGCAAGTGGCGGGACCGCGAGGGGCTGTCGAAGCACCTGCGCCCCGGCATCGAGAAGGTCGTCCTGACGGCCCCGGGCAAGGGCGACGTGCCCAACATCGTGCACGGCGTCAACCACGACACCATCAAGCCGGACGAGCAGATCATCTCCTGCGCCTCCTGCACCACCAACGCGATCGTCCCGCCGCTGAAGGCGATGGAGGACGAGTACGGCGTGCTGCGCGGCCACGTGGAGACCGTCCACTCGTTCACCAACGACCAGAACCTCCTGGACAACTACCACAAGGCCGACCGCCGCGGCCGCTCGGCGCCGCTGAACATGGTGATCACCGAGACCGGTGCCGCCTCGGCCGTCGCCAAGGCACTGCCGGATCTCAAGGCGAAGATCACCGGCAGCTCGATCCGCGTGCCCGTCCCGGACGTCTCGATCGCCATCCTGAACCTCCAGCTGGCCCGCGAGACCAACCGCGAGGAGGTCCTCGACTACCTCCGCAACGTGTCGCTGACCTCGTCGCTGAAGCGCCAGATCGACTTCACCACCGCCCCCGACGCGGTGTCGAACGACTTCATCGGCTCGCGCCACGCCTCGATCGTCGATGCCGGCGCCACCAAGGTCGAGGGCGACAACGCGATCCTCTACCTGTGGTACGACAACGAGTTCGGCTACTCCTGCCAGGTCATCCGGGTCGTCCAGCACGTCTCGGGCGTCGAGTACCCGACGTACCCGATCGCGGCGGTCTGATCCCCGAATCGCCCAAACGCCCGTGGGGCGGCAACCGGAAGTCGGTTGCCGCCCCACGGGCGTTTCCGCACCCGGTCGGCGGGGGTGGGGAGAGGGTGGCGGGTGGGGTTGTTGGAGAGGTGTTCACGTGCGCGTGACCTGGTGCTTCACGGGGTCGGGGGAGGTGGCGCGGAGGTGGCGTCCGGGTCCCGGACGCGTGGATTAATGGTCTATACCAATGGGGTACTGTGGCCCGTGGAGCTGTCAGAAACACGGCTGTGGGGGCCACATGACTGTCCAACAGGTATCTCCTGTTTCCGTTTTGTCTTCTTCCTCTTCTTCTCCTCCTCCTGCTCATCTGCCGCAGCCGCCGGACGATCAGGAGCTCTACTGGTATTTCGGGCCGCAGCGGAGGTGGGTGCTCGTCGCCAGTTCGGCGGCGTTCGTGTTCACCGCGGGGACGATGCTGACCTTCGCGCTGCGGACGCCGGCACTCTGGATCTTCCTGGCCGTGCTCGCGCTCAACGTCGTGGCGCTGGCGCTGTCGTCCGTCAACAGCCTGCGGCAGCGGCGGCTCACCCGGCAGTCCCACGAGGTGCTGGTGCACGCGTGGGCGCCGGAGGAGCTGCCGACCGTCGATCTGTACCTGCCGACCTGCGGCGAGCCGCTCGACGTCCTGGAGAACGCCTACCGGGCGGTCGCCCGGGTGGACTGGCCCGGGGCGCTGACGGTCTGGGTGCTCGACGACGCCGACCGGGCCGAGGTCGCCGACCTGGCCGCCGCGCACGGGTACCGGTACGTGGTGCGGCCCGACCGGGGGCACCTCAAGAAGGCCGGCAACCTCAACCACGCGCTCACCCTGAGCAGCGCCGAGCTGATCGCGATCCTCGACGCCGACTTCGCGCCCAGGCCGGACTTCCTGCGCCACCTCGTCCCGTACTTCGCGGACCGGCGGATCGGCATCGTGCAGAGCCCGCAGTGCTTCGACACCGACGAGACGATGAGCTGGATCGAGCGCGCCGCCGGTGCCGCGCAGGAGTGGTTCTTCCGCTGGATCCAGCCCTCCCGCGACGCCAGCGACGCCGCCATCTGCTGCGGCAGCAACGCCGTCTACCGGCGCGCCGCGATCGACGAGGCGGGCGGGTTCGCCCGGCTCGACCACAGCGAGGACCTCTTCACCGGCCTCGGCCTGTACGCCAGGGGGTACCGCACGCTGTACGTCCCGGTGCTGGTCGCCAAGGGCACCTCGCCGGACAACCTCGCCTCGTACGTCAACCAGCAGTACCGCTGGGCGATGGGCAACCTGCACCTGCTCGGCTCGCCCGAGCTCAAGCGGATCGGCGCGCCCTGGCGGATGCGGCTCTGCTTCTACGAGGGCATCGTCGGCTACCTGGCCGCCGCCGTGAACGTCTTCGTCGCGCCGCTGCCGCCGCTGGTGATGATGTTCTGGTACCCGGACCAGATCCGGCCCTGGCACGTGCTGCCGATGCTCGCGCCGCTCTGGCTCTGGCACGTGCTGCTGCCCAGGGTCAGCCGGACCCGCTGGCGGATCGAGGTGATCCGCTCCAACGTGCTGATGAGCGTCGCCGCAGGTGTCGCGTTCTGGCACACGCTGCGCGGGCGCAGCGCGGCCTGGGTGCCGACGGGCGCGGCCGGCGCCGCCGGTGAGGCAGGTGCGGCCGGGGAGGCCGGTGGGGACGCCCCCGCCGCGCGGCCCAAGGCCCGGTCCGGCGGGATGGCCCGCAAGGTGGTGCTGCTCTCGCTCGCCTGGCTCTGCGCCTCGCTCGGCGCCGGCGCACTCGGCCTCGGCCTGGCCGTCGCCGAGTACGGCTGGGCGCCCAACTGGGGCCTCGGGCTCTACCTCGCGGTGCAGGCGCAGATCGGCCTGCCGCTGATCCGCGACCTCCTCGGCGAGCTCCGCGGCAGCTCCCGCGGTGAAGGCGCCGCCGCCGGGCCGAAGGCGCCCCGGCCCGGCATGCTGCCCCGCCGCTGGCCCGAGGGGCTGGCCGCCACCGTCACGCTCGTGCTCACTGCTCTGCTCGCCTCCGGCTGGGTCCGCCCGATGCTGCCCTGGCTGGGTTGAAAGGTCGTCGCCTTCCATGTCGTCGTCACCGATACCGTCATCACCCGCACCGACACCGACAGTGTCACCCGCACCGACACCGTCGCCGCCGGCCGTCCACGAGCTGCGGCCGGACGCCTTCACCATTCCCGGCCGACGGGCCGGCGCCGCCTCCCGGGGTTCCGATGCCCCGGGCCCGGCGCCCCGTCCGGCCGGCTTCCGCCCCGACATCGAGGGGCTGCGCGCGGTCGCCGTGCTCGCCGTCCTCGCGTTCCACGCCGCCGTCCCCGGCCTGGCCGGCGGGTTCGTAGGCGTGGACGTCTTCCTCGTCGTCTCCGGCTACCTGATCACCGGCCTGCTGCTGCGCGAGGCCACCACCACCGGCCGGATCCGGCTCGGCGAGTTCTTCTCCCGACGGGCCCGCCGCCTGTTGCCCTCGGCGGCGATCGTGCTCGCCGCGGTGGCCCTGTTCGGCGCCTGGCTGACCGTGCCGCTGCGCCGCGCGGACCTGGAGCACGACGTGCTCGCGGCGGCGCTGTCCGTCGGCAACTGGCGCTTCGTCGCCCAGCAGACCGACTACCTGGCCGCCGGACGGGACGAGAGCCCGCTGCTGCACTTCTGGTCGCTGGCCGTCGAGGAGCAGTTCTACCTGCTCTGGGGCCCGCTGCTGGCGCTCGCCGCGTACCTGGTGCTGCGCGTGCTGCGCCGGGGCCGGGCGGACGGGCGCGGGCGGTCGCTGCGGCCGGTCGCGGCGGCGCTCGCCGGCGTGCTGACCATCGGCTCCTTCGCGCTCTCGCTGCGCTGGACGCACGACTCCGTCTCGCTCGCCTACCTCGGAACCCCGTCCCGGGTCTGGCAGTTCGGGGTCGGCGCGCTGCTCGCCCTGCTGCCCTGGCACCTGCTGAGCGGGCCGCGCGTGCTGCGCGTCCTGGTCGGATGGGGCGGCGCGGCGGCCGTCGTCGGCTGCGTGTTCGCGTACGACAACACGACCCCGTACCCGGGCTGGGCGGCGCTCGTCCCGACCCTCGGCACGGCCGCCGTCATCCTGGCCGGAACGCCCGGGCGGGACGGGGCCGCCGCCCCCGGGCTCGGCGTGGACCGGGTCCTCGGCACCCCGGTGCCGCGGGCGATCGGCCGGCTCTCCTACAACCTGTACCTGTGGCACTGGCCGGTGCTCGTCCTGGTCGGCGCGAAGTTCGGCCCGCTGGACTGGCCGGTGAAGGTGGCGCTCACCGCGGCCGCCGCGCTGCCCGCCGCCGCCGTCATGCGGTGGGTCGAGCGGCCGCTGCGGCACAGCCGCACCGTCTCCGAACTCCCGCGCCGGGGCCTGTCGCTGGGCCTCGCCTCGGTGGTCATCCCGGTGGTGCTGGCGCTGGTCGTCGGCACCGGCACGCTGCGCCTGCTCGGCCCGGCCGCGCCGGTCGACCTCCAGGGCCTGCCGCCCGGTTCGGCCGACGGCACCTCGCTGCTGGTGCGCACCGCCGCTCCCGCCAAGGGCGGCCCGGCGGTGGTGCCGGACGCCGCCCAGGCCCGCAAGGACTTCCCGCCGGACGGCGAGTGCGAGGTCGCCCCGACCGCCACCACCAGCCCCGACTGCCGCTTCGGCGTGGTCGGCAGCCCGGACCGGATCGTGCTGCTCGGCGACTCGCACGCCGGCCAGTGGTTCTCCGCGCTGCTCGCGATCGCCGCCGAACGGCGCTGGGAGCTGGAGGAGTTGGTCAAGCAGGGCTGCCCTCTTCCGGAACTTTCGGTGGTCAACCCGCAGTTGGGCCGCACCTACCGCGAGTGCGACACCTGGCGGGCGAACGCGCTGACCCGGCTGACGGAGGGCCCCAAGCCGCGCCTGGTCGTCGTCTCCACCCTCAACCGGTACACCGACGACCGTGAACTGCTCCTCCAGGGCTGGCAGAAGACCCTCGCGCCGCTGCGCGAACTGGGCGTCCCCGTCGTCTACCTGCGCGACACCCCGATCCCGGGGACGGACGTGCCGGCCTGCGTCTCGGGCCACACCGACGACCCGGCGGCCTGCGCGTTCCCGCGCGAGAAGGCGCTGTGGGCGGACCCGCTGGCCGAGGAGATCGCGGCCGGCCGGATGCCGGGCGTGCGCACCGTGTCGGTGAACGACGTCATCTGCCCCGGCAGCGGCCGCAGTTGCCCGGCGGTGCTGGAGCGCATCCTGCTCTACCGCGACGACGCGCACCTCACCAACGTCGCCGCCGTCGTCCTCACGCCGCGCCTGGAGCGGTTGTTGACGGAGTCCGGCGCCCTGCCGCCCGAGGCCGCGCCCGCCACCGCCGGTGCCGGGCAGACGGTCACCGCGGACGGCTGGACGCAGCTGCTGCGCGACGACTTCGACGGCCCGGCCGGCAGCCGCCCGTCCGAGGCCCACTGGCAGTACGACCTGGGCACCTGCTACCCCGGCTGCCCGGCCCCGCAGTGGGGCACGGGCGAGATCGAGACCATGACCGACTCGACGGCGAACGTCCGGCTCGACGGCCGGGGCGCCCTGGAGATCGTCCCCACCCGGGACGCCGACGGGAAGTGGTCGTCCGGGCGGATCGAGTCCCGCCGGGCCGATCTCGCCCCGCCGCCCGGCGGCGTGCTGCGGATCGAGGCCGGGATCGCCCTGCCCGACGTGACCGGCCCGGCCGCCGCCGGCTACTGGCCCGCCTTCTGGACCCTCGGCGGCGAGCTGCGCAACGGGTACACCGGCTGGCCGGCCATCGGCGAGCTGGACATCATGGAGCAGGTCAACGGTCGGGACGCGGTGTTCGGCACGATGCACTGCGGCGTCCTGGACGGCGGCCCCTGCCAGGAGCCGCGCGGCCTGGGCTCCGGCGACCAGCCCTGCGGTGCCGAGTGCCGCACCGGCTTCCACCGCTACGCGGTCGAGGTCGACCTGCGGCCGGGGGCCGAGCAGGTCCGCTGGTACCTCGACGGCCGGGAGCACCACCGGGTCACCACCGCGCAGATGGACCGGGGGACCTGGGACCGGGCCGTGAACCACGGCCTGTTCCTGATCCTCAACGTCGCCGTCGGCGGCAACCTGCCCGCCGCGTTCGGCGGCGCGGTCACCCCGGCCACCGAGCCCGGGCACCCGATGCGGGTCGACTACGTCTCCGTCACCACGAAGCCGTAGCGGGGTCGGTAACGGACAGGCCCCGGGCCGGGGAGCAGCGCGCTCCCCGGCCCGGGGCCTGCCGTCGTTCGGGGGCCGTCAGCCCCAGGTGCCGACCAGCGGGGTCTCTCCGGTGTCGGTGACCGTCACGTTGCAGACGGCCAGGTCGCTGCCGAAGGCCGCGCCGTGGAAGGACCGGCCGGCCGGGCGGTAGACGCCGATGGTGGTCTTCCCCTGGCCGCTCCACTCCAGTCGCCGACGACGGGGATGTCGTTCGTGTTGCCGTACTTCACCGGGGTGCCGAAGGTGCCGTCGGGCCCGGGGAGGAAGAACTCCCGGGTGCTCGGGCGGTAGTAGCCGACGGTGTCGACGCCGGGGCCGTTCCAGTGACCGACCGGCGGGACGTCACCCGGGGCACCGAGGGCGGCCCGGACGGTCGTGACGCCGTTGTGGGCGGCCAGGGCGACGGCTCGGTCGGCCGCCCGGTACACGCCGACCGAGGAGTGACGGCGGGCCGGGGTGCCGTTGGTGATCGCCTTGCCGGTCGCCGTCTGGTGGGCGGTGAGCAGCGGCAGCCTGGCCGGGATCACGTCGGTCCGGCGGAAGGGGTGCAGGTAGACGATGCGGGGTCCTGGGCCGCGATGGCGTCGTACTCGGCGTTGAAGGCGACCATCTGCGGGTCGGTCGTGCTCTCGCAGCCCGCCGCGTCCCACGGGTGACCGGCCGTGATGGGAGGGTGGGTCACCGTGCGGAGTCGGGCGGGGCCGGCGCCTGAGGGGGGACTCACCGGTTCGGGTGACGGGTGGCGAGGTGTTCGCCGGTTCGGCGGGTCCGGGCGGTGGCGGTGTGTATAGCTGACAGCCGGAGAACGCCGACGGAAGGGACCACCGCCATGCCCCGGTCAGCCGCCAAGCCCGCGCGGAGTGTCGACGAGGTCATCGAGCGGATGCGGGCGATCGAGGCGCAGCTGGATCCGCGGGACGGGGTCGCGTGCTTCAACCGGATGTACCTGAGGGTCACCGAGCTGGTCGGGCAGCGGCTCACCACCGGGTACTTCCAGGACCAGGCGTTCATCGAGCGGCTCGACGCGGTGTTCGCCAACCTGTACTTCGACGCGGTGGAGGCCGGCGAGGCGGGGCGGCCGGTGACCGAGGCGTGGCGGCCGCTGTTCGACGCGCGCGGCCACCGCAGGGTGTGGCCGATCCAGTTCGCGTTCGCGGGCATGAACGCGCACATCAACCACGACCTGGCGCTCGCCGTCGTCGAGACCTGCATCGAGCGGCGGACCACGCCCGACACCCCGCCGGTGCACGCCGACTACCTCAAGGTGAACGAGCTGCTCGCCCAGGTGGAGGCGGAGGTGCGGGCCTCGTTCGAGGCGCAGATCATCAAGGCCGCCACCGAGGAGGCCGAGCCGCTGAAGCACATCGTGGCCAGCTTCTCGATCGCCCGGGCCCGGGACGCCGCCTGGGCGACCACCCAGACCCTCTGGCACCAGCGCAACATCCGGCCGATGTACGACGCGACGCTCGCCGCCGTCACCGCGAGCACCGCGCTGGCGGGCCGGATGCTGGTGACGCCGGTACTGCCGCCGGCGGAGCAGCCGGACGGGGAGGGGTGAGGCGACTCCGGTCGGCGGAGTCCGGCGGGCGGTCGGGTGCCGGGCGGGGTGCACTGGTGGCAGCCCCCTGACGGAGACCCGAAAGGCCGACGACCATGTCCTCCCCGCCCGCCGCGTACGCCGATCTGAGCGCCCTGGTGATCAACTGCACGCTCAAGCGTTCGCCCGAGCGGAGCCACACCCAGGGGCTGATCGACGTCAGCACCGGGATCATGGAGCGCCAGGGCGTACGGGTGGAGGTGGTCCGGGCCGTGGACCACGACCTCGCCACCGGGGTGTGGCCGGACATGACCGAGCACGGCTGGGAGACGGACGAGTGGCCGGTCCTCTACAGCCGGGTGATGGCGGCCGACGTCCTGGTGCTGGCCGGGCCGGTCTGGCTCGGGGACAACTCGTCGGTGATGAAGAAGGTGGTCGAGCGGCTGTACGCGTGCTCGTCGATCCTCAACGAGCGCGGACAGTACGCCTATTACGGGCGGGTCGGCGGGTGCCTGATCACCGGAAACGAGGACGGTGCCAAGCACTGCGCGATGAACGTGCTGTACAGCCTGCAGCACCTCGGGTACACGATCCCGCCGCAGGCCGACGCGGGGTGGGTCGGCGAGGCCGGCCCCGGCCCGTCCTACCTCGACCCGAACTCGGGCGGCCCGGAGAACGACTTCACCAACCGCAACGCGACCTTCATGACCTGGAACCTGCTCCACCTGGCCAGGCTGCTCAAGGACGCGGGCGGGATCCCGGCGTACGGGAACCAGCGGTCGGAGTGGGAGGCCGGGTGCCGCTTCGACTTCGAGAACCCGGAGCACCGGTGAGGGGTGGCCCGGGTGCGCCGGGCAGGCCATGACGCGGACGCCCCGGGTGGTCTGACGCTCCGTCGGTACCGGAACGACCCTTGACGAGCGGCCCCGCCGGTCCGGCGGGGCCGCTTCGGCGTTGAGGACGGTCCGAACCGATCATCGGATACGCGATTTCAAACGCGACTGATGTGAACGTTCACCCTTTCGAGTGCACAGGATCATGCGAAGCGGTCCAGATCGTTCCGCCCCGCCTACGGTTGGGCAGCAGCGAGACGGGATGGCCGCGGCAGCAGGCGGAGATCCCTTTCTTCCGGGACGAGGCGACGGCCGACGACCCGTCAAGACGTGTCCCCCTTCGAAGAGGAAGGTTCTCCCATGCCCGTGGCCACGAGCAGAGAGACACCGCAGGCGCCGCAGCACCCGCATCCGCACCCCGGCCGGCGCGCGGTGGTGCGGTCATGAGCGGGACGGCCCTGGAGCAGCTGCTCCGCGGGCCGAGCGGGCTGGGGACGGCGGGGCTGAGCCTGGCGCCCCGTCCGGCGGAGCCGGTGGCGGCCGAGGCGGCCCAGGCGGGTGAAACGCCGTCGGGCAAGCCGAAGTCCGGCGATCCGGTGCCCGGCCTCTACTTCCACCCCGTGCCCGAGCCGGACGCGGAGCGGGTGGCGGAGGTGAACCGCCGGATCAAGCTGTGGGCCGAGGAGATCGAGCTCTACCCGCCGGACTGGGAGGACCAGTTCGACGGCTTCTCGGTGAGCCGCTACATGGTCGCCTGCCACCCGGACGCCCCGAGCGTCGACCACGTCATGCTCGCCACCCGGCTGATGGTCGCCGAGAACGCCGTCGACGACTGCTACTGCGAGGACCTCGGCGGCTCGCCCGTCGGCCTCGGCAGCCGGCTGCTGCTCGCCCACACGGCCCTGGACCCGCTGCACACCACCGCGGAGTACCAGGGCGGTTGGCAGGAGTCGCTGGGCTCGGACGCGCCCCGGCGGGCCTACCGCTCGGCGATGGACCACTTCACCCGGGCCGCCAGCGCCTCCCAGTCGGACCGGTTCCGGCACGACATGGCGCGCCTGCACCTCGGGTACCTCGCCGAGGCCGCCTGGGACCAGGAGGACCACGTCCCGGAGGTGTGGGAGTACCTGGCGATGCGGCAGTTCAACAACTTCCGCCCCTGCCCGACGATCACGGACACCGTCGGCGGCTACGAGCTGCCCGCCGACCTGCACGCCCGTCCGGCGATGCAGCGGGTCATCGCGCTCGCCTCCAACGCCACCACGATCGTCAACGACCTGTACTCGTACACCAAGGAGCTGGCGAGCCCGGGCCGCCACCTCAATCTGCCGGTGGTGATCTCCGAACGCGAGGGGGTCGGCGACCGCGACGGCTACCTGAAGGCCGTCGAGGTGCACAACGAGCTCATGCACGCCTTCGAGGCGGAGGCCGCGGCGCTGGCCGCCGCCACACCCGTCCCGGTGGTGGTGCGCTTCCTGCGCGGGGTCGCCGCGTGGGTGGACGGCAACCACTACTGGCACCGGACCAATACCTACCGATACAGCCTGCCCGACTTCTGGTAACCAAGGAGCTGAACCGTGTCCGTCACCGACACCACCCCCGTCACCCGCACCGGCGTCCCCGGGCCGGCCACCCCTTATCAGGGCGACATCGCCCGTTACTGGGACCATGAGGCCCGGCCGGTGAACCTGCGCCTCGGCGATGTGGACGGCCTTTACCACCACCACTACGGCATCGGCGAGGTCGACCACGCGGCGCTGGGCGACCCGGACGACAGCGAGCGCGAGAAGAAGCTCGTCGCCGAGCTGCACCGGCTGGAGTCCGCGCAGACCGACGTCCTGCTCGACAGCCTGGGCGACATCCGCCCCGAGCACACGCTGGTCGACGCGGGCTGCGGACGCGGCGGCTCCATGGTGATGGCCCACCAGCGCTTCGGCTGCAAGGTCGAGGGCGTGACCCTGTCGGCCAAGCAGGCCGAGTTCGGCAACCGGCGGGCCAAGGAGCTCGGCATCGACGACTCGGTGCACGCCCAGGTCCGCAACATGCTCGACATGCCGTTCGGCACCGGCACCGTGCGGGCCTCCTGGAACAACGAGTCCAGCATGTACGTCGACCTGCACGACCTGTTCGCCGAGCATTCCCGGATCCTGTCGGTCGGCGGCCGCTACGTGACCATCACCGGCTGCTGGAACCCGATCTACGGCCAGCCGTCGAAGTGGGTCTCGCAGATCAACGCCCACTTCGAGTGCAACATCCACTCCCGCCGCGAGTACCTGCGCGCGATGGCCGACAACCGCCTCGTCCCGAACGCGGTCGTCGACCTGACCGCCGCCACCCTCCCGTACTGGGAGCTGCGGGCCACCGTGCCGTCGCTGGTGACCGGCATCGAGGAGGCGTTCATCAACTCCTACAAGGACGGCTCCTTCCAGTACCTGCTGATCGCCGCCGACCGGGTCTGACCCCGCGTCGCCGCACGGCGAGGACCCGGCCCGGCCGAACGGCGGCGGGGCCGGGTCCGCCGTGTCGCGGCGGACTCCCGGCTCCCGGCCCCCGGGAGCGACCCCCGTCCGGTGGGAGCGACCCCTGTCCGGCCCCTCGGCGACGGCTCCCGGAACAGGGCTGGTCAACGGGGCGTCGGTGGCACGTGATATGCAGTGCATCATCCGATTGGCCGCTGCGAGGCCAGACGAACGATGCCGACGGCCGTGCCGGCCGACGAGGTCTCAGGGGGGCCGCACCATGTCCTTTTTCCGCCGCCTGGCCGGGCGGAAGGCTCCGCGCGCCCTGCCACCGGTGCTCGACCTCTCGCACGGCGACGAGGAGCTGCGCCGGCTGCGCGCCCTCGCCGACGCCGGCGACTGGGCCGCGCTCGGCCCCGCCCTCGCCGCCGTTCCCGACGAGGCGGAGCTGACCTGGCTGCTGCACCGGGTCTCCGACGTCGAGGGCACCGAGGAGTGGCTCGCCAAGGTCGTCGCCGAACGGCCCGAGGACACCCTCGCACTGCTGCTCTCCGGCGCCCGGCACCTCGCCTGGGGCTGGGAGGCCCGCACCGCCTCCCGCGCCCAGTACGTCACCGAGGACCAGTGGCGGCTGTTCGGCGAGCGGCTGGAGATCGCCGAGGAGCAGCTGCTGGAGGTGGCCGAGCGCGAGCCCGGCCGGCTCGCCCCCTGGTTCTTCCTGCAGATCACCGCGCGCGGCGCCTCGCTCGGCCGCACCGTCGCCACCACCCGCTTCGAGGCCGCGCTGCGCCGCGACCCCGGGCACCAGGCCTCCCACCAGCAGCGCCTCCAGCAGCTCTGCGCCAAGTGGGGCGGCTCCCACGAGGAGATGCACGCCTTCGCCCGCACCGCGATGCTCGGCGCCCCCGAGGGCAGCGCGCTCGGCGAGCTGATCGCCCTGGCCCACCTGGAGCACTGGCTGGACCTGCCCGACGGCGAGGACCACGCCTACCTGACCGGCCCCGCCGTGCGCTCCTCCCTGCGCGAGGCGGTCCTGCGCTCCGTGCTGCACCCGGCCTACCGGCGCGGGCGCGACTGGCGGGCCACCCACAACACCTTCGCGATGGTCCTCTCGCTCGCCGACGAGCGCGAGCTCGCCCACGCCGTCTTCGCCACCCTCGACGACGTCGTCACCGAATGGCCCTGGTCCTACCTGGGCGGCGACGAGGCCGAGAACTTCCAGGCCCACCGCGACCGCTGCGCCCCGCGCTGAGCCGAGCGTGCCCGGCGCGCGACGCCTGCCGAGCACGCAGACCGGCCGCCCGGGCCGTCCCGCCCCGCGGCCGCCGAAGCCCGACACACCCCTTGCGATCGAAAGAGCCACCGGTGTCCCCATCCGAGAACCCGACGAGCGCGCACACCTTCCAGGTCGACCTGCGCGGCCTGGTCGACCTGCTCTCCCACCACCTCTACTCCAGCCCCCGCGTCTACCTGCGCGAACTCCTGCAGAACGCGGTCGACGCGATCTCCGCCCGGCAGGCCCTCGACCCGGCCGCGCCCGCCACGATCACCGTCCGCGCCGACGGCGACCTCACCGTCACCGACACCGGCATCGGCCTCACCGAGCAGGACGTCCACACCTTCCTCGCCACCATCGGCCGCAGCTCCAAGCGGGACGCCGACGGCGGCCTCGACGGCGCCGGGCTGGCCCGCGCCCGCGGCGACTTCATCGGCCAGTTCGGCATCGGCCTGCTCGCCTGCTTCGTGGTGGCCGACGAGATCACCGTCGTCACCCGCTCCGCCGCCACCCCCGACGCGCCCGTCATCGAGTGGCGCGGCGGCTCCGACGGCCGCTACACCATCCGCACCCTGCCCGCCGAGGCCAAGCCCGAGCCCGGCACCACCGTCCGCCTCGCGCCCCGCTCCGACGCCGCCGAGTGGACCCGCGCCGACCGCGTCCTGTCCCTCGCCCGGGACTTCGGCAGCCTGCTGCGCCACGAGGTCACCGTCGTCGACGGCCGCGGCGACGCCACCCGGGTCAACCAGACCCCGCCGTGGGCCGCGCAGCACGGCTCCCCGCTGGCCCGCCGCGAGGCGCTGGCCGCCTACTGCCGCTCCGCCTTCGACTTCACCCCGCTCGACACCATCGAACTGGACCTGCCGCTGGTCGGCCTGCGCGGCGTCGCCTACGTGCTGCCCGACGCCGTCCCGCCCTCCCGCCGGGCCGGCCACCGGGTGCACCTCAAGGGCATGCTGCTCTCCGACCACGCCGACGAACTCCTGCCCGACTGGGCGTTCTTCGTCCGCTGCGTGGTCGACACCGACGGCCTGCGCCCCACCGCCAGCCGCGAGGGCCTGTACGCCGACGAGACGCTCGCCGCCGTCCGCGACGCGCTCGGCGCCCGGATCCGCGACTGGCTCACCGGCCTGTCCGCCAGCGACCCGGCGCTGCTCCACCGGTTCATCTCGGTGCACCACCTGGCCGTCAAGGAACTCGCCCGCTACGACGACGAGTTGCTTCGGATGCTGCTGCCCTGGCTGCCGTTCGAGACCACCGACGGCAACGTCACCCTGGACGAGTTCGCCCGCACCCACCCGGTGGTGCTGGTCACCCGCACCGTCGAGGAGTTCCGCCAGGTCGCCCCGATCGCCGGCGCCGCCGGGCTCGGCGTCGTCAACGGCGGCTACACCTACGACCGCGACCTGGTGCACCGGCTGCCCGAGATCCGCCCCGGCGTCTCCGTCGCCGACCTCGACCCGGGCACCGTCACCGCGCACCTGGACACCGTCGACCCGGCCGCCGAACTCGCCGCCTCGGCCTTCCTCGCCACCGCCCGCGAGGTGGTCGGCCGCTTCGACTGCGACGTCGCCCTGCGCAGCTTCCACCCGACCAGCGCGCCCGCCCTGCTGCTCGACAACCGGGAGGCCCGGCACGAGCGCACCCGCGCCCAGCTCGCCGACGAGGCCGACGGGCTGTGGGCCGACATCCTCGGCTCGCTGCGCGCCGAGGTGCCCCGCGCCCAGCTGGTCCTCAACCACCTCAACCCGCTGGTCCGGCGGGCGGCCTCGATCGGCGACCGCGAACTCGCCGTCACCGCCGTCGAGACGCTCTACGGGCAGGCCGTGCTGCTCACCCGCCGGCCGCTCACCTCCAGCGAGAGCGCGCTGCTCAACCGCTCGTTCATCAGCCTGCTCGACCACGCGATGCTCGGCCACGAGGCCGCGTCCGGTGGCAATGGTCCGAAGGAGGCGTGATGCTGACCAGCATCGACGCGGTGATGACCGCGCTGCGCGAGAACGACGACCGCCCCTACGGGCGCCAGCGGACCGTCACCGCCGAGGAACTCGTCGACGCCGCCGAGCAGTTCGACGACACCGCGGTGCGCGCCATGGCGCTGCTCGAACTGATGGAGGCCTACGAGTACGACGGCGAGCGGAGCAAGTCCCCGGTCGTCTTCGCCCGCGTCCTCAGGCTCTGGGACACCGACCCGGACGGCTTCGGCGAGTGGGCGCAGCAGCAGGTGTTCTGGCGCTTCAAGTGGGTCGCCACCTCGCTGCTCGGCACCCCCGACGTGCCGCTGACCGCGATCCGCCGCTGGCACGAGGAGATGCGCGGCCGCTACCGCGCCGCCGGGCACGGCCTCCAGCCGTACTACGCCCAGCGCTTCCACCTCGCCGCGCACGTCGGCGAGGACGTCCAGGACGCCTACGAGCTGTGGGCCGGGCGGCCGCGCACCGAGCTGAGCGACTGCCACGCCTGCGAGATCCGCTCCCGCGCCGTGCACCACCTGCGCCGGGGCGACGACGCGACCGCGCTGGACGTCTGGCGGCCGGTGCTCGCCGGCGAGGCCACCTGCGCCGAGGAGCCCTACGTCAGCCACGCCCAGGCGCTGCTGCCGCTGCTGCGCCAGGGCCGGCTGGACGAGGCCCGCTCCAGCCACCTGGTCGGCTACCGGTTCGCCCGCGGCAAGAGCGGGATGGCCCGCTCGGTCGGCCTGCACGTCGAGTTCTGCGCGCTGTCCGGCAACGAGCCGCGCGGCCTGGAGATCCTCGCCGAGAACCGCGACCTGTTCGGCGTCACCGGCGACCCGGTCAGCCGGCTCGACTTCCTCACCGGCGTCGAGGTGCTGATCGCCGGCCTCGCCCGGGCCGGGCACGGTGAGCTCACCGTCAGCGGCCCGCCCGGCGCGAGCTGGACCGTCGACACCCTGCTCGCCCACCTGCGCACCGAGGCGGACGCGCTGGCCGCCCGCTTCGACGCCCGCAACGGCACCGACGCGGTGAGCGGCCGGCGCCGCGACCGGCTGGCCCGCCGGCCGCTGCTCGCCGAGCCGCTCGCCCTCGGCGTGCGGGCCTCGGCCGCGCCGGAGCTGGCCGCCGTGCCGGTCGTCCCGGCCGTGCCGGCCCGGGACGCCGAGCCGGAGCCGGAGGACTTCACCGCCCTGGTGCTGCGCGCCCGCGAGCTGCAGCTGGTCGGCCACCCGGACGCGGAACGGCTCTGGAACCGGATCGCCGAGCGGTTGGCCGCCGAGGAGAACGGCGGCTCGGGGGACGGCGGCTCGGAGAGCGGCGGTGGGGGGACCGTCGGCGAGGGGTTGCTCGGCGCGGACGCCGGGCCGCTCGGCCAGCTGCACGCCGAGCTCACCGAGCGGCGGGCGCACGCGGCGCTCGACCGCGGCGACTGGGAGGAGGGCGCCGCCGAGCTGCTGGCCGCCGGCGGGCTGTACCGGCGGGAGGGGCTGCTCGGCCGGGCGCTGGCGGCCCGGACCAGGGCGCTCGTCGCCGAACTCGTCCGGGAGGACCCGCAGGACGAGGAGGGCGAGGAAGGCCCGGAGGCGGCCGGGGCGGCTGTGACCGCCGCACCGGTCATCGACTGGGCGGCCCTGGACGCCGCGCTCGCCAGTGCCGAGGAACTGGCTGCCGCCACGGCCGCCGGCGGCGCGCCGGGCATCACCGACGACGACTACCTGGTCGTCCTCCAGTGCCGTGCCTACGCCGCCCACCAGGAACTGGTCCGGGTGCTGCCCGCGCCGCCGGAGCAGCCGCCCGCCGAGCAGGCCGCGCGCTTCGCCGCCGCCGTCGACGCCTACCGCGACGCGGCCGAGGCCCGTGGTTCCGTGCGCCGGCTGGCGGTCGCCCGCCAGTACGCCGCCGACGCCGACGCCCGGCAGGGCCGGACCGCCGAGGCGGCCGACGAACTGCGGCACGCGATAGCCGAGTTGGAACGGGGCGGGCAGCCCTGGCACACCCCGCGGGCGTACGGCCTGCTGGGGCAGGCGCTGCTGCAGACCGGCGAACAGGCCGAGGCCGTCGAGATGCTGCACCGCGCCCTGGCGGCGGCCGCCCGCTGGGCCGACGATTCCTACCCGTTCGCCGCCACCTACCTGATGGCCGGCCACGCCAGCGCCCACATCGGGGACACCGGCGCCGCGATCCGCTCGCTCTCCGAGGCCGCCTCCCGGTTCGACCGCAAGGGCCCGGAGGCCGCCGAGGAGGCCGCCCGGACCAGGCTGCAGCTCGCCGACCTGCTGACCGACGCCGACCGCACCGCCGACGCGGTGGCCGTCCTGGAGTCGGTGCTGGCCGACGCGGACGCCGCCGGCCTGGACGAGCGGCTGGTCGCCCAGACCCGGCTCGACCTCGCCCGCGGCCTGTTCACGCTGGACGAGGACCGCGACGCCGCCGAGGAGTACCTGCGGCTGGCCACCATGCTGGAGGGCTGGACCGAGGACCTCCACCTGCGCACCATGGTCGCCTCGGAGGCGGCCGTCGCGCTGCTCCACGCCGACCGCTGGGAGGCCGCACACGCCGCCCGCACCCGGGCGCTCGCCGCGCACGAGCAGTGGCCGCAGCCCGGTCCGGTCTCCGCGATGCTGCGCCAGTTCGCCCGGCTCACCGCGCAGAAGGACGGCCCGGAGGGCATGGAGCCGGCGCTCGCCCGGCTGGCCGAGGCGGACGCCGTGCGCGAGCGCCTGGAGCGCGAGGAGCCGCAGGCCGAGACGTGGTACCCGCGCGCGTCCGTGCACTACGAGCGGGCCCGGGTCCTCGCGGTGGCCGGCCGCTTCGAGGAGGCGCTGGCCGAGGCGGAGCGGGCGATCACCGCCTACGAGGCGGGCGGCGAGCAGGCCGAGACGCCGCGTGCCGAGGCCGTCCGGCTGGCCGCGCTGATCGAGGGCACCGACCTCGACCGCCGCAGGCCGGCCCGGGAACGGCTCACCGCCGCCGTCGACCGGTGCCGGGCGCACGGGCTGGAGGAGGCGGCGGCGATCCTCGCCGAGCTGCGCGAGCGCCTCGCGGACTGACGGGGCGCGCGTCCCTGCCGTGTTGCCCCCTGGGGGAACACGGCGGGGCCGCGGCGGAGTCAGGCGCGTCGGCGGCGGCGTGCCCGCCGCGGTCGCAGGGCGCGGCATTGCCCCGCAGGACGTCACCGGTCGTCTTCACCCAGCTGCACTCCGACCGCATCGGCTGGGCCTCGCACCGGGGCCGGCCGTTCTTCCCGAACGCCGCCGACCGGCTCCACCGCGCCGACCGGGAGCACGTCGTCAGCGTGGTCACCGCCGACGGGCCGCGCCGCTTCGTGCCGCTGCGGGTCCTCGCGTTCGGTGTGATGAGAAGGCGTCAACCGCCGCGACTGCCGCGACTGCCGCTCCGCGGGTGATCCGGCGGGGAGCGCGTGGCAGCCCCTAGAGTTGGCGCGTGGCCGATGAGACGTGGAACAGGGTGGACGGGCAGGTGCGGGCCGGAGCCATCGTGCAGGCCGGGTCCGTCGGGGAACTGCACGTGCACGAGGCGGCCGTGCGGGCGACCGCCGTGCCCTGCCAGCTGCCGCCGGCGCTCGCGTACTTCGAGGACCGCGCCGACGAGCGCGCCAGGGTGCTGGCCGCCGTCGCCGAGGGCCCGGGCGACGGCGGCGGGCCGCTGGTCGTCGCGCTCAGCGGGATGGGCGGGATCGGCAAGACCGCGCTGGGCTTCGAACTCGCCCGCGCGCTGCTCGACCACTGCCCGGACGGCGTGCTCCACGCCGACCTCGACGACCTGCGGCGCGACGGCGCCGTGGAGACCGCCGACGCCCTCGGCGACCTGCTGCGCGCCCTCGACCCGCAGGCCCACCCGGAGCCGGAACTCCGCGGCCGTGCCCGCCAGTACTGGACCGCCACCCAGGGCCGGCGGCTGGTCGTCGTGGTCGACAACGCCCGCAGCGGCGCCGAACTGCGCCCGCTGCTGCCCGCCTCCGCCGAGGCCATCGTCATCGTGGCCAGCCACGGCCCGCTGTACGACCTCGACGGCGTGCGCCTCGTCGAACTGCCGCTCGGCCCGCTCGGCCCCGAGGACGCCGTCAACCTGCTGCGCCGGATCGTCGCCGACCCCCGCTTCGCCGCCGACCCCGAGGCGGCCGCCGAACTCGCCCGCCGCTGCGCCGGCCTGCCCGCCGCGCTCTATGTCGCCGGCCACTGGATCCGCCGCCACCGGCGCCGCGAACTGCGGCGGCTGGTCGAGGAGCTGACCACCGAACTGGACCGGGAGGGACTGCCCGTGGTGGAGGCCGTCTGGGACGCGGCGTACGGGAGCCTCGGCCCCGTCGCGGCCCGGCTCTACCGGCTGTTGCCGCACCACCCCGCCCCCGTGGTGGGCGACCACGCGGCCGCCGTGCTGCTCGGCACCGATGCGGACGCAGCCGCCGACGTGCTCGACGAACTCGACGCCGCCGGGCTGCTGGAACGGCGCCCGGACGGCCTCGGCATGCACGCCCTGCTGCGCGGCCACGCCCTGCGGCGGGCGGGCGCGGAGGAGGACGCCGCGGATGCTTCGGGTGCTGCGGACGCCGCTTCCGCGCGGCGGCGATTGGTGCGCTGGTACCGGCGGCAGGCCGGCCGGGCCGACCTGGTCGCCGCCGGTCCCCGGCTGACCGTCTCCGCCCCCGCCGCCGAGGCGCCCGCGCCCGCCGGTGTGCCGGACCTGCCCTTCCCCGACGCCGCCGGCGCCCTGCGCTGGCTGGAGGACGAACGGCTCGCCCTCTACGGCTGCGTCCGGATCGCCGTCGAGGACGGGCTCGACGAGGAGGCGGTGGCGCTCTGCGAAGCCCTCTGGACGCACTTCCTCGACCACCGGCACTACGCCGACGCCATCGACGCCTTCGGCCGCGGTGTCGCCGCCGCCGTCCGCTCCGAACGGCTCGCCGCCACCGTCCGGATGCGCTGCCAACTCGCCCGCCCGCTCTGGGAACAGCACCGCTACGAGGAGGCCGCCGAGGAACTGCGGCTGGCCGTCAATGGTGCCCGGCTGCTCGGCGGAACGCCCGAGGAGCGCAAGCTCCGCGCCTCCGCCGTCGAGTTCCGCGGCAAGCTCGCCTCCGTACGCGGCGATTGGGCGGCCGCCGTCCCGGACTTCGAGGCCGCCCGCGAGGAGCACCGCGCCATCGGCAACGCCTACGGTGCGATGCTGCAGACCTACCTGCTCGGCCGGGCCGCCGTAGCCATGGGCGAACTGCCGCGAGCCGTCGACCTGTTGAGCGAGGCCTACGCGGAAGCGGGAGCACTCGGCCGGGAACGCATGACCGCCCGCACCGGCTTCGAACTCGGCAGCGCCCTGCGCGCCTCCGGCCGCTGGGCGGAAGCGGCGCGCCTGTACGAGGCGGCCCTGTCCTCCGCACGTGAACGGCGCTCGCCCGGTGACGAGCTGCGGGTGCTGGAGGTGCTGTCGGCACTCGGTGAGGAGAGCGGGGACGTGGAGGCGGCTGCCCGCTACCGGGCGGAGGCCGAGGCCCTGCGGGGTCCGGACGGGGGCGCCCCGATCGCCTGACAGGAGCCGGGCGGCCGGGTGTTCGGCGGAGGCCGCGCGGCTGGGTGGGGCGGTTCTGGCTTCGGCGGTTGAGCAGCGTTGGCCGGGTGGCGAGTTGCGGGTGCTGTTGACGCTCGGCTGGGAGGCCGGAGCGCCGGCCGACCCACCGAGGGGCGCCGACCGGCCCGCTGTGTTCCGGCGGCGGGCTCAGAGCAGGTGCTGGAGGTCGGCTTCCGTCGCCGGGGTGAGGTGGAGGCGGTAGGGGGTGCCGTCGATTCGGCAGGTCAGGGGGGTGGCCGGCGGGTGGTGGGTGCCGAGGAAGGTGTGGACGGCGGAGAGGGCGGCGGCGGGATCGGTGCAGCGGACCCGGCCGTCGGCGCGGTGCGGGGTGATGCGGACGGTGAACGGTTCGCCGTCCGCGCGCCGGACCAGGCAGCGGGTGGGCGAGAGGACGACGGCGGCGGTGCGGCAGCCCGGGTGGTCGGCGAGCGCCTCGGCCGTCCAGTCGGCGGCCGTCCGGTACTCGCGGTGGTGGGCGGTGTCCGGCGGCGGCGCGCCGTCCGCCCGGCGGTAGAGCAGCGCCGCGCTCTGGGCCTCGCGGATCCCGGCGCGGCCGTACTCGGCGGCCAGGTGGTGGTAGGGCAGGTCCGTCCACGGGGGGAGCCGGTCGATGTCGACGGCGACGCCGTCGGCGGTCCGCTCGGACCGGGCCCGGACGGCGAAGGCGGCCGGGGTGCGGGGTGCGGCGGGTGCGGCGGTCAGCGGACGCGGGTGCGCCGGCCACGGCGGCGGGACCAGGCCGAGCAGCTTGTACAGCTCCGGGCCGAGCGTCGTCAGGGCCTCCCCGGGGAGGGCGAACGCCGCCTCGGCGAAACGGCGGGTGCCCTCGGCGGCAGGCTGCGCGGCGAGCACGGCCGCCGCGTCCTCGCCGGACGGGTCCAGCCGGGGTGCGGCGGCGAGCAGGCGGGCCATCGGGCTGCCCGGGACCAGTTCGGCGCCGCCGTCGCAGACCGCCACCACGGGACGGTCGAGCGCCGCCGCGTAGAGCGCGGTGGAGCCGTGGTCGGTGACCACCGTGTCGCCGGCCACCAGCAGCGCCGCCCACTGCTCGTACGGCCCGGCCAGCACCAGCCCGGCGTCCAGGGCCGGCCGCAGCCGCCGGGCCAGGTCGAAGGAGCCCGTCCGGCTGTACTCGTTGGGGTGCACGACCAGTGCCAACTGGTAGGCGTCGTGGGGGAGTCGGCCGGCGAGCCGGGCCGGCAGCCCCGGGTGCCGGGCGAGCAGCGACTCCGGCCCCCAGGTGGAGGAGAGCACGACCAGCCGGCGCGGCCCGGTCCCTAGCGCCGCCCGGAACGCCTCGCGCCGGTCCCGTGAGGCGAGGATCCGGTCGAGCGTCGGATCGCCCGCCACCACGGCCGCCGCTCCGGCGGGCGGGCACTGCTCGGTGAGCCGGGCCACCTGGTCGGGGTGGGCGAGGGCGTGCAGGTCGGCGACCGGGTGCCGGTCGGCGGTGAGCAGGAACGCCGGGTCCAGGCCGGACGGGAGGTGCGGGGAGCCCTCGCCGGACAGCGCCTTGTTGAAGCCGGCGCCGTGCGGCAGCAGGACCTTGGGGCCGCGGAGCGCGGCCAGCTCACCCTTGGGGCTGGCGGTGAGGATCAGGTCGTGGCGGCCGGCCAGCGCCTCCGGCCAGGACAGGCAGCGCGCGCCGGAGGAGGCGACGGCGGCCAGCGCGTCGGCGTCGAAGGCGGAGCCGGGGACGAGGGTGAAGCGGCACCGGACCCGGGCGTCGCCGTCGAAGACGGGCAGCAGGTCCAGCAGCCGGTGCAGCGCCGCCGCCGAGCGGACGGCGAACAGCACGCCGCGCGGGGCGTCGGGCGCCGTCACCGGGTCCACCGCGCCGAGGGCCGGGCCGGGCCGGGCCGGGCCGCGCCGAGGGCCGGGCCGGGCCGGGCCGGGCCGGGCCGGCTCACTCTTGCGCCTATCACAGCTCAGCGACCCCCGTCGAGCCGCGCCGAGCGGGTGCTCGGGTGGCTCGGGGTGATGCGGCGATGGCGCGGGCATAGGGGCGATGGTAACCGGCGGACCGCCCACGCGGGCGGGATCGCGCCGACCCCCACCCGGCTCCGCCGCCGCTCCACGCGGGCTCCCCTCGATCGGACGTTCCGTCAGCCGGGACCGAATCTACGGGAGTGCCCCGCGCGCCGTTCGGGCAGGTCGGGGTGCTGATGGGCGTCGGCCGCAGGCAGCACGCCACCCGGCGGCCGGCCGCTCATCGCTCACCGCCCGCTGCTCATCGCTCGCCGCTTGCCGCTCACCGCTTGGCGCGCACCGCCGCCAGCAGGCCGGTCACCGCCGGTGACCACGGCCGCCCCGCCGGGCCGGTGAGGGTCAGCCTCCGGTGCGCGGCGGGCCGGATCGGCACGAGGACGCAGTCCGCCGGCAGCATCGGCTGCGCCAGGGCCGGCATCACCGAGACGCCCACCCCCGCGTGCACCATGCCGATCAGCGTGTTGAGGTCCCGGATGCGGTGGCGCGGGGTGAAGCGGACGCCCGCCCGGCGGTAGGCGTCCCGGATGTGCCGTTCGCAGCCGCCCTCGGAGAGCAGGAAGTCGTCGTCCTCCAGGTCGGCCACGTCCACGGTCTCCTCGCCCGCGAGCGGGTGGTCGCGTCGGAGCAGCGCGTGCATCGAGTCCGTGCCGAGCGGGACGGCCCCCGGCCGCGCCGGGTCCGCGTCCACCAGGACGGCCGCGTCCACCGTGCCGGCCTCCAGCCAGACGCCCAGCTCGTCGTCCTCGCCCTCGAACACGCGCACGGTGAGTCGGGGGTGCTCGGCCTTCCAGTCGCGCAGGAGCCCGGGCAGCAGGCCCTGGCAGACGGTGGTCGGCGCGGCCAGCCGGACCGTCCCGGTCAGCCCGCCCGAGTGGTGGGCGGCGATGGTCCGCACGGCGGTGGCGGAGGCGACCGCCGTCCGGGCGTGCGGCAGGATCCGCTCGCCCAGCGGGGTGGGACGCACCGGTGCGCCCCGGTGCAGGACGGGCGCGCCGAGCACCCGTTCCAGTGCCGCCACCGCGTGCGAGACCGCCGACTGGCTCACGCCGAGCTCGACCGCCGCCGCCCCGAAGCCTCCGGCGTCCGCCACCGCGACCAGCGCCCTGAGCTGGGCGAGGTTCACCTCCGGGGCCATGGGACCTCCGCCATGAGACTTCCTCATCCATCCGGCACCATCACTTGTTGGACTCATGATCCGCCGACCCGCCACCCTCTGTCCATCGGCGATGGGCGGAGAGGGAGGTAGCCGGGATGGGACGGCGCTGGTGGCCGGGGTTCGTGGCCCTGTCGGCGATCTGGGGCGCGAGCTTCGCCCTGATCAAGGTGGCGGTCGACGCGGGGGTGCCCCCGGTGTGGGTGGCTGCCTGGCGCTGCCTGCTCGGCGCGGCCGCGCTCTGGGCGATCCTCGCCGCCCGTCGCGAGGCGGCGCCGCGCGACCTCGCCACCTGGGGCCACTGCGCCGTGGTCGCGCTGCTGCTGAACGCGGTGCCGTTCGTGCTGTTCTCCTACGGCGAGACGCGGGTCAGTTCGGTGCTCGCCGGGGTGATGAACGCGGCCACCCCGCTGTTCACCCTGCTCTTCGCGCTGGCCGCGGTGCCCGGGGAACCGCGCCCGGGGCTGCGCCGGCTCGCGGGGCTCGCCCTCGGCTTCGCCGGGGTGCTCACGGTGCTCGGCGTCTGGCACGGATCCGGGCCCGCATCCGGCTCCGGCCCTGGCTCCGGCGCGGTGGCCGGCGGCCTCGCCTGTCTGGCCGCGACCTGCTCCTACGGCGCCGGGTTCGCCTACCTGCGCCGCCACCTCTCCACCCGGCCGCACTCGGCCGCCGCCCTGTCCGCCGCCCAGATCACCTGCGGCGCCGCCGAACTCGCGCTCGCCGCCCCGCTCGCCGCCGGCGCCCCGCACTGGCCGGGCGCCGGGGCCGCCGCCGCCCTGCTCGTGCTCGGCGCGCTCGGGACCGGCGTCGCCTACGTCCTCAGCCTCGACCTGGTCCGCACCGCCGGGACGGCCGTCGCCGCCGCCGTCACCTATGTCACCCCGCTCTGGTCGACGGCGCTCGGCGCGCTGCTGCTCGCCGAACCGGTCGGCTGGAACACCCTGGTCGGCGGCCTCGCCGTGATCGCCGCCGTCGCGCTCACCCGGCAGCCGCCCACCGCGGCGGCGGACCGGCGGCGGACCGGGCGGCCGACCGGTCGGCGGCGCCGGAGGGAGCGTCAGCCGGTCGGTTAGGGTGAACCGGTGGGCACGGGGCGGGCGGCGGACGACGGCACGAACACGGGTGCGGACGCGAACGGGCCGTCCGCCGTCGCCGTCCTGGCCGCGCTGCGCGCCCACCCGCTCCGCTTCCCGTTCACCCGCGACGCGCTGCGCTGCTGGGCCTACCTCTCCAGCGGCGCCCTGCTCGGCCTGGTGGCGGCCGTCCTGCTGGCCGCCCTCACCGCGCTCGGCCTCGCGCTCTCGGTGGTCGGCATCGGCCTGCTGCTGCTCCTGGCCGTCGCCCTCTCCGGTCTGCCGGCCGGCGCACTGGAACGCCGCAGACTGCGGCTCGTCGAACCGTTGCCGGTGCCCGACCCGCACCGCGCGCTGCCCGGGGCCGGCCGCCGCGCCCGGCTGCGGACCAGGCTGCGCGAGCGCGCGACCTGGCGCGAACTCGCCCACACCCTGCTCGTCGGCCCGCCGCTCACCGCCGCCGGACTCGGCCTCACCGCTCTGCTGCTGTTCTCCGCGGCGCTGCTCGTCAGCCCCGTCGTGGTCTGGGCGCTGGCCCCCGAGACCGTCATGCTGGTCCCCGGCCACGCCGTCCGGGGGCCGCTGTACGCGCTGCCCGCCAGCGCCGTCGGCCTGGCCGGGCTGCTCCTCGGCGGCTACGCCGGGGCGCTGCTCACCGCCGCCCACGTCCGGTTGGCCCGGCTGCTGCTCGGCCCCCGCGAGGAGGACCCCGGCCGCCAGGTCATCGAACTGACCCGCTCCCGGGCCCGGCTGGTGGACGCCTTCGAGGCCGAACGCCGCCGTATCGAACGCGACCTGCACGACGGCGCCCAGCAGCAGCTCGTCGCCCTCGCCATGACCCTCGGCCTCGCCGCCCACGACCTGCGCGAACGCGCCGCCGCCTCGGGTGCCGGCGCCGACGGCGACCCGGTGCTCGACCTGGTCGACCGGGCGCGGGGCGAGGCCCGGCAGGCGCTGGAGCAGCTGCGCGGCCTGGTGCGCGGCATCCACCCCCAGGTGCTCACCGACCACGGACTGGCCGCCGCCGTCGCCGAGGTCGCGCTGCGCCACCCCGTCCCCGTCGAGGTGGACCTCGACCTGCCCGGCCGGCTGCCCGGCCCGGTCGAGTCCACCGCCTACTTCACCGTCACCGAGGCGCTCACCAACGCCGCCAAGCACAGCGGCGCCACCGCCGTCACCGTCCACGGGCGGGTCGCGGACGGCCGGCTGGTGCTCCAGGTGACCGACGACGGCCACGGCGGGGCCGACCCGGCCGCCGGGGCCGGACTCCAGGGACTGGCCGACCGGGTGGCGATCCTGAGAGGACGACTGATGGTGACGAGTCCGACCGGCGGGCCGACCAGGCTCCGGCTGGAGGTGCCGTGCTCCGGCTAGTCATCGCCGAGGACGCCGTCCTGCTCCGGGCCGGCCTGGTCGAACTGCTCACCAGGGGTGGCCACCGAGTGGTCGCCGCCGTCGGCGACGCGGACGCCCTCGCCGCCGCGGTGGACGCGGACCGGCCGGACGCCGTGGTGACCGACGTCCGGATGCCGCCCGGCTTCCAGGACGAGGGACTGCGCGCCGCGCTCCACCTGCGCGAGCGCCACCCCGGCCTGCCCGTCCTCGTGCTCTCCCAGTACGTGGCCACCCCGTACGCCACCCGGCTGCTCGGCGCGGCCGGCGCGCAGCGGGCCGGGCTGGGCTACCTGCTGAAGGACCGGGTCGGCGAGGTGTCGGAGTTCCTGGACGCGCTGCGCCGGGTGGCGGCCGGGGAGACCGTGATCGACCCGGAGGTGGTCCGGGTGCTGCTCCGGCAGCAGTCCGCCGACCGCCCGATCGCCCGGCTCACCCCGCGTGAGCGCGAGGTGCTGGGGCTGATGGCCGAGGGCCTCAACAACCAGACGGTCGGCGCCCGGCTGAACATCACCGAGGCGTCCGTCGTGAAGCACTGCGGGAACATCTTCATGAAGCTCGACCTCGACCCGGTCGAGGGCAACCGCCGGGTCCTCGCCGTGCTGGCCCACCTCGCCGAGCTGCGCGGCGAGTAGCCGGGGGCGCCGGGGAGCTCGGCTGTCGGGGCCGGGAGCTACGGTGCCGCCATGACGGAATTCGTACTCGTGGCGGGTGCCTGGCTCGGCGCGTGGGCGTGGGACGACGTGGTCCCCGACCTGCGCGCCGCCGGGCACGGCGTCCACCCGCTGACCCTCGCCGGACTCGCCGAGCGGCGCGGTGAACCCGCCGGACAGCAGACCCACGTCCAGGACGTCGTGGACCTCGTGGCGGAGCGCGACCTGCGCGAGGTGGTCCTGGTCGGGCACAGCTACTCGGGGATCCCGGTCGGGCAGGCCGCGGAGCGGATCGGCGACCGGCTCGCCCACCTGGTCCTGGTCGATGCCGGCATCCCGGTCGACGGGCAGGCCTTCGTCGGCGCCGGCCCGTGGGGCGGCGCCGTCGCCGAGGCGATCGGCGCCAATGACGGCTTCTGGCCGCCGCTCACCGCCGCCGACTACGCGGGCCAGGGCCTCACCGACGAGCAGACCGCCCGGATCGTCGCCGGCTCCACCCCGCACCCCGGCGACACCCTCACCCAACCCGCCGCGCTGGCCGGCTCCCTCGCCGCCCTCCCGGCGACGTACCTCACCTGTCTTCTCGACAGTCCCGAGCCCCCGCCCGCCGTCGCCGCCCTCCTCCGTGACGCCGGCTGGCACCACACCACCCTGGACACCGGTCACTGGCCGATGTTCTCCCGGCCCGCCGCCCTCGCCGAGGCCCTGTTGACCGCTGCCAACCGCTGACCGTGGCCACCCGTCGAGCGGCGGCGGGGAACGGCGTGGCGTGGGGGAATGGCGCGGTGGTGAGGAATGGCGCGGCGGCGCGAAAAAGTGATATCACTTTGCCATCGGATGCCGATGCTCGCCAAAGGAGTCGCCCCCATGACCACGCAGCGTTTCCCCGTCGAGGACGGCCCCGTTCTGGACCTCCCGGCCCCCGAGGTCACCGAACGGACGATCACCGGGCGGGCCGGCCTGCCGGTGCTCGGCGCGAGCCTGCTCGGCCTGGTCGCCGGAGTCGGCGCCGCCGTCGCGGGTGGCGTCCAACTGTCCGGCGGGGGCAAGGGACTGGGGATCGCCCTGGTGGTCGCCGGACCGCTGCTGGCGCTCGGCTCGCTGCTGATGACCTTCGGCCTGACGGTGGTCTCGCCCGGTGAGGCCAGGGTCGTCCAGTTGCTCGGGCGCTACCGGGGCACCGTCCGCGACGCCGGCCTGACCTGGCTGAACCCGTTCACCACCCGGCAGCGGATCTCCACCCGGATCCGCAACCACGAGACCGAGACCACCAAGGTCAACGACGCGGACGGCAATCCGATCGAGATGGCCGCCGTGGTCGTCTGGCAGGTCGAGGACACCGCGATGGCGGTGTTCGAGGTGGACGACTACGCCGACTTCGTCGCCATCCAGACCGAGACGGCCGTGCGGCACATCGCCACCAGCTACCCGTACGACGCCCACCAGGAGGGCCAGTTGTCGCTGCGCGACGGCGCGGAGGAGGTCGCCCGCAAGCTGTCCGCGGAGATCGCCGCCCGGGTCGCCTCGGCCGGTGTGCGGGTCGTGGAATCCCGGATCACCAGGCTCGCGTATGCTCCGGAGGTCGCGCAGGTGATGCTCCAGCGCCAGCAGGCCGGGGCCGTGGTCGCGGCACGCCGACTGATCGTCGAGGGCGCCGTCGGCATGGTCGAGGAGGCGCTGGACCGGCTCGCCGAGCGTGATGTCGTGGACCTGGACGAGGAGCGGAAGGCCGCCATGGTGAGCAACCTCCTGGTGGTGCTCTGCGGGGACCGCGGCACCCAGCCCGTCGTGAACACGGGCTCCCTCTACCAGTAAGGCGAGGCCTTGGCGACGGAACGGAAGAAGCTCCTGTTGCGGCTGGACCCTTCAGTTCACGACGCGCTCGCCCGTTGGGCCGCCGACGACCTGCGCAGCACCAACGCGCAGATCGAGTTCCTGCTCCGCCGGGCCCTCGCCGACGCGGGCCGGATGCCCGGCGGCGCCGCCCGGATCCCCCGCCGTGGCCGTCCGCCCAAGCAGGGCCCGGATCCGGACCCGGGCCCGGACTCGGGCCTCGCCCCCGGGAGCTCGGCCGAGGAGCCTGCGGAGCAGGACGGTCCCGGCCGGGACTGACCACGAGGGCCGGGGCCGGAGAAGCGCTGCGGGAGCGCCGGTGACCCGAGTCGGAGATTCGCCGCCGAGTCTCCGGCTCGGGTCACCGTCCGTTTCGGCTGGCCGGGGGCGCGGGCGGATGGTGGCCGGTGTCATGGGCGCGCTGGGGTGCGGCTCTCCGTGAGGAGGGCGGTCAGGCGGTGGGCGGTGGTGTCCCAGGACCACTCGGTGCGGACCCAGTCGCGGCCGGCGGTGGCCATCCGGGTGCGGTCGGCGGCGGGGGCGCGGAGGACGCGGGTGATCGCGGTGGCGACGGCGGACGGGTCGCGGCCGTCGACGACCGCGCCGTTGACACCGTCGAGGACGGCGTCCGGGGCGCCGCCGGAGCGGCCCGCGACGACGGGCAGGCCGGCGGCGGCCGCCTCCAGGAAGACGATGCCGAGGCCCTCCGCCTCCAGTCCGGCCCGGCGGGTGCGGCAGGGCATCGCGAAGACGTCGGCCGAGGCGTAGGCGGCCGGGGTGTCGGCGTGCGCGCGGCCGCCGGCGAAGACGACCGCGCCGGGTGCGGTGAACCGGCGGGCGAGGTCGCGCAGACGCCGTTCGTCGGGCCCCTGGCCGACCAGCACGAGGACCGCGCCCGGTACGGCGCGCCGGATCAGTGGGAGCGCCCGTATCAGGGTGTCCTGGCCCTTGCGCGGGACGAGCCGCGCCACGCAGAGGATCACCGGTGCCCGCGGGTCGGCCCCCCGGGGCCGGGGGCGGAACAGTTCGGTGTCGACGCCGGGGACCAGCCGTTCGAGGCGGGCCGAGGGGCCGAGCGCGGGGGCGATCCGGTCGCGGGTGTGGGCGCCGAGGTAGGTGACGACGTCGACGCTGTCGCCGATCCGCCGCAGCAGGCGCCGGGCGACGGGGGTGCGGGCCCACCAGATCTCGTGGCCGTGGGTGGTGGCGACGGTCCTCCGGATGCCGGGGGCCTGTCGCCGCAGCCCGGGGGTCATCGCGGCGAGCGGGGCGGCGGCGCCGAACCAGACCCGGTCGCAGCCGTGCGCCCGGGCGATCTCGGCGGCCCGGCGGGTCACCCGGGGAGTGGGCAGCAGCATCCGGGACCGGTCGCGGATCACGGGGAAGGGGAGGGCTGCGTCGTGGCGGGTGGCCTCCGGTTCGGCCGAGGTGTAGACGACGACCTCGTCGGCGGGCAGTCGGGTGGCCATGGCGTGGACGAAGGTCTCGATGCCGCCCTGCCGGGGCGGGAAGTCGTTGGTGACGATGAGTGTGCCGGTCATGGGACGGGGACCACCTGGGGTGTACGGGGGCGAGGGGCGACGGACGGGGTGGAGGACGGGACGGCGGACGGGGTGGAGGGCGGGGTGGTGGACGGGACGGGGTGCGGGGCCGGGCGCGGGGCGGGCCGCGGATGCCGCAGCCGGGGGAGGACGGCCAGGACGGCGGGCAGGGCGAGGTAGCCGAAGCGGGCGGCGGGGGCGAGCAGGAACGCCAGGGCGAGGCCGAGCGCGAGCCGGTCGGCGGCGGTGGCGGCGTCCCGGGGCGGGCGCCGTACGAGCGACACCCCGACGGCGAGCCCGGCGAGGAGCAGCAGGGCGAGCGCCGTGAACCAGCCGCCGGGGCCGAGGTCGGCGAGCAGCCGGCCGGGCAGCGGGCTGCTCGCCGGGGTGGGCAGGGCGCCGCGGCCGGTGGGGAAGGCGAACACCTGCTCCACCAGCGGCCCGGGTGCGCGCAGCGCGGCGGGCAGGACCAGGACGGACGTACCGGCGACGGTGCCGGCCGCCGCCCGTAGGGCCGCGCGGCGTCCGGCGGTGGCGGCGAGCAGGGCGACGACCACCGCAACGGCGGGCCAGGCCGTCCACTTGAGCGCGCACGCCAGCGCGAGGGCGGACCCGGCGGCGTACGGGCGGGCCCGGCCGGCCAGGGCGAGCGCGAGCACGCAGAGGCCGGTCAGCGGCAGATCGACCCCGCTGACGCAGAGCGGCAGCGCGACCAGCGGCGAGGCGACGAGCGCGGCCATTCCGAGAACGGGCGCCCCGGGAACGGGCGCCCCGGCAAGGGGTCTCGCGGGAACGGGCGCCGCGTGCACGGGTGCTGACGGACCGGCGCCGCGCCCGGGCGGGCGGACGGCGGCGGCCAGGCAGCCGAGGAACACGGCGGCGCACCAGAGACGGGCGTCGCCGAGCAGCCGGGCCGGCCACCCGTCCGCGCTGAACAGGGCGCGCGGCAGCCCGAACAGTGCCATCCCGGGCAGGTAGGGGGTGTACTCGGCGACCGTCCGCGGCTCGGCCAGGTACGGCGTCCCGTGCCGGAGCAGCAGCTCGCCCGACCGTTCGATCACGGCGACCTCGCTCTGCCCCTGCCCAGCCACGGCCAGGACGAGCAGCGGCGCGAGCACCGCACCGGCCAGCGCGACCGCCACCGACCCCGCGCGCGCCCGGCGTGCGGGCAGCGCGAGCACGGCGACCGCCGCCGCCAGGTACCCCGCGGCCGCGAGCAGCCCCCAACTCCGGTGCGGTCCCAGCCCGGAGGCGAGCGGGAACGCCCCCGCCCACCCGGCCGCGACCAGCCACCCGCCGCACCACAGCGCCCTCCGCCCGCCGGGTGGGCGGGGCGGACCGGAGGAACCCGGTGGACGGGGGGCGCGGCGGACGCGGTCGGCTTGGACGCGGTCGGGCCGGACACGGGCGGAGCGGGGCGGACGGCCGGGCCGGGAGACGGGGCCGGGAACCGAGGGAAGCGGGGGACGGATGCGGTGAATGAGCACCACTTCATTGCAGCGGCGCAGGTCGGCGAGGTCATGACGGTCAGGTCGAGTCCTCTGGTCGGGTTTCCCCTACCCACCGGGCGGGCGCCCGGGGCGGTCCGCGCGTCCGGATCACGGCGGAGTGGATGCGGTCGGTGTGCACGGAGGCGGCCTCCTCCTCGTCAGTGGGCGTTCCGAACAAGGGAATTCGTATCCGATCTCACGTTCGGTGTCCATTGAATTACCATCAGTGCCGGTTGCTCGCTATCGTGGACCGCGTGGTGAGGTCCTGGGATGCGGCGGTCGAGCGGGCGCGGGAGCGGCTGGCGGCCGCCCCCGGGGTGCGGGCGGTGGGTGCGGGCGAGGAGCGTGGCTTCGCCCGCTGGGAGCTCGCGGCCTGCGCCGAAGGGGAGTTGGGGGAGTGCGTCGACCCGGAGGCGATCGGCCCGGCCGAGGAGCGCCGGCTGCGCGAACGGCTCGGCGAGAGCGGCCGCGCCTGGCCGGGCGGCGAGCGGCACCGCCGCCGGTACTGGCTCCTGGACGCCGCCCGCGCCGCACCGGCCGGCACCCTCGCCGTCGACAACTGGACCAGGGGACCGGGTCAGTTGGCCGTCTCCTCGCTCTACCTCCACCCCTCGGCACGCGGCCGCGGCCTCGCGGCGGACGCCCTCGACCGGGTCTACCGGGCCGCCACCGCCGAGGGCCTGCCCGGCTACCGGCTGGAGGCGGACTGGACCTGGCAGCACGCCGTCCGCTACCACCTGCGCCGCGGCCTGTGGGTGGTCTCCTGGAAGCACGCCCTCGGCCTCACCCGGATGCCCCAACTCCCGCCCTACCGCGTCCGGGAGGAGGACGGCCGCCTGGTGCTGCTGGTCGCCGACCGGCCGTCCCCCGATCCCGCCCGGGCCGTCTGGACGCCGCTGCTGGCCGCCGGCAGCGCGGGCCGCTGGCTGCGCCTGGACGAGACCACCGCCTACCGGCAGGCCGACGGCTGGGTACACGGCTACGCCCGCTCGACGCTCGCCCTGCACCTCGCGCTCGCCGGCCGCCCGCTGGTACGCGGCCCGCAGTGGTGGGCGGAGGCCTGGCGCTGGGCGGACGCCGGGGAGCCGGAGGGCCTCGCCCTGCGGCTCGGGGACCTGGAGCAGGCGGCCCGCGCCGCCGGGCGGACGGTCGTCACGCCCTACCGGGCCCCGTCCGTTCCAGGTGTGCCCCGGCCGGCGGAGGAGCCCCGGCCGTACTCCGTCACGCCCCGGCCGTCGGACGGCGCGTCGACGCCCTGAGGCCGCGCCGTCCGCAAGCCGCAAGCCGCAACCCGCCATCCACTACCCGCCGTCCGCAACCCGCCACCGGACGAGGCACAGGACAACGGCCTACCGGCGCCCCGCCCTGGGCAGGCTCCGCCGGACGCACGGACCGACACCCCGTGCGGGACACCAGGACACCGAGTTGAGGAGCCCGTCATGCCCGCAGTGCACGAATCCGTACTCGACGCGATCGGCGGCACGCCGCTGTTCCGCCTCGCCCGGCTCGGCGCCGGTCTCGCCGCGCCGGTCTACGCCAAGGCCGAGTTCCTCAGCATCGGCGGCAGCGTGAAGGACCGCGCCGCCCTCTCCATGGTGCTGGCCGCCGAACGGGACGGTCTGCTGGCGCCCGGCGGGACGATCGTGGAGGCGACCTCGGGCAACACGGGCATCGGCCTGGCCATCGTCGGCCGGCAGCGCGGGTACCGGGTGATCGCGGGGGTGGCCGACCGGGCGGCGCCGGAGAAGTCGGACATCCTGCGCGCGTACGGCGCCGAGGTGGTGCTCGCGCCGACCGCCGTGCCGCTGGAGGATCCGGCGCACCTGTTCAACGTCGTCCGGCGGCTCGCCGAGGAGATCCCCGGCGCCTGGCTCGCCGACCAGTACGACAACCGGGCCAACCCGGACGCCCATGTGCGGACCACCGGCCCGGAGATCTGGGAGCAGACCGGTGGCCGGGTGACCCACTTCGTCGCGGGGGTCGGCACCGGAGGCACCATCACCGGGACCGGCGGCCACCTGAAGGCGGTCTCCGGCGGCGCGGTGACGGTCATCGGCGCCGACCCCGAGAGCTCGGTCTACGGCGGTGGGGACGGCAGCCCGTACTTCGTCGAGAGCATCGGCCACTTCGTTCACCCGGACACCGCCGAGGACCGCTGGCCGCAGTCCTACCGGCGGGACGTCGCGGACGCCTTCGAGCGCATCCCGGACCGCGAGTCGCTGCTGACGGCGCGCCGGCTCGCCCGCGAGGAGGGCATCCTGGCCGGGCCGTCGTCCGGCACGGCGGTGGCGGCGGCGCTGCGGGTCGCCCGCCGGCTGGGACCGGAGGACCTGGTCGTGGTGCTGCTGCCGGACTCCGGCCGCTCCTACCTCTCCAAGGTGCACAGCGACGCGTGGATGCGCCAGTGGGGCTTCCTGGAGGAGGACGTCCCGGCCCAGCGGCAGGGCGGCCTGCGTCGGCTGCTCGACGCCGCCGGGCCGCTGGTCACGGTCGACGCCGACGCGACGGTGGGCGCGGCGGAGCGGGCGCTGCGCGGTGCGCCGGGCGGTGTCGCCCCGGTGGTCCTGGCCCGCCCGGCGCGCCCGTACGGGGTGAGCGCGATCGAGGTGGTCGGCTCGGTGTCCCGGGACGTGCTGGCCGCGGCGCTCGCCGACGGCACCGCCAAGCCGGACGACTCGCTCGGCGCCCTGCTCGGCCCGGCGCTTCCGGCGGTGGGCGTCGGGCAGTCGGCGGCGGAGGCCCGCGCGGCGCTCGGGCAGGCGCACCCGGGTGTGCTGGTGCTGGTCGACGGCCGGGCCGCCGGGGTGCTGCCGAGGGCGGCGCTCCTCGGGTAGCGCGACGCCCCACCGCGCGGCCGGCGCTGCGGCCACCCCCGCAGCGCCCGCGCACGAGAGCAGCCGCGCACGAAGGCAGCCGCGCCGCCCTGGGAGACTCGATGCCATGGCAGAGATCGAGATCGACGGCGCCCCCGCCGACCCCGCCCGGCTGGCCGCCCTCGGCCTGCTCAACTACGGGCACTTCACCACCCTGCGCGCCGAGGCCGGCCGCACCCGCGGCCTCGCGCTGCACCTGGACCGCCTGGTCCGCGACTGCCGCACGGTGTTCGGTGCCGAGCTGGACCGGGCGGAGGTCCGCGACCGGATCCGCCGCGCCCTCCCGGCCGACGGCGCGCCGGTGATCGTCCGGGTCACCGTGTTCGACCCGGCGCTCGGCCTGGAGCGCCCCTCCGCCCCCGCCGTGCCCCACCTGCTGGTCACCACCCGCCCGGCGCCGGCCGCCGCACCCGGGCCGCTGCGGGTGCGCACCACCGCGTACCGGCGCGAGCTGCCGCAGGTGAAGCACGTCGGCCTGTTCGGCCTGCTGCACCGGCGCCGGCTCGCCCAACTCGACGGCTACGACGACGCCCTGCTGCTCGACCAGGCCGGCCGCGTCACCGAGGGCGCCACCTGGAACCTCGCCCTGTACGACGGCCGCGCGCTGGTCTGGCCGGACGCCGCCGCGCTGCCCGGCGTCACCGCCGCCCTGCTCGCCGACGCCCACCCCGGCCCGCAGCGCCGCGAGCCCGTCACCGTGGACGCCCTCGGCCGCTTCGTCGCCGCCGTCGCCCTCAACGCGGGCGCCGGCGTCCGCCCGCTCGCCGCGATCGACGGCACCCCGCTCGACCCGGCCCACCCGATCGTCACCGACCTGCGCGCCGCCTACGAGCGACTGGAGGGCGAGCGGATCTGACACCGGCCGGAGACTAGAGCTTCGACGGGGTGGGGCCGTCGGACGGGGGAAGCAGGCAGGGCGTGATGACGCTCAGGTACATGAGGTCCCCGGTGCCCGCGGTGGACGCGGTCGCGGTGTAGCGGCTGCTGGGGTGGAAGGCGTCGACGAGGGCGTCCGGCTTGCCGTCCACTGTTTCGCGATAGCCCTCCTCTGTCAGGCCCTCGCCGGTCAGCATGTCGCGGATCTTCCGGACCGCTTCCGGGTGCTGGGCGCGCGGTACGTGACTCTTCACGCTGTACATCAGGATGTACCGGTCGTCGTCTGCGGTCTCACCGTTCTTCCCCGTACACGGAGTGAAGAGCGCGTCGATGGTCGCCGGGTCGGGCTCGATCCCGGCGGTCCGGGCCATGTGCTCGGTGATCTGCTGGGCCCAGGTCTGGGCGTCGGCCTTGGACTTCACGGGTAGTGGGTCACTCCTGTCGGCTTGGGCGGACGAGCACCCGCCGAGCACCGCCAGCAGGAGCGCGAAGGCGGTGATCCGCGTGTAGGTGCGGGATGCGCTGGCAGTCATGGTGCTCCTGAGTCGGCGGTCAACTGGACTGGCTGTGGGATCAGTGCGGGACGGTGGGGGCGAGCGTCGGCGGGCGGCCCGCGATGATCCGTCCCTGGTTGAGGAGGGTCTCGCTCGCCCCGCCGGGCCCCATGTTCCAGTAGCCGCCGTGTCCGGTGGTGTCGACCTTGATGTGCTGGGCCCCGAAGATCCCGTACTGGGGGCCCTCGCCGAAGACGGTGCCGGTGAACGTCTGGATGAAGTCGTCCTTGGCCGTGCCGACCCAGACGTGCTTCGGGTCGATGTTGAGCTCCGATGCCCGGTCGACCCCCATGCCGGGGCTGCCCAGCGCGATGATGTCGTCGGCGTTCACCCCGCCGTCCCGAGCGGCCGCGCCCACGACATAGGTCCCGTAGCTGTGCCCCATCAAGGTCAGATGCGAACAGACGCCGTTGTCACCCTCGGCCACCCGCAAGCCCTTGGTGAAGTTCCGCAGGAGCGGCGCCCCCGCGTCCCCCCGGTCGGTCTGCGCCACGCTGCCGTTCAACCAGTTCGGCGTCTCGTACCCCAACCACGACACGACGGCCACGTCCCCGTCGGCTCCGAGCTCAGCGGCCTTCTGCAGACGCCGAATGTGGTCCATCTGCCCCGGCACACCGGTGAGCACGGTCCCGGTGCCCGGCACGAAGATCGCCGTGTGCTGCGCCTTGTCGGGGTTTCCCGTCGAGACGATGGCCCGGCCGTTGTGCGCGTCGGGATCGATACCCAGGAGAAACATCTGGTGCTTCTCGGGGTTCCCGTCGGATGCGACCAGCTTCCTCCTGATCTCCTCCATCGCCCTGATCCGCGCGTTGTACTCGCCCTCGTCGATACCGAAGTCGCCGGGCTTTCCGGAGCGGTAGGCGTCCAGCTTCTCGTCGAGGACCAGGCGGTTCGCCTCGTCCCGAACGGTCGCGGGCAGCCCGTCCAGCTTCCCGATCCGGTCGGGGTGCAGGGCCAGGTAGGCGTCCTGCTGCTCGGAGGTCAGTCCCTTCCACCACGCCGCGGACTGCTCCGGGTCCTTGCCGTCCGGAACGTAGGGATCGACCAGTCCGAGGTCCTGCATCGCGGTGGCGGCCGCGTTCTTCGCCCCGGCGAGCGCGCCGTTCACCTTGGCCGGGTCCAGGGCCCCTGAGCTAAGCCGCCCCAGGGCCGTATTCCCTTGATCACTGGCCGTCTGGGCGTCCTTCAGCGCGGCGTCGATCCGGCCCTGGAAGGCCTTCATGTCCCGACCGAGCTGCTGGCGTGCCCTCTGCGCGTCCGGGTCGTTGTGCTCGCCCTCCCCCTCGGGCGGGAGGCTGACGACCCCATCGGCGGACACGTTCAGGCCGGCGTCCACGGCCCGGTTCACGGCGTTGACGAGGTTGGTCCGCGCCTGGTACATCCGGTCGGCGACGGTGTTGAGCACCAGGGCGGCGGTGCTTGCTTCCATCTTGGCGATGTTCAGCTGCTGTTCCGTCTTCACCATGTACGAGATCGCGGCTTTGGCGTCGTCGCCCTCCCAGTTGCCGGCCAGCGGACCGTTGACCTGGCCGCGGTGCCGCTGACCGGCGCTCTCCGCCGCATGCCCCAGTGCCGTCCAGGCCTTCGCCGCATCGTGCAGCCCATGGGGATCGAACTTCACCAGAAGCTGGTAGATGGTCACTTGGCCCCCTGCGGCGTGGCAGCCAACGTACCGGCGATCGCGCGCTCGTTGTGCTCGTGGGCGGCGGCGTTGGCGTTCAGGTTGGCCGCGGTGTCCGCGAGGCGCTGACGCAGGTCGGCGAGCGGCTTGGACCAGCCGCTCCCCAGCTGTGCCAGGCCACCGGCGATCGACCAGCCGGTGAGCTGGCCGGCGACGGTCTCGCTGGTGGTCACCGCGTTCTGGACCGGCGCGCCCAGTCCCTCCCCCAGTCCTTTCGCGATACCTGCGGACGCCTGCAGATCCGCCGATTTCACCACGACCTTCGCAGTGGCGTTGTCAGCCACGTGGGTTCCCCTCCCCGAAGATGAATGCCCAGCCCCCACTCCCCGCAGGACGCTAGGCAGAGCGTGTGCGCTCCGCATCCGTACAGATACTCAGATGCTATGACCGAGCCCGGCGCGCACCCAGAACTTCCCGAGAATCCACCGAATCACCCGCCGCACCGGCTCACGGCAACAAGCAACGCGGGACAGGGGTGGGACAGCCCGTCCGAGGCCAGGGCGGCCCGCGCGCCGACGCCCTGCCCTCGGCAGGGCGTGCGGACATGCGGGTCGTCGGGTCGTCGAGTGGCCGGGTGATCGGGAAGGCGGCGGGACGGCGGTCCGGACCTCGGCGGCCGTCGGCCAGGTGTTGGAGAGTCGACCCCCATGCCCGGAACCGACGGCGACGGCGACGGTAGGAGCTGGAACCACCCGCCGGGCAACCGTGGACGAGGGCTCCCGCCGTCCTGGCCCCAGGAGCTGTTTGGGGCGAGGAGTGGGCCTTGTCCGCAGCCGCCTACGAGCGACTGGAGGGCGAGCGGATCTGACACCGGCCGGGCGCCGGGCGAAGGGTAGGGGGGTTAACCCCACCCCCGGTCCGCCAGCGGACTCCATGGTCCGCCGCACCCCGCCTTCCTAGCCTGGAACACGTCGATCACCGGCGACGATCCACGAAGGAAGGCCCCACCATGGCACCCCGCCGTTCCCGCCCCCAGCCCGAGCCGACCGGGCGCCCCGCCGCCCACGCCGCGATCGAGCTGCGCGGCGTCCGGCGCAGCTACGGGCGCGGCGGTGAGACCGTGCACGCCCTGCGCGGCGTCGACCTGGCGCTCGGGCACGGCACCTTCACCGCCGTCATGGGACCCTCCGGCTCCGGCAAGAGCACCTTCCTGCAGTGCGCGGCCGGCCTGGACCGCCCGACCGCCGGCGAGGTCTTCCTGGGCGGCGAGGAGATCACCCGGCTGAGCGAGGACCGGCTCACCAGGATGCGCCGCACCCGGATCGGCTTCGTCTTCCAGTCCTTCAACCTGCTGCCCTCGCTGACGGTGCTGCAGAACGTGCTGCTCCCGCAGCGCCTCGCCGGGGAGCGCCAGGACCGGGCCCGCGCCCGGGAACTGCTCGCCCAGGTCGGCCTCGGCGACCACGGCCGCAGGCGCCCCGGGGAGCTGTCGGGCGGTCAGCAGCAGCGGGTGGCGATCGCCCGTGCGCTGATCACCGCCCCGGACGTGCTGTTCGCGGACGAGCCGACCGGCGCGCTGGACACCACCACCGCGCACGAGGTGCTCGGCCTGCTGCGGCGCGCCGTGGACACCATGGGCGCCACCGTCGTCATGGTGACCCACGACCCGGTGGCCGCCTCGTTCGCCGACCGGGTGGTCTTCCTGGCCGACGGCTCGCTCGCCGACGAGCTGTACCACCCGGACCCGCAGGCGATCGCCGAGCGGATGGTCACCCTGACGGCGCGCCCGCTGGGGGCGGCGGCATGAGCAACGGACTCGCCCGCGCCTCGGTGCGGTTCAGGCCCGCGTCCTTCGTCGGCACCTTCGTCGCGCTGCTGTTCGGCGCCGCCGTGATCATGGCCTGCGGCACGCTGCTGCAGACCGGCATCACCGCCTCGGTGCCGTCCGTCCGGTACGCCGAGGCCCCGGTCGTGGTGGCCGCCGACCCGAACGTCACCATCCGGTACAAGAAGAACGGCGACGACGACACCCACGAGCAGCCGCTCTCCGAGCGGGCCCGGGTGGACGCGGGCCTGGTGGCCGCGATCGCCGGACAGCCGGGCGTGGCCGCCGCCCGCCCGGACACCGCCTTCCCCGTACAGCCCGCCGCGCCGAGCGCGCCCCAGGCCCTGTCGGGCCCGCTCACCGGCCGGGGCTTCGCGGCGCTCGGCATCGCCGGCCCGCAGGACAAGCTGGTCGAGGGCCGCGCCCCCGGCGCGGGCGAGGTCGTGCTCGACGCCGACACGGCGCGCGCCGCCCACCTCGCGCCGGGCGCGACCGTGGCGCTGACCGCCCCCGGCGGCAGCGGCGGCTACCGGATCTCCGGTCTCGCCGCCGCCCAGGCCACCGGTCCCACCGCCTGGTTCGCCGACCAGCAGGCCGACCGCCTCTCCGGCCACCCCGGCCGGATCGACGCCATCGCCGTCCAGCCCCGCGAGGGCGTGGACCGCAAGGCCCTGACCGCGCAGGTGAAGCAGGCCGTCGGCGGCGCCGCCGAGGTGCTGAGCGGCAGCGGACGCGGCGCCGTCGAGCAGCCCCTGCTCAACGAGGCCAAGGTGATGCTGATCGCGATCGGCGGCTCCTTCGGCGGCACCGCCACCATGACCGCCGTGTTCGTGGTGATCTCCACCGTGGCCCTGGCCGTCGGCCAGCGCGCCCGCGAGTTCGCCCTGCTGCGCGCCGTCGGCGCCACCCCGCGCCAGATCCGCCGCACCATCGCCACCGAGGCGATGCTGGTCGCGCCGCTCGCCGCCGCGCTCGGCATCCTGCCCGGTGTGGGCCTGGCCCGCTGGTGGTTCGACGGGATGGTGGAGCGCGGCGTCGTCCCGGCGGACGTCGAGCTGTCGGTCGGACCGCTGCCGATGATCGTCTCGGTCGCGGCGTGCACGCTCGCCGCCCTCACGGCCGGCTTCTTCGCCGCTCGCCGCCCCTCGCGGATGCGCGCCGTCCAGGCGCTCGGCGCGGCCGCCGTCGAACCGGCCCGGCTCGGTGTCGTCCGCACCCTGCTGGGCGTGGTCTTCACGGCCGGCGGGGTGGTGCTCGCCGCGGTCGCCGCCGAGCTGGACGGTGCCGACGCCGCCAACACCGCGCTCGGCGTGGTGATGTCCTTCCTCGTCGCGGTCGCCCTGCTCGGCCCGTGGGTGGCGCGGCTCGCCGCCTGGGTGCTCGGCCTGCCGCTGCGGGCGGGCGGTGCGCCCGGCTCGCTGGCCGCGGACAACACCCGCGCCAACTCCCGCCGGCTGGCCTCCGCGATCACGCCGATCGCGATGGTCACCGCCTTCTGCGGCACCCTGCTGTTCATGCAGAGCACCATCCGGCACGAGACCGGCGAGCAGGTGCGCACCGGCATCACCGCCGACCACGTGATCGGCTCCACCGGCCCCGGCCTGCCCGCCGCCGCGCCCGGCACCACCGGCGTCGTCGAGCAGGCGGCCCGGGTGTCCGGCGTGGACGCGGCCGTCGGCGTGCTGCGCACCGGCATCGTCTACCGGGACGGCGAGCAGCTGCTCTCGGCCACCGCGCTGGGCGTCACCGGCGACCCGGCCGGGCTGCCCAAGGTGCTCGACCTCGGGGTGCGCAGCGGCTCGCCGGCCGAGCTGGGCCGCGCTGCGGACACCGTGGCGCTCTCCACCGACCTGGCCTCCACGCTGGGCGCGAAGGTCGGCGAGCGCGTCCCGTTCTGGCTCGGCGACGGCACGGAGGTGAAGCCGCTGGTGGTCGCCACCTACGAGCGCGGCCTCGGCTTCGGCCAGGTGCTGCTGCCCCGGGCGGCGGTCGCGGAGCACGTCACCGTCGCCTACGACAGCCAGGTGCTGGTCGCGGACGCGCCCGGCGCCGACCGGGCCGCGGTCGCCCGGGCGCTGTCCGGCCTGGCCGTCCCCGGTCTGACGGTGACCGACCGGGCGGGTTTCGCGGCGCAGGCCGACAAGTCCCAGGAGATGGGCTCCTGGGCGAACTCGGTGATGGCCGGCGTGCTGGGCGGGTTCGCCGCCGTCACGGCCGCCAACACCCTGGTGATGACGGTGCTGGACCGGCGCCGCGAGGTGGCGCTGCTGCGGCTGGCCGGCACCACCCGGCGTCAGGTGCGCCACATGATGCGCTGGGAGGCGCTGCTGGTGGCCGCGGCCGGGCTGGGCGTCGGCGGGGTGATCGCATGGCTCACCCTGGTGCCGATCACCCGGGGCATCGCGGGCGCGGCGCCGCACGTCCCGGCCGGGACGGCGCTGCCGCTGGCGGCCGGTGCGGTGGCGCTCTGCCTGCTCGCGACGGCGCTGCCGGCCCGGGCGCTGCTCCGGTCGCGGCCGGTCGCCGCGATGGGCGGCAAGCAGTAGCGGAGGCGGCCGGAGTCTCCGGGGGCTCCTCCAGGGGTCCTCGGGGGGCGTGAACGGGCGGTGCGCGCGGGGGTGGCGCACCGCCCGTTCGGGTGACAAAGCCGCGCTGAACAGGCGGGACAGCGGGGACGTCGGCGGGAAAGCGCGGGCGGCGCCCGGATAGTGAGGGGTGATCAGCCGCTCGCGGCCGCGCCCGCCCCGGTGCCGTGTGCCCGCAGCGCCCGTCCCGCCCACACCCTCCGCGCCGAGCGCGTCCGGCATGCCCGTCCACCCGGGGTGCCCACCGCGCTGCGGCGCGCCCGGCAGAGAGAAGGCCGACCGTTGAGCAGTCCCCCGGTGACCCGTACGCCCCGCCCGTCGCTGTTCCCCTCGGCGCGTTCCTCGGACCGTCCGCCGGCGCCCCCGGCCGTCCGGCTGCCGCGGCTCCTGCTGCGGGGCGCCGCGACCGCCTCGGCCGCGCTGGTGCTGGCCGCGACGGTGCTGGCTGCGGGCTTCCTGAACGGCCACTACGAGGCGCTGCGGGCGCACGCGGTGGTCGCGATGGCGCTGGGCGGCGTGCTGCTGGTCCAGCTGCCGGCGGCCGTGCTGGTCCGCCGGGGCGGCGGGCCGGCGGGGGAGCGCGGGCCGTGGTGGCCGCTCGCGGCCGCGCTGCTGCTGCTGGCCGCGGACGGGGCGCAGACCGGGACCGGCTACGAGCGGTCGGTCGGGGTGCACGTCACGCTGGGTGTGCTGCTGGTCAGCGCGCATCTGTTCTGCCTGGTCGGCGCGTGGCGGCTGGCGCTGACGGTGCCGTCGCCGGCACCGTCGCCGGCGGCGGCGGAGGACGGTACCGGGCGGCTGCCCCGGCCGTCCGGCACCGGCACCGGCACCGGCCCGGTGGAGGTGGCCTCGTGAACCGCCGCCGGTTCCTCGGCGCCGGCGCGGCCGTGCTCGGCGCCGGCGCGTTCGGGGCCTTCGCCGTCCCGGCCGCCGCCCGGCTGCTGGCGGAGGGCCGGCCGGGGCGGCTGCTGAACAGCGAGGTCCCGCTGCCGGAGGCCTTCGAGGTGCCGCTCCCGGTGCCGGCCGTGCTCGCCCCGGTCCGCTCCGACGGCACCGCGGACTACTACGAGCTCACCCAGCGGGTCGCCCGGCTGGAGATCCTGCCCGGCCTGCGCACCGAGGCCTGGACGTACGGGGGCAGCTACCCCGGGCCGACCCTGTCCGTCCGCTCCGGCCGCCGGACGGTGGTGACACACCGCAACGAGCTGCCGGTGCCCTCGGTGGTCCACCTGCACGGGGGGCACACCCCGGCGGACAGCGACGGCTACCCGGTGGACCTGCTGCTCCCGGTCGGCGCGTCCGGGGAGCGCAGCTCCGACGCCCACGCGGCCGCGCACGCGACGAGCGGCATGGCCGGTATGCCGGGAATGGCCGCCATGGCCGACGCGGACCCCGCGCGGACCGTCACCGGCACCCGCGCCTACACCTACCCGGGCCACCAGCGCGCCGCCACCCTCTGGTACCACGACCACCGGATGGGCTTCACCGGCCCCGCCGTCTGGCGCGGCCTGACCGGCTTCCACCTCGTCCACGACGACGAGGAGGACGCCCTGCCGCTGCCGCGCGGCGAGCGCGACCTCCCGCTGATGCTCGCCGACCGCGCCTTCGCCGAGGACGGCTCCTTCGCCTACCCCGCCACCGACCCCGCGCTCGCCGTCCCGGGCGTCACCGACGAGTACATGAACGGCGTGCTCGGCGACGTCATCCTGGTCAACGGCGCCCCCTGGCCGCGCGCCGCGGTGGACCGCGCCCGCTACCGGCTGCGCCTGCTCAACGCCTCCAACGCCCGCCTCTACCGGCTGGAGCTCGACCCGCAGCCGCCGGGCGGCGACGCGCTCGTCCAGATCGGCGGCGACGGCGGCCTGCTGGAGTCCCCGGTCACGCACGACGCGGTCGAGATCGCGCCCGCCGAGCGCTTCGACCTGGTGGTGGACTTCTCCCGCTACGCGCCCGGCACCGAGGTCCGGCTGATGAACCGCTTCGGCGGCGGCCGGACCGAGGAGGTGATGCTCTTCGAGGTCGGCTCGCGCCGGGTGAGCGACGACGCGGCCGTCCCCGAGCGGCTCTGCGCCCTCGAACGGCTCGACCCCGAGGCCGCCGTCGCCACCCGCTCCTTCGGCTTCCGCCGCAGCCGCGACGGCGACTGGACCATCAACAACCGGTCCTACCAGCCCGGTCGCGCGCTCGCCGACCCGGCGCTGGGCAGCACCGAGATCTGGCGGTTCTTCAGTGACGTCCACCACCCCGTCCACGTGCACCTGAACGCCTTCCAGGTGCTCTCGCGCAACGGCGGCGACCCGGGGCCGTACGACGCGGGCTGGAAGGACACGGTGGACCTGCGGCCGGCGGAGGCGGTGGAGGTGCTGGTGCGGTTCACCGACTACCCGGGGTCGTACATGGTGCACTGTCACAACCTGGAGCACGAGGACATGGCGATGATGGCGGACTTCGTCGTGGAGTGACCGGTGGAGTGACCTGTGGAGTGACGGCCGCCCGCGCGGGTCGCTGTCACCCGTTCGGCGCAGCGCGGGCGGGCGTTCCGGACGCCCGCCCGCGCCGCTGTGCGCGCCCCCGGTCCCGCGCCGCGGGCCGCGGGCCCCGCGCCCCGACGTACCGCCCCGACATGCCGCGCCGCACCGGCTGCCCTAGCGTCGCGGGCAGGCGGCCCACTGCCGGCCCGCCCCCGGAGCGCCGCGTACGCCACGTATGCCACGTCCCCGCCACGCCGAGGAGCCGCGCATGACCAGTCCGACCGAACGCCGGCGGCGCGGCCGGGCCGCGCGCGACCGCATCCCGCGCTCCGCCCACGGCCGCTGGATCCCCGCCGCCGACCGCCCCGACCCGCTGACCGTCCTGGCCCGCCAGGCCGAGGACCGGCTCACCGACCTCAACCCGATCCGCTACGGCCGGATGGCCGAATCCCCGTTCGCCTTCCTGCGCGGCGCCGCCGCCGTCATGGCCGCCGACCTCGCGGCCGTCCCCGAGACCGGCATCACCGTCCAACTCTGCGGCGACGCCCACCTGTTGAACTTCGGCGTGTACGCCTCCCCGGAGCGGGCACTGCTCTTCGACGTCAACGACTTCGACGAGACCTACCCCGGCCCCTTCGAGTGGGACGTCAAACGGCTCGCCGCCAGCGTCGCCGTCGCCGCCCGCGACAACGGCCACACCGAGGAGCGGGTCCGCCGGGCCGCGCTCACCGCCGCGCAGGGTTACGCCCTCGCCATGCGCCGCCTCGCCGACATGGGCGAACTCGACGTCTGGTACGCGCGGATCGACACCGACGACATCCTCCCGCTGGTCCGCAAGAGCCGCCGCAAGCGCGTCGAGGCCACCCTCGACAAGGCCCGCCGCCGCACCAGCCTGCAGGCCTTCGGCAAGCTCACCGAGCAGGACGAGAACGGCCGGCGCCGGATCGTCAGCGACCCGCCGCTGCTCGAACCGGTCGCGCGCGACGAACTGCGCCGGGTCGGCAAGATCTTCGGCGACTACCGGGCCACCCTCGCCGAGGACCGCCGCGTCCTGCTCGACCGCTTCCAGCTGGTCGACGCCGCCCGCAAGGTGGTCGGCGTCGGCAGCGTCGGCACCCGCTGCTTCATCCTCCTGCTGGAGGGCCGCGACGAGCGCGACCCGCTGTTCCTCCAGATCAAGGAGGCCGGGCGGTCCGTCCTGGAGGAGCACCTGCCCGCCACCCGCCCCACCGCCGAGGCCCCGGTGGCGCACGGCGGGCGGCGCGTCGTCACCGGGCAGCACCTCCTGCAGGCCGCCAGCGACATCTTCCTCGGCTGGACCACCGGACCGGCCGGCCGGCACTTCTACGGCCGCCAGCTGCGCGACATGAAGGGCTCCGTCGACGTCGGCGGCATGACCCCCACCGACCTGCGGGGCTACGCCGACCTCTGCGGACGCGCGCTGGCCCGCGCGCACGCCCGCTCCGGCGACCGCCTCGCCGTCGCCGGCTACCTCGGCACCTCGGACACCTTCGCCGAGGCCGTCGCCGACTTCGCCGTCCTGTACGCCGACCGGACCGCCGCCGACCGCGCCGCGCTGGTCGCGGCGATCGACGCCGGCGCCCTGTCGGCGCGGCGGGGGGTCTGAGGCCCGTCACCCGTTCCCGCCGGGGAGTGGCGGCCGGCCCGTCACCCGGCGCCACGCCCCGGCCGGCCCGGCGCTACGCCCCGATGGCTTCGAGGAGGTGGTCGGCGACCACGTCCGGCCGGTCGCTCGTCAGCGCGTGGCCGGCGCCGGGCACCACCGCCACCCGGGCCGCGGGCACCAGCCGGCCGAGGCGCTCGGCGACCGCGTGCGAGTCGTGCATGGCGCTGCGCGCCCCGAGCAGGAACAGTGCGGGCACCCGCAGGCGGTCCAGGTCCTGGTCGGAGAAGACCGGCGGCACCGGCAGCGCGCGGCGGAATCCGGTCGACGCGCGCATCAGGCCCATCAGTCGGGTCTCCAGGATGGCGCTGTTGCCGATCAGACGGGCCAGGCCGGGGCGCAGCGGCCGGGGCGCGGCCGAGGCGAGCGCGCCCGCGATCAGCCAGGCGTAGAAGCGCGGGCCGAACCCGGAGAAGCCCGCCGGGTCCAGCAGGGTGAGGGAGGCGGTCCGGCCGGGGTGGTGGATCTCGTGGCACAGGGCCAGCCAGCCGCCGTAGGAGCAGCCCACGAGGTGGGCGTCCGTCGCGTCCAGCCCGGTCAGCACCTCGTCCAGCCAGGCGGCGCCGTCCCGGCCGTCGGCGATCGGCGCGCTCTGCACGCTCGCGCCCGGCTCGCCGACGGTGTCGACGGCGAGCACCGGGCGGTGCCGGGCCAGCAGTTCGACGTAGCCGTGCCACATCAGCGCGTTCCCGCCGGAGCCCGGCAGCAGGACGACGGGCGCGCCGTCCTGCTGCCCCGTGCGGTAGACGCGGGTGGTGCCGAAGGAGGTCGGCAGGTCGATCGCCGTTCGTGGCCCGGGCCAGAGCTCCGCCAGGGTCTGCTCGTAGGCAGCGAGGAAACGCTGCCGTGCCCGGTCGTTCCTGAACTCGCTGATTCGCATGGTACATGTGTATCACGGCATGATACGAGTGTACCAGGGAGGTGGGTTCATGAACGCGCGGGTCGAGCACGAGGAACGCCGGCGGCAGATCGCGGAGGCGCTGCTGCGGATCGCCGACACCCAGGGGCTGCAGTCGGCCAGCATGCGGGCGGTCGCCACCGAGGCGGGCGTCTCGCTGCGGCTGGTGCAGTACTACTTCGAGACCAAGCAGGGACTGCTGCTGGACGCCCTGGCCCGGCTGACCGCCCAGCTCCAGGCCCGCATGGAGCGGTGGATCGCCGAGTCGGCGGGCTCCCCGCCCACGCCGCGCGGCGTCGTGACCGCGATCCTGTCCTGCATCCTGCCCACCGACGCGGAGAGCCGCCGGATCACCCGGACCTTCGCCGCCTACTACACCCTGGTGCTGGGCGACCCCGAGGTGCTGGAGAAGCACGGCGCGCGGCAGCCCGAGGTGCTGGAGGGCTTCCTCGCCAAGCAGCTGGACGCGGCGCAGCGGGCCGGCCAGATCGACCCCGGCAAGGACCCCGCGGTCGCCGCCGCCGGCCTGCTGGCCATGGTCAACGGCCTGGGCTCCAGCGTGCTGGGCGGCCAGCGCACCGGCGAAGCGGCGCTCGCCATCCTCACCCACCACCTGGACGAGCTGTTCCTGACGCCGTGATGGCCCCCGCCGTACCGGTGCCCCTCGGCCCGGCAGCGCCGGCCGGTGGCCCCGGCCGGCGCGGGTACCCGGCTGTCGGACCGCCGGGGTTTACTCCATGCCCATGGACGACACCGCTCATCTCGCCGTGATCGACGACCTCCTGGCCCGGCCGCTGCCGGAAGACGGGCCGGGGTACCAGGTGGCCGGACTCGCCGCCACCGATCTGGCGGCGCTGGTGACCGCGCTGAGGGCGCGGTTCGGGCCCGCCAGGGCCGTGGCCCTGGACGGGTTCACGGATCCGTCGCTGCGGCGGCTGCCCGGGCCGCCGCTGGCCGAGGTGCTGGCGGAGCGGGCGGTCGAGATGTACGGGTGGAGCATGGGGCGGCGGTGGCTCGGCGTCGGCCGGTTCACGGGCGACGGGGAGGCCCTCACCGTCGTGACGGCGCCCGTCGCGCAGCGCCGGACAGGACCCGCCGGCTCGTCATGGGTCGAGGACCTCGCCGCGCTCACCGGCCGGCACGGGCCCCGGCGGCCGGTCGACTGGGCGGCGGTGGAGGGGGAGCTGGGCCTTCGCCTGCCCCGCGACTACAAGCTGCTGGTCGAGACCTTCGGCGCGGGCAGCTTCGACGACAGCCTCGAACTCTGCACGCCGGGAGCGGAGTACGCCCGCCTCGAACCCCCCGCCGACGACCCGGCCACCGGCCCCGCCGACGGGCCCGCGCTCCGGCTCCTCCAGTGGGCGGTGTCCTCGGCCGAGCACGCGTTCTGCTGGCTGCTGGAGGGGCCGGACCCGGAGGCCTGGCCGGTCCTCGCCCGCGGCGACGCGTGGGAGCCCTGGCAGCGGTTCGACTGCACCTCGGCGGAGTTCGTCCACCGGATGCTCACCGACCCGCGGCACCCCCACTCCCTCGCCCGGCACGTCGAGACCCACTGGTTCACCGCCGCCGATTGTCAGTGCCCCGTGCCAGGATCTGGCGTCATGCTGGAGATCACGGTGCGGACGGAGAACGACGAGAGCCACCCGCGGCCGGAGGCCGAGGCGCTGGCGGGGCTGGTGCGGCGGATCGGGGAGCGCAAGGACCGCTTCCTGGTGGTCGAGCGGATACCCGACGAGCCGGACGTCTACGTGCAGGTGTGGCACGAGGAGGGCGGGGATTACACGCTGGAGCACCGCGACGGCGGGGCCGACCGGCACTTCCAGGTGCTCCTGGGCGACGCCGGGCCGGTGATCGCCGCCATGACCGCCTGGGCCCGCCGCGAGCCGTCCTGGGGCGACGGGTTCGCCTGGGAGCGGCTGGAGCTGGGGTAGTGCCGCAGCCGGCGGCCGGGGCGGTCAACAGCGGCGGCGCCGGCTTCGCGGCACCGGCCCCGGTGGTCCACCGCATCCGCGACCACGGCTGCGCCCCGCCGCCCCCGTGCCGGGCGGCCGCGCTCAGGGCGCCGGGGTGAGCAGGTGGAGGGCGGCGGGGACGGCGCTGACGGTGAGCGGGAGCGGGGCCATGAACTCGCCGTCGGCGTAGGCGGTGATGGCGGGGGAGGAGAGGTGCAGGGACGGGGTGCGGTGGGTGGTGACCTGGGGGTGGGTGATGTGCGTGCCCTTGAGGAGGGTGGGGAAGAAACGGGCGATGCGCCGGCGGGGCATGGCGTCGACGAGGGTGACGTCGAGCAGGCCGTCGGCGGGGTCGGCGCCGGGGCAGATGAGCATGCCGCCGCCGTAGCTGCTGGTGTTGCCGACCGCGGCGAGGGTGAGGTCGCGGCCGATCACGGTGCCGTCGGCGAGGGTGATCCGGAACGGCAGCGGGCGGAGGTTGGCGAACTCGACGGCGATCGCGAGGTGGTAGCGCATCCGGCCGCGCGGCCAGCGCAGCCGGTTGGTGCGGTCGCTGACCAGGGAGTCGAAGCCGCTGGCGAGCACGGAACCGAACCACCGGGTGGTGCCGTCCGCGCCGGTGATCCGGCCGAGGTCGACGGTGCGGGTGTGGCCGGCGGCGATGACGTCGGCGGCGGCCTCGGCGTCGTCGCGGGGCAGGCCGTGCGCGCGGGCGTGGTCGTTGCCGGTGCCCGCCGGTACGACGCCGAGCGGGGTGGCGGTGGCGGCGACGGCCTGCAGCGCGAGGTTGATCATCCCGTCGCCGCCGACGACCACCAGCGCGTCGCAGGAGTCGGAGGCGACGGCCGAGCGCGCGAGGGCGAGCGAGTCGGCGGCCGAGGTCCCCGCCCGCGCGTCCACGGTGATGCCGTGGGCGCGCAGGCGGGCGGTGGCGCGGCGGGCGGCCGGCTCGGAGTGGCCGGCGGCCGCCGCGGGGTTGGTGAGGAGAACGACGCGGGCGATGGTTCTCCGGCCGCTCATGGGATCAGCTTGCCCGGGTTGAGGATGCCGGCCGGGTCCAGCTCGGCCTTGACGGCGCGCAGGATGCGTACCCCGACCTCGCCGATCTCCTGCGCCATCCAGGGGCGGTGGTCGGTGCCCACCGCGTGGTGGTGGGTGATGGTGCCGCCCGAGCGCACGATGGCGTCGCAGGCGGCGCGCTTGGCGGCGCCCCAGCGCTCCAGCGGCTCCTCGCCGAGCGCGGCGACCACGGTGAAGTAGAGGGAGGCGCCGGTCGGGTAGACGTGCGAGATGTGGCACAGGACGAGGGCGCCGGGCAGCGCCTCGGTCAGCGCGGCGGTGACGGCGAACCGCAGGGCCGGCAGCTGCTGCCAGTTGGTGGCGGTCTCCAGCGTCTCGCACAGCGCCCCCGCGTCGAGCAGCGAGTCGCGCAGGTAGGGGGCGTTGAACCGGCCGTGCTCCCAGGCCCGGGCGGGCGCCTCGCCGAGCGAGGTGCCGCCGGCGGCGAGCAGGGCGGCGCGGGTGAGCTGGTGGCGGGCGGCTACCTGCTCGGCGGTGCCCTCGAAGACGGTGACGGCCAGGCAGCCGGTCACCGCGGCCTCGCCGCCGATCTTGTCGGTCATCGCGAGGTTGACCATGGTCTCGGCCTCGTCGGAGAGCCGGATGACGGTCGGTCCGGTGTCCTGCTGCTCGACGGCGCGCAGCGCGGCGGTGCCGGTGGCGAAGTCGGCGAACGACCAGGCCTCGTACGCCTTGACGGCCGGCACGGGGTGCACCCGCACCCGTACGGCGGTGATCACGCCGAGGGTGCCCTCCGAGCCGAGGAACAGCTCGCGCAGGTCCGGGCCGGCGGCGGAGGCGGGGGCGCGGCCGAGGTCCAGCACGCCCGCCGGGGTGACGACGCGCAGGCCGCGCACCATCTCGTCGAACCGCCCGTGGCCGGCCGAGTTCTGCCCGGAGGAACGGGTGGCCGCGAAGCCGCCGATGGTGGCGAAGCGGAAGCTCTGCGGGTAGTGGCCGAGTTCGAAGCCGCGCTCGGCGAGCAGCGCCTCCGCGGCCGGGCCGGTGAGGCCGGCGCCGAGCAGCGCCTCGCCGGAGGTCTCGTCGAGGTCGAGCAGCCCGTCGAGGCGGCGCAGGTCGAGGGAGACGACGGCGGCGAACCCGTCGCGCCGCGGCTCCAGCCCGCCGACGACGCTGGTGCCGCCTCCGAACGGCACGACCGCGATCCGGCGCTCGGCGCAGACGGCGAGCAGCGCGGCGATCTCCTCCTCGCCGCCGGGCAGCACCACGGCGTCGGGCGCGTCCTGCGGCGCGCGCGAGCGGCGGCGCAGCAGGTCGGGGGTGGACTTGCCGCCGGCCCGCGGGAGCCGGTCGGCGTCGGCGGTGCCGACGTGGGCCTCGCCGACGACGGCGACGAGCGCCGCGAGGTCCTCGGGGGTGAGGGCGGAGGGCCGCAGCACGACCTCCGAGGCGTCCGGGCCGGGGGCGGCGTCGCCGGTGACGCCGAGGGCGGCGGCGAGCAGGCCCTTGATGTCGGCGGACAGCTCCTTGGCGAGGGCCGGGTCGCCCCAGGCGTCCCACTTCATCGGGGGGAGGGGCAGCGCGGCGGCTCCGGCCGGCGCTGCTTGCTTCTCGGGGGTCATGCGTTACAGTTTTACACATCATGTCAAGTAGTAACGATGGCCCCGGAGGCCCCGGACCGTCCGCCGAACCGCGCGGAACCGACGACGCGATCCTCGACGCCGCCGCCGAGCTGATCGTCCAACTCGGCGTGCGCCGAACCCAGTTGGCTGAGATCGCGCGCCGTGCCGGGGTGAGCCGGCCGACCGTCTACCGGCGCTGGCCGGACGTGCGGGCGGTGATCGGCGCGCTGCTCACCCGCGAGATCGGGGCCACCCGGGACGCCGTCCGGCTCGCCGGCGCCGACCGGGCCGCGTTCGTCGAGGGCGTCGTCGAGGTGGCCGTCCGGCTGCGCGACCACCCGGTGCTCGGCGCGCTGCTGCGCTCGGCCGACTCCGACACGCTCTTCGAGTACGTGGTCGAGCGCCTCGGCGAGAGCCAGCGCGGGCTGCTGGAGGCGCTGGAGGCCGGCATCGCCGAGGGGCAGCGGCACGGCTCGATCCGGGCCGGCGAGCCGGTCGAGCTCGCCGCGATGGTGCTGCTGATCGCCCAGTCCACCGTCCAGTCGCACCGCATGGTGGCCTCGCTGCTGCCCGAGCCGGCCTGGCGGCGCGAACTCGCCCGCGCCCTCGACGGCTACCTCGCGCCGTGAACCCGCGCCTTGACGGGCTGTATCGCACCGTGAACCCGCGCTCCTGACGGCTGTCCCACGCCGTGAACCCGACGACCCCGAGCCGCTACGGAGACCGCAGATGACCACCACCGCCGGGCCCTTCGCCGGGACCACCCGACTCACCGCCCGCCGCCGGGAGCTGGACCTCGACGCGCTCGCCGCCGGGCCGGCCGTCGACCTGCTGGTGATCGGCGGCGGGGTGACCGGCGTGGGCGTCGCCCTGGACGCGGCCGCGCGCGGGCTCTGCGTGGCCCTGGTCGAGGCCCGTGACCTCGCCTTCGGGACGAGCCGGTGGAGCTCCAAGCTCGTCCACGGCGGCCTGCGCTACCTCGCCTCCGGGCGGATCGGCGTGGCCCGCGAGAGCGCCGTCGAGCGCGGCGTGCTGATGACCCGCACCGCCCCGCACCTGGTCCGTCCACTGCCCCAACTGGTGCCGCTGCTGGACGGCTTGATGAAGCCCGCGCAGACCGCCCTGGTCCGGGCCGGCTTCCTCGCCGGCGACGCGCTGCGGCTGAGCGCCGGCACCCCGGGCAGCCTGCTGCCGCGGGTGCGCAAGGTGGGTGCCGCCCGGGCCCGCGCCCTGGTGCCGGGCCTGCGCGGCACCGGGCTGTCCGGCGCGCTGGTCGCCCATGACGGCCAACTCGTCGACGACGCCCGCCTGGTGGTGGCACTGGCCCGCACGGCGGCGCAGTACGGGGTGTCCGTGCTGACCCGGGTGCGCGCCGAGCAGGTGACCGGGACCGGCGCCCGGCTCACCGACACCCTGACCGGCGAATCGTTTCTCCTCGGCGCCCGCGCCGTCGTCAACGCCACCGGCGTGTGGGCGGGCGAGGTGGACCCGTCCATCCGGCTGCGCCCCAGCCGGGGCACCCACCTGGTGGTCGACGCGGCCGCGCTCGGCCGGCCCGCCGCCGCGCTCACCGTGCCCGTCCCCGGCTCCACCAGCCGCTTCGTCTTCGCGCTGCCGCAGCAGCTCGGCCGGGTGGCGATCGGCCTCACCGACGAGGACGCCCCCGGCCCGATCCCCGACGAGCCGCAGCCCACCGAGGCCGAGTTGGACTTCCTCCTCGACACCGTGAACGCCGCCCTGGAGACCGCCCTGACCAGGGCCGACGTGCGCGGCGCCTACGCCGGACTGCGGCCGCTGATCGACACCGGCGACGGCGCCACCGCCGACCTCTCCCGGCAGCACGCCGTCCTGGAGTCGCCGGACGGCGTGATCACCGTGGTCGGCGGCAAGCTCACCACCTACCGCCGGATGGCCGAGGACGCGGTGGACACCGCCGTCCGGCTGCGCGGCCTGCCCGCCCGCGCCTGCTGGACGGCCCGCCTGCCGCTGGTCGGCGCACCCGGCCACCGCGACAGCCGCCCGGTGCCGGAGGGCGAGGTGGCGGCCTCGCTGCTCGCCCGGCACGGCGGCGCGGCGCGCGAAGTGCTGGCGGCGGGGGAGGAGTTGCTGGGCGCCGGGTACGGCGCGCCGGTCGCGGAGGGGATCGATGTCAGCCGCGCCGAGATCGCGTACGCGCTCACCCACGAGGGCGCGCTGGACGCCGAGGACGTGCTGCACCGGCGCACCCGGATCGGCCTCGTCCCGGCGGACGCGGAGCGGGCGCGGGCGGCGGTGGAGGGGATCGCGGCGGAGCTGGGCTGAGGGCTCAGCGCTCCGTCCGCTCCTCCATCGGGTGCACGGCCCCGCCCAGCTCCAGCGTGCAGCCGAGCGGCCGTTCCGCCACGCCGGTCCGCTCCAGCCGCACCGCCACCGGCCGCCCGGGCTCCTCCGGCGGCCCCGGCAGTTCCGCGGCGAGCGCGAGCGGGTACACCCCGTGACCGTGCACCCGGTGGAAGGCCACCTCCTTGTCGTCCACCAGCACCTCGGTCTCGGTGATCCACCCGGAGCGGACGTTCACCGTGACGGAACGGCCACCCCGGTCGAGGTGGAAGCTGTGCCGCTGACGCATGGGGGCCTCCCGACCGGTCCGGCGGAAACACGGTCAGTCTACGACCAACCCGCCAAGGTGTCCGAGAGTGCGGCAATGGCAATGATCTTGCACGAAATCCGCTGTGGCGGTGGTGCCCGTGCGGGTCGGAGCTCTCGGGCGCCGGGTGTGTGCCGAGCGGCCCTCACCCTGCATGACCTGCGTGGGCGGCGAGCGGCATCGCCTGGCCTGGACCCCGATTGGCGATGTCGTTCGGGACGCATGCTGACCTCGGCCGCGGGGAGGGTTCTCTCCGCGGCCGAGGTGTGTCCTGGGGTGGTGGACCGGTCGGTAGGGTGGCGGGTTGGCGGAGGGTTGGGGGCGGGCCGGTGTTCCAGTACCGGGTGGTGAAGTACTCGGCGGAGGAGCGGGCGGGGACGGTGCCGGCGTGGACGGCGATGTCCGACATCGGTGGGAGCTTCGGTGGGGAGGTGCTCACCGAAGCGGAGTACCTGGAGACGGAGGGGCGGTATCTCGCGGCCGTCCGCCGGTTCGCGGCGGTGCAGGGGGTGACCGGGCTGCGGGTCGACGGGCTGGAGGTCTACCCCGAGAGCCCGTGGTGGCAGCGGGTCGCCGAGGGGGACCGGCTGGCGCTCGACGAGGCGATCGAGCTGGCGAGGTCGATTCTGCGCGAGGAGTTCGTCTGGTGCAGGCTCGTCGGTGACGGCGGCTTCTTCGTGCACTTCGGCTACGACTACTACATGTACCTCGGCGCCGCGCACTCGCCGGAGGAAGCCGTCCGGGTGGTCCGCGAGTCCGGCCTCCGAGTCGACGAGTTCGAGTCGCCGTACCTCGATTAGCCGCGGCCGGCGCTCAGGCCAGGCGGGCGCCGCCGTCGATGTGGAGGGTGGTGCCGGTGACGAAGGGGCTGGTCATGGCGAAGTGGACGGCGCGGACCAGGTCGTCGGTGGTGCCGGTGCGGCGGGCGGGGTTGCGGGTGGCGGTGGAGTGGAGGAAGGCGGCCTTGTCGGCGCCCAGGCGGTCCCAGGCGCCGGTGTCGACGATGCCGGGGGAGACGGCGTTGACGCGGACCGGGGCGATCTCGACGGCGAGGGCCTGGACGAGGAAGGCGAGGGCGCCGTTGGTGGTGGCCATCACGGTGCGGGCGGGGGCCGGGCGCCAGGCGGCGACGCCGGAGAAGAAGGTGAACGAGGCGCCGTCGGGGGTGTCGGTGGCGGCGTTCGGGGCGAGGTGCTTGGCGAGCAGCAGTGGGCCGTAGACCTTGGCGGCGAACGCCCGGTGGACGTCGGCGAGTTCGAGCTCGGCGAGCGGGCCGTTGGCGGGCATGGCGGCGGTGGAGACCAGGTGGTCGAAGCGGCCGGTGGCGGCGGCGAGGGCGGCGATGGAGGCCTCGTCGGCGAGGTCGACGGGGACGACCTTGGCGGGGCCGGACAGTTCGCCGGCCGTCCACTCCAGCTTGCGCGGGTCCGGGCCGGCGAGGATCAGTTCGGCTCCGGCGGCGGAGGCGGCGTGGGCGAGGGCGCGGCCGGTGTGCGAGCCGGCGCCGACCACGACGACGCGGCGGGAGGCGAGGGGGAGCTCGGTGTCGGTGTTGGTGTTCGTCATGGGGAAAGGCTGCGCCGAGCAGCGGTGATGCGTCCAAGGCTTGTTTTCTGGGAAAGCCATAAACTGTGTGCATGGCTACCCTCCGGCAGTTCGAGTACCTGGTGACCGTCGTCGACACCGGCTCCTTCACCCGCGCCGCCGAGCTGCTGCACGTCACCCAGCCCGCGCTGTCGCACCAGGTGCGGGCGCTGGAGAAGGCGGTCGGCGGGCCGCTGCTGGAGCGGCTGCCGCGGGCGGTGCGGCTGACGCCGATGGGGCGGGCGGTGCTGCCGCACGCGCGGGCGGCGCTGGCGGACGCCGAGCGGCTGCGCGCGGCGGCCCGGCAGGCGGCCGGACTCGCGGGCGGGGAACTGGAGTTGGCGACGGTGTACTCGGTGAGCCTGGGCATCCTGCCGCCGGTGCTGCGGGCCTGGCGGGCCGCGCATCCGGCGGTGCGGATCCGGCTGCGGGAGTTCGCGCACACCGAGGAGCTGCGGGCGGCGATGGCGGCCGGGCAGGCGGACGTGGCGGTGGGGACGCCGCCGGCGGACTGGGAGGGGCCGGTCCGGGAGCTGGGGGTGGAGGAGTTCGTCCTGGTTCTTCCGGAGGAAGGCGAGGAGGACGGGCCGGCGGCGGCGGGCCGGGTGCCGCTGGCGGCGCTGGCCGGACGCGACTGGGTGCACTACGCCCCGGGCAACGGTCTGGCGGACCTGCTGGACGCGGCCTGCGCGGAGGCCGGGTTCCGGCCCCGGGCGGCGGTGCGCACCGAGCAGACGGCGGCGGCGCCGCTGCTCGCGGCGGCCGGACTGGGGCCGGCGCTGGTGCCGGCGAACATCGTGCCGACCGGGTTCGACGGGCTGGTGCGCCGGCCCGAACCGCCGGTACGGCGGCCGCTGGTGGCGTACACCCGCACCAGGCCGGACGCCTTGACGGCGGCCTTCGTCGAGCTGCTGGCCCGCCAGGCCTGTCTGCTGCCGGACCACGTGGCCCGGATGCTGTCGTCCTCGGGCAACGGATGCCCGTGATCTCTACAGTGCTGTAGATTCTTCGGCAGAGAGAGCGACCGAGGAGGGCAATCGTGGGAGTTTCGCTGGCCAAGGGCGGCAATGTCTCGCTGACCAAGGAAGCGCCGGGGCTGACGGCCGTCATCGTCGGGCTCGGCTGGGACGTCCGTACCACCACCGGCGCCGACTACGACCTGGACGCGAGCGCGCTGCTCTGCACCGCGCACGGCAAGGTCGTCTCGGACCAGCACTTCGTCTTCTTCAACAACCTGCGCAGCCCGGACGGTTCGGTCGAGCACAGCGGCGACAACCTGACCGGTGGCGGCGACGGCGACGACGAGCAGATCAAGGTCGACCTGGAGGCCGTCCCGGCCGACGTGGTCAGGGTGGTCTTCCCGGTGTCGATCTACGACGCGGATGCCCGGTTCCAGAGTTTCGGGCAGGTGCGCAACGCCTTCATCCGGATCGTCAACCAGGCCAACGGCCAGGAGATCGCCCGCTACGACCTCACCGAGGACGCCTCCACCGAGACGGCGATGGTCTTCGGCGAGCTGTACCGCAACGGCGCCGAGTGGAAGTTCCGCGCGATCGGCCAGGGCTACGCCTCCGGCCTGCGCGGCATCGCCACCGACTACGGCGTGAACGTCTGATCCGAGCGGTGACGGCGGGTCAGTTCCCGTCGGCCGACGGCGGGTTCGGCTTCCGGTCCAGTGCCAGACCGCCGAACCCGCCCGAGGTGCCCAGCTGTCCGCGCCACCACGCGGCCATCCCCGGCCCGTCGATGGCCGACCAGTCGGGTGCCCCGGTGACCTGCGCCCGGCCGAGCCGGCGGCTGAGGTCCACCAGGGCGCGCCCGGCCTCGCCGCGTTCGAGGTCGTAGCCGGGCAGCAGTCCGGCCCAGTCGTCGGACGCCCGCCAGGCGTCCTCGAAGGCGCAGGCGTCCTGCAGCGCCTTGGCCGCGCCGCTGGTGGTGTGCGGGCGGACGAGGGTGGCCGCGTCGCCGGCCAGCAGCAGGCGCCCGGCGGTGCGGCGCGGGGTCGCGAGGTCGTGGATCGGCTGGAGCAGGATCCGTTCGACCGGGGTGAGGGCGACCACGCCCGCCCAGTACGGCGGCAGGACGCGTTCGGCGAGTTCGGCCAGTTCGCCGTGACGGGCGGTGTCGAGCGCGCCGACCGGGAAGCCGAGCGGGTCGGAGTCCTCGTCGGCGCGCCGCAGCCAGGCGGGCGCGGGGGCGTAGAAGACCCAGTTGACCAGGGTGGAGCCGGGGGTGAGCCCGGGGATGCGGTAGAGGACGACCTGGCCGCCGGGGTAGCAGACGGTGATCACCTCCTCCTCGGGCCAGCGGGCCGCGCCGCCCGGGAGGGTGTCGAGCAGCCGGGCGTCGAAGCTGCCGCGCCAGGCGACGTACCCGGCGTACTCGGACCGGGCTTCGGGGCAGACGGCGGCGCGCACCACCGAGCGGTGGCCGTCGGCGCCGACCACCAGGTCGTACTCCTCGCGCCCGCCGGACGCCGTCTCCACCCACGCGGGCCCGGCGCCGACGTCGCCCGAACCGGAGCCGCTACCGCCACCGGCACCGCCACCGGCGACGGCACCGCCCCCGCCGACCGCCGTGACGGCCGTGCCGGGCCGGAACTCCACGCCGTCCGGGATGCGTTCGCGCAGCCCCTGCCAGAGCACGCCCCAGTGGTAGGAGTGCATGGCCATCGGCTGCACCCACAGCACCCGCCCGCGCGGGTCGCCGTCCTCGCCGCGGGCCACCCAGTGCCGGGCGGTGACGGGGTGGTGGCGGATGCCGTCGTCGAGGTGCCCGGCCCGCACCAGTTCGTCGTAGCGGTCCAGCACGACGCACAGGCCCACCCCGCGGTCCTCCAGGTGCCCCGGGCTGCGCTCCAGCACGGTGACCCGCTCGGCGCCGCCCCGGGCCGCCGCCCGCGCGAACGCGCACCCCGCGACGCTGCCGCCGACCACGGCGACCGATCCACCCCGCACGACCGTCCTCCTCGCCGGGCCGACCGGCCCCGTCCGTCGTAGCGTCGACGATACGACGTGAACTGATGATCCGTCAGCGAAAGTCCGCAGCGGCCTCCGCACGTGTTCCGCGGATCACCTATGCAACTGGTTGCATAAGCGGATCCCCGTCCCCTACCGTGTGGTAACCACCAGCCCCCCGGGGCCGCCCCCGCCCGTCCCAGGAGACCCCGTGACGACGACCGCCGCCACCGAAGCCCCGCAGGCGCCCTACCCGCACCTGCTGCGCCCGCTCGACCTCGGCTTCACCACCCTCCCCAACCGCGTGATCATGGGCTCCATGCACGTCGGCCTGGAGGAGGCCCCGGACGGCTTCGAGCGGATGGCCGCCTTCTACGCCGAACGCGCCCGCGGCGGCGTCGGCCTCATCGTCACCGGCGGCATCGCCCCCAACGAGGCCGGCCGCCCGTGGGACGGCGGCGCCATGCTCACCACGGAGCGGGAGGCCGACCGGCACCGCGTGGTCACCGACGCCGTGCACGCCGCCGGCGGCCGGATCGCGCTGCAGATCCTGCACTTCGGCCGCTACGCCTACCACCCCGGCCTGGTCGCCCCCAGTGCCGTCCAGGCCCCGATCAGCCCCTTCCCGCCCCGCGCCCTGAGCGCGGACGAGGTCGAGCGGACCATCGACGACTTCGCCCGCTGCGCCGAACTCGCCCGGCGGGCCGGCTACGACGGCGTCGAGATCATGGGCTCCGAGGGCTACCTGATCAACGAGTTCACCGCCGCCGCCACCAACCACCGCGAGGACGCCTGGGGCGGCTCCTACGAGAACCGGATGCGCTTCCCGGTCGAGATCGTCCGCCGGGTCCGCGAGCGGGTCGGCCCCGACTTCATCCTCGTCTACCGGCTCTCCATGCTCGACCTCGTCCCCGGCGGCTCCACCCTCGACGAGGTGATCCGCCTCGCCCGGGCCGTCGAGGAGGCCGGTGCCACCCTCATCAACACCGGCATCGGCTGGCACGAGGCCCGCATCCCCACCATCGCCACCTCGGTGCCGCGCGGCGCCTGGGCCTGGGTGACCAGGAAGCTGATGGGCTCGGTGTCCGTCCCGCTGGTCACCAGCAACCGGATCAACACCCCGGAGCTGGCCGAGCAACTGCTCGCCGACGGCTGCGCCGACCTCGTCTCGCTGGCCCGCCCGCTGCTCGCCGACCCCGACTTCGTCGCCAAGGCCGCCGAGGGCCGCCCCGAGGCCGTCAACACCTGCATCGGCTGCAACCAGGCCTGCCTCGACCACACCTTCAGCGGGAAGATCACCTCCTGCCTGGTCAACCCGCGCGCCTGCCACGAGACCGAGCTGGTCCTCGCCCCGACCCGGCTCGCCAGGCGGATCGGCGTCGTCGGCGCCGGACCGGCCGGCCTCGCGTGCGCCGTCACCGCCGCCGAACGCGGCCACCGGGTCACCCTGTTCGACGCGGCCGACACCATCGGCGGTCAGCTCGACATCGCCCGCCGCATCCCGGGCAAGGAGGAGTTCGCCGAGACCCTGCGCTACTACCGCCACCGCCTCGACTCCCTCGGCGTGGAACTGCGCCTCGGTGCCCGGGTGGAGGCGGCCGAACTCGCCGCCGAGGGCTTCGACGAGGTGGTCCTCGCCACCGGCGTCACCCCGCGCGTGCCCGACCCCGCCGACCTGCCGGGCGTCGACCACCCCAGCGTGCTCGGCTACCTCGACGTGCTGCGCGACGGTGCGGCCGTCGGCGAGCGGGTGGCGGTCATCGGCGCGGGCGGCATCGGCTTCGACGTCGCCGAGTACCTCACCGACGCGGGCGACGCGGCGAGCCTGGACCCGGCCGTGCACCGCCGCCACTGGGGCATCGACGAGGAGTACCGCGAGCGCGGCGGCCTCGCCCGCCCGGAGCGTCCCGAGCCGCCGCGCCGGGTCCACCTGCTGCAGCGCAAGGCCGGCAAGGTCGGCGCCGGGCTCGGCAAGACCACCGGCTGGATCCACCGCACCGAGCTGAAGCACCGCGGCGTCACCATGGTCGCCGGCGCGTCGTACGAGCGGATCGACGACTCCGGCCTGCACCTCACCCTCGACGGCGAGCCGCAGCTGCTGCCCGTCGACACCGTGGTGCTCTGCACCGGCCAGGAGCCGCGCCGCGACCTCGATGCCGCCCTGCGCGCGCTCGGCGTCACCCCGCACCTCATCGGCGGCGCCGACGTGGCGGCCGAACTCGACGCCAAGCGCGCCATCAAGCAGGGCACCGAACTCGCCGCCACCCTCTGAGCACGCACCCGCACGCACCCCGCACGCACGCACGTACCCGCACGCACCCCGCACGCGTGCGGCGGCGACGCATCGCACACGTCTCCAGGGCCCGCCTTAGGATTCGGTGCATGTCGCTGCCGCACGCCATCCTCACCGCCCTGCTGGAGAAGCCGTCCTCCGGGCTGGAGCTGACCCGGCGGTTCGACAAGTCGATCGGCTTCTTCTGGTCCGCCACCCACCAGCAGATCTACCGCGAACTGGGCCGCCTGGAGACCGCCGGCCTGATCCGGGCGCTCCCGCAGGCCGGGCCGGTGCGCGGGCAGAAGAAGGAGTACGAGGTGCTGCCCGCCGGCCGCGCCGAACTGCGGCGGTGGACGGCCGCCGCGGACGCCCCCCGGCCGATCCGCGACCCGCTGCTGCTGCGGCTGCGCGCCGCCGCCGTGGTCGGCACGGCCGGGCTCGACGCCGAGCTGCGCCGCCATCTCGCCCGGCACCGTGAGCAGTTGGAGCACTACGAGGAGATCGAGCGGCGCGACTTCCCGGCCGGCGCGGAGCCGGACGGCGACCCGCTCCAGCACGCCGTGCTGCGGGCCGGGATCGGCCTGGAGACCTTCTGGGTGCGCTGGCTCGCGGAGACCGTCGACCAGCTGCCCCCGGCCTCGGTAAACCCCTCCTGACCTGCGGTGATGCCCGCCGGGCGGGCGGGTCGGAGCCCCCGGTGGGACACTGGACGCCTGTCCCTGCCCGACCTCTCGACCGGGGGCCCGCATGTCCCTCCCGAGGCCTCTCTCCGCCCTCACCGCGGTGGCCGTCACCACGGCGCTCACCCTCGGCGGTGCCCAGCTCGCCGCCGCTTCGCCGGCCCCGCCCGCGACCGCGGCCCCGCCCGCGAGCGCGGACGTACCCCTGAGCGCCGTCGGCGCCGCCGCCCAGCCACCCACCGACGAGCAGCTCAGGGCGGCCCTGCTGACCGCGGCCGAACTCGGCCCCGACTTCACCGAGATCCCGCTGGACACCGAGAGCCCCGAGCCCGAGGACGGTTCCAGCCCCAGCCCCAGCCCCAGCCCCAGCGCCACCCCGCTGGCCGGCTGCGACGCCCTGCGCGCCCTGCTCAACGGCACGGTGACCGAGGAACTGCCCAGTCGCGCCCAGAGCCCGTACCAGGAGGTCCAGTTCGAGGGCCCGGACGGCTACCCGCTGATCACCGAGTTCCTCACCGCGGAGGAGTCCGGGGAACTGGCCGCCGACCTCGACACCGTCGACTCCGCGTTCACCGAATGCCCCAGCATCGACTTCAGCAGCGACACCGGCGAGAGCGTGACCTTCACCGTCACCCCGGTCGCCCTCGGTGACCGCCAGGACGCCCCGGCCGTCCGCCTCGACGGCACCCTCGCCGGCACCCGGCTCGTCGGCTACCTCGGCATCGAACGCCTCGGTGACGTCGCGCTCGGCTACGGGTACTTCCAGCAGGACTCGGACGACGCCGAACTCGCCTCCCTCTACTACCGCGCCGCCGTGACCAAGGCCGAACGCACCCTGGGCCTCCAGGCCGGCTCCACCACCGCCCCCGGCACGGCCGCCTGACGGCCGTGCCGGGAACGCGGCGCCGGAATCAGCGCAGCGACCACTGCTGGTAGGCGCTGCCGTTGCACGGCATCATGTTCACCTGGCGCCGGCTGCCGTCGCCCGACAGCCAGTCCTGCAGGCACAGGCCGGACGCCTTGTTCTTCATGGTGACGGCGTTGACGCCGGCCGGGGTCAGCTCCCAGCGCTGGGTGTCGGCGCCGGAGCACTGTCGCTGGATGACGCTGCTGTAGGAGTTCGGCGTGGTCGGTTCGATACAGAGGAACGAGCTCTGCACCCGGATCTCCGTCCCGCCGACGGCGGCGTCGTCCGTCCAGAACCGCTGGTTCGAGGCGTTCTTGCAGCTGAACTCCTGGAGCATCGCGCCCTCGGCGGTGGAAGCGCCCTGGATGTCGAGGCACTTGCCCTGGACGATGTTGGCGTAACCGTGCAGCACCGGCGCGGCCTGCGCCGGGGCGGCGAGCAGGGTCGCGCCGGCGAGCAGGGTGCCCGCGACGACACCGGAACGGACGGCGGACCGACGGGTGATTCGCATGATCGGTGCACTCCTCGGCTGGGGGGTCGGGGCGCCGCGGTGGGGCACCCCCGACGGTCAGTCTCACGAACCGACGGAGTTCGTCCCAAGACCATTCGAGCTGCATCGAATTCGGGCGGGGCAATGTCCGGGGCGTGCCACGAAGCGGTCAGAGCCGGGCAACGCGCCCGACGCGCCCGAACGTTCCGCCTACGGTGGGCCCTGCGGCCTCCCGGGGCCGCAGGGATCGGCGGGGGCGAGTCCGGGACATCGCCGCACCCCGCCGGGAGGCCGACGGAAGGGACCGGATTGCTGCGTATCCACTTCACCCACGACGACCTGACCAGGGTCCGGATCGCGCGGGCACCCGACCCGCTCGCCGAGACGGTCCTGAGCCTGTCACTGGTACAGGCCCGCGACGTGGGAGGAGCGGCCCTGGAGGGATGGCGCAGCAGGACCCGCAAACGGCTGCGCCCGGAACAGGGGATGCTGTTCGAACTGGCGACCGCCGCGGGGGCGGCGGGGGCGCCGGAGGCCTTTCTGCACGCCGCCACCGACAGCCTGCCGGACAGCCTGGAGCACACCTGGTCGCTGTCGCGCCGGCGGTGGGCGGCGGATCTGCGGGTCCTGGAGTACCTGCGGCCGGGGACGCCCCGCTGGGTGCGCGAACTGCACGGCGGCTCCCGGGAGTGGCGCACCGTCGTCGACCGCAGGCTCCGCGAGTACCACGCCTTCGCGGTGGCCCCGTACTGGTCGCAGCTGCTGGCGGCCGCGCACACCGAGCGGACCCTGCGGGCGCTGGCCGTGGCCGACAGCGGACTGGACGGCCTGCTCGGCTCGCTGCACCCGGACATCCGCTGGGAGTCACCGGTGCTGACGGTGCCCTGCCCGCTGGACGTGGACGTGCGGCTGCGCGGGACCGGCATCGTGCTGGTGCCCACCTTCTTCTGGCCCGAGCCGCTCGCCCTGACCGACAACCGCGGACCGGAGCACCCGCTCGTGCTGCACTACCCGCTGGCCCGCGACCTCGCCACCTACCGGACCGTCTGGGCCGCGTCCGCCGCGGACCCGGCCGGCGCGCTGGTCGCCCTGCTGGGCGCCACCCGGGCCCGCACCCTGCGGGCGGCGGCCGACCCGGCCGGCACCGCCGAACTCGCCCGCCGCACCGGGACGTCCGCCGCCACCGCCAGCCACCACGCCACCGTGCTGCGCGCCGCCGGTCTGCTCACCACCGAACGCACCGGCTCCGGCGTGCGCCACACCCTCACCCCCCTCGGCCAGGCCCTCCTGGACGACCGCCCGCCGACCGAACCCCCCACCCGCCGGCCCTGACGGAAGCCCCCGGCCGCCGCGCGCCGCGTGCTAGCCTCCGCCCGACAAGGGGTGGAGGGACGTGGAGCGACACGACGCGGCGGCCGGGGGCGACGGCCTCGCCGGGCAGCGGCCCGCGCACCAGCCGGGGGACCCGACGCCGGTGACCGACCCGCCGCACGGGCCCGCGCGCGGCTGCCTGCACGCGATCGGCGAGTTCCTGCTGGAGCTGGCGGGGGAGGCCGTCCTCGGCACGCTCCTCGCGGTGCTGACCACCGGCTCCCTGATCGGTCTCTTCCTGCTCGCCGAACTCGGCTACGAACAGAGCCCGTTGCTCGCCCATGCCCTGGGCGCCGTCGCCGTGCTGACGGTCGTGCTCGGCCTGCGGCAGCTGCGCCGCCCCCGGGAGCGGCGCGGCCGCTGGGGCCGGATCCTCGCCGCCGTCACCACCGGCCTCGGCGTCTGGCTGCTGCTCTGCGTCTGCTACGCCTCGCTGGGCGACGCCCTGGACGCGGCCGCCTTCTGAGCGATCCGCCGCTCCAAGCGGACCCGCCTCTGCGGCTGGGCGGAGGCGGCGAGCGGGGTGCGCGTGGGCCGGCGGCCGAGCGGGCGGTCGGGCACGGGCCGTCCGGGGGCGCCGGAGGCGGCGGTCACAACGATCACGCGCGCAACTGCGCTGAAGCGCCGAGCCGTTGGTCAATCCGTTCTCGGCTCCTCGGGGAGACCCAGCAGCGCCAGGAACGCGGCGGCCGCCGGGCGCGGGCTCTCCCGGCCCCAGATCACGTACTCGGCGCGCGACGGCGCGTCCGTGACCTCGATCGTCACCATGCCGCTCAGCCCCGCGACGTACGAGGGCGGCAGCAGCGCCACCCCCAGGCCCGCGCCGACCAGCCGGGCCAGGTAGTCGGCGTTGGTCACCTCGAAGGCGACCTCGCGGGTGAGCCCGGCGGCCGCGAAGGCGAGGTCGGACTGGGCCCGCCCGGCCGTCTTCGCCGGGAGGTCCACGAACACCTCCGAGGCCAGCCGCCGCAGGTCGACCGGGCTCTCCCCGGCCAGCGGGTGGTCCGGGGAGACCACGGCCACCAGCCGCTCCCGGGCCAGCTCCCGCGCCGACACGCCCCGGGGGCGGGCCGTGACCGGGATGCCGAGGAAGGCCACCTCGATCTCGCCCTGCCGGACCTGCTCGGCCAGTTCGTCGCTCGCCCCCACACCGAGGCTGACCCGGGCCCCGGGATGGCGCCGGTGGAACTCCCGGAGCACGGCCGGGACGTCCACCGCGGCGACGGTCGGGATCACCCCCACCCTGAGGCTCCCGCGCACCTCCCCGACGGCCGCCGCCACCTCGGTGGCCGCCCGCTCCGCCGCGTCCAGGCACTGACGGGCGGCGGGCAGGAAGGCCGCGCCGGCCGGTGTCAACCGCACCCGGCGGCTGGTGCGTTCGAACAGCCTCGCGCCCAACTCCTTCTCCAGCCGCGCGATCTGATGGCTGAGCGCGGACTGCACCACCAGACAGCGCTGGGCGGCCCGGGTGAAGCTGTTCGTCTCGGCCACCGCGATGACGTACCGCATCTGCTGGAGATCCATCGATCCATCGTGATACGCGATGCATCGGGTGACAAGCATGTGTTGGACTCATCGATGCGCGCGGCCGGAGACTGAGGACCACCGCGCCGGGCGATCGATCCGCCGGTGCCCCTTCCTTCGAATCCCCTGACCTGGCCGCGACCGCCGGGGCGCGCCCGTGCGCCTTCGCGGGTCCGCGCCGCCGGAAGGACCGTCATGTGTACCGCTCCACCCCGATCCGGGACGGCCGCGGCCGCCACCGACCCGAACCCGCGGGTGAGGGACACCGCGTGGGACTAGCGACCGCACCCACGGCCGCCCTGACCGCCCTCGCACCGACGGTCTGGGGCAGCACCTACCTGGTGACCACCGAACTGCTGCCGCCCGAAAGGCCGTTGCTGGCCACCACCGTGCGGGCGCTGCCCGGCGGCCTGTTCCTGGTCGCCCTCGGCCGGCGGCTGCCCGTCGGCACCTGGTGGTGGCGGGCGCCGGTGCTGGGCGTGCTGAACATCGGCGCGTTCAACTTCCTGCTCTTCGTCGCCGCCTACCGGCTGCCGGGCGGCATCGCCGCGGTGATCATGTCGGCGCAGCCGGTGTTCGTGGTGGTCCTGGCCGCCGTGTTCCTCGGCGAGCGGGTCCGGGGCCTGCACGCCCTGGCCGGCGCGACGGGCGCGGGAGGCGTGGCGCTGCTCGTCTTCAGGGGCCCGGCCTCCCCGGACGCCGTCGGCGTGCTCGCCGCCCTCGGCGGAGCGCTGTGCATGGCCTCCGGCATCACCCTGACCAAACGGTGGGGCCGGCCCGAGGGCGTCGGCCTGCTCACCCTCACCGGGTGGCAGCTGACCGCGGGCGGCCTGGTGCTGCTGCCGTTCTGGCTGGCGCTGGAGGACATGCCCGACGGCCTCACCGGCTCCAACGTCCTCGGCTTCGCCTACCTCGCCGGCCTGGGCGCGGTCCTGAGCTACCTGGTCTGGTTCCGGGGCATCGAACGCCTGCCGGCCACGGCGGTCTCCTTCCTCGCCCTGGGCAGCCCGGTCGTCGCGACGCTGCTGGGCTACCTCGTCAAGGACCAGACGCCGTCCGTCCTCCAGCTCCTCGGCATCGGCGTCGTCCTCCTGGCGGTCGTGCTCGGCCAGCGCCCGCCCCGCAAGAAGCCCGACCCCTCCGGAGAGCCGAGATGACCACACACGAAGAGACCCGGGCGCCGGCCGCGCCGCGGAACGGCGCAGCCGGGGCCGGAGGCTGGCCGGGCGTGGCCGCCATCACGGCCAGCCTGTTCGTCTTCCTCACCACCGAGCTGATGCCCATCGGCCTGCTCACCCCGCTCGGCGAGAGCCTCGACGTCTCCGTGGGCACGGTCGGCCTGATGGTCACCGCCCAGGGCGTCGCGGCCGGCCTCGGCGTGCCGTTCATCGTGGCCTGGACCCGCCGGGTCGACCGGCGCAAACTGCTGACCGCGCTGCTGGGCGTCCTGGCGCTGGGCAACCTGATCACCTCGGCCGCCCCGAACTACCCGCTGATCCTGGTCACCCGCATGGTCATGGGCTTCGCCAGTGGGGTCTTCTGGGCGATCGGCGTCAGCATGGCGATGCGCATCGTCCCGGAGCGGCACGCCAACCGGGCCGCCGCCGTCGTGATGTCCGGCATCTCGATCGCGACCGTCGTCGGCATCCCGCTCGGCACCCTGCTGGAGAGCGCGGGCTCCTGGCACACCACCTTCCTGATCTGGGCCGGCCTCAGCGCCCTGGCGCTGCTCGCCGTCGCCGTCACCGTCCCGTCGCTGCCGTCGGCGAACGCGGTCCCGGTCCGCGAGGTGTTCGGACTGCCCGTCAGGAACGGTTCGCTGCGGGTGGTGCTGGTCATGGTGGTGTTCTTCGTCCTCGGCCACTTCGGCGCCTACACCTTCGTCCGCCCCTACCTGGAGGAGAGGGCCTCCGCCTCGGTGGGCTTCGTCACCGTCGTGCTCATCGTGTTCGGCGTCGGCGGCGCGATCGGCAACGTCCTCGGCGGCCGGGCGGTCACCAGGAGCCTGCGGGGCGGCTTCGTCGAGGGCGGCCTGCTCCTGATCGGCGCCCTCGTGCTGCTGCTGACCGTCGGCTCCGACGAGGTCGGTGTGATCGCGGCCATGCTGCTGTGGGGCATCGCCTTCGGCGTCGTCCAGCTGAGCCAGATCACCATGACGCTGGCCGCCGCGCCCGAGACCTTCGAGGCGGCGATGTCGCTCAACACCATGGCCTACAACACCTGCATCGCCCTGGGCGCCCTGGTCGGCGGCCTGTTCGCCGATCACACGGGCGTCACCAGCGCGGTCTGGTTCGGCATCGTCCTGGTCGGCCTCGCCGTGCTGCTGCGCTCCGTCACCGGCCGCACCACCGCGTCGGCGAGCTGACCCGCACCGCCTCCGGCGCTCGGCGGGCCGGGCCGTACAGCTTCCCCTTGTACGGCCCGGTCCCGCCGCCCCGCCCCTCCTTCCGACCGCCCCTCCGCCATCCCTCCGTGCCGTCCACCGGTCCCTCCTGCGCGGAGCGCGACCGCCGTGGGGCAGGATCGGTCGGGTCGGGTCGGGTCGGGTCGGAGTGGGCGGGTGCGGAGGAGGCACGGGGTGCGGCGACGCGGGGTGGGGTCAGTGGTGGCGGCGGCCGTGACGGTGGCCGCGGCGGCGGTGGTCGGCTGCGGAGGGCCGGAGCCCAAGCAGGAGGAGCTGATCGCCGTCCGCCTGGACGCCGGCCGGCTGGTCGTCCGCACCGGCGTCTGCCGCGACGAGCGCCTGCACACCATCCGCGTGAAGGTCTTCCCCGGCTCCGAGAAGGTCGACGTCCGCCCGCGCGAGGGCCGCTCCGCCACGAACGCCCTGGAGACCGTCGACCTCGGCGGCCTCCCGCCCGGCTGGATGGCGTACGGCCGGCTCACCGGCGGCATCAGCGCCGACAAGCGCTACACCGTCGAGGTGGTCCGCAACCGCGCGCTGAGCGTCACCGTCCCCGGCGACGTGCTGCTCACCCTGCCCGCCGGCAAGTGGGCGGCCGGCGGCTGGGACTGGGACTACAAACTGCTCACCGCCAAGGAGTTCGACAAGCGCCGCAAGGCCTCCTGCCCGGACGACCAGTAATCCCCTTTGACCTGCGAGGATGGACGCCGGCCCGCCATCGCCGGCGGCCCGGCGTCGAAGCGTGGGGAGCAGTCGGGTGTCGCAGCAGGGACCGCAGGACGGCGGTGGCCCGGTCGAGCGGATGGAGCGGCACCAGGTGGCGGTCTACCTCGCCGCGATGGCGCTCGGCGGCCTGCTGGGCCGGCTGGCCCCGGGGGCCGGACCTGGCCTGGAGCACGCCATCAACCCCGTGCTCGCCGCCCTGCTGTTCGTCACCTTCCTCCAGGTCCCCGCCGCCGAGCTGCTGCGCTCGCTGCGCGACACCCGCTTCCTCGCCGCCGCGCTGACGGTGAACTTCGCCGTCGTCCCCCTCCTGGTGGCCGCGATGTTCCCCTTCCTCCCCGACGACCGGGCCGTCCGCATCGGGGTGCTGCTGGTCCTGCTCTGCCCGTGCGTCGACTACGTCATCGTCTTCTCCGGCCTGGCCGGCGGCTCCAACCGCCGCCTGCTCGCCGCCACCCCGCTGCTGCTGGTGGCGCAGATGCTGCTGCTCCCGGTGTTCCTCTACCTGTTCATGGGCCCGGAGCTGTCCGAGATCGTCGAGCCCGGCCCGTTCCTGCGGGCGTTCCTCACCCTGATCGCCGTTCCGCTCGCCCTCGCCTGGCTGCTCCAGGCCTGGGGCGCCCGCCGTCCGGCCGGGCGACGGGCGGCCGACGCCGCCACCACCACGATGGTGCCGCTGATGGCGGCCACCCTGCTGACCGTGGTCGCCTCCCAGGTGCCCGAGCTCGGCGACAGCCTCGCCGACGTCGCCGGCGTCGTCCCCTTCTACGTGCTGTTCCTCGCCGTGATGGCGTTCGCCGGCCGGGCCGTCGCCCGCCTCTTCCGGCTCGGCACCGGCGCCGCCCGGGCGATCGTCTTCACCGGCGCGACCCGCAACTCCCTGGTCGTCCTGCCGCTCGCCCTCGCCCTGCCCGGCACGCTCGCCGTGGCGGCGTCCGTCGTCGTGACGCAGACGCTGGTGGAGGTGCTCGGCATGGTCGGCTACGTCCGCCTCGTCCCCCGTCTCGTTCCCCGACCGGCCGCCGACCCAGTCTCCGACCCGGCCGCCGACCCGGCCGCCGACGAGGGCTGAGGCGGCGCGGCGTCAGGGGCCGGCCGCCAGCTCCAGCAGCTGCGCCACCAGGGGGCTGCGGTCCTCCCGCCGCCAGGCGACGGCGACGACGGTCCGGGCCGTGCGCGGTTCGACGGGGCGGAAGGCGACCTCCCGCAGCCGCAGGCGCCGGATGCTCGCCGGAGCGAGCGACACCCCGAGCCCCGCGCCCACGAGCGCGCACACCGTCTGCCACTCCACCGCGTGCTGCACGATCCGCGGCTCGAAACCCGCCGCCCCGCACAGACCGGTGATCCGGTCGTACAGCTGAGGCCCGTCGGCCCGGGGGAGCAGGACGAACGGCTCGCCCGCCAGCGCGGCCACGGCCACGCTCCGCCGGGCGGCCAACGGGTGCGCCGCCGGGAGCACGGCCACGAACGGCTCGGTGAGGACGGTGCGGAAGCCGAGCGGTCCGGGGTCGTCCTCCGGGGGCTCGCGCAGCAGACCGACGTCGATGACGCGCTCGCGCAGCGCGGTGAGCTGCGGGCCGGTGGTCATCTCCCGGATCTCCAGCTCCACGCCCGGATACCGCGACCGGAAGGTCCCGAGCAGCCCCGGCAGCATGGTCAGCGCGAGGGAGGCCGAGAACCCGATCCGCAGCCGCCCCGCCCGCCCGCCGCCGACCGCCCGCGCGGCGGCCAGCCCGTCGGCGAGACCGGCGAGCGCCTGCCGCGCGGCCGGCAGCAGCGCGACGCCCGCCGGGGTGAGCGCGACCCGCCCCGGCCCGCGGGTGAACAGCGCGAACCCGACCTTCGCCTCCAGCCGGGCGATCTGCTGGCTGAACGGCGGCTGGGCGACGCCGAGCCGGGCGGCGGCGCGGCCGAAGTGCAGCTCCTCGGCCAGCACGGTGAAGGCGTGCAGCTGCGGAAGGGGCAGGTCGGGGCGGTGGTCGGCCATATCCCCAGGGATATCAGAAGCCGGCCGACCACGTATTGGACGGTATCGCCGCAGGCCGCCTAGCGTGCAGCCATGACAGAGCGACGCGCGATCCTCAGCGGTTCGACCTTCGAGGAGCGGATCGGCTACGCCCGTGCCGTGGTGGTCGGCGACCACGTCCACGTCTCGGGCACGACCGGCTACGACTACACCACCATGACCATCTCCGACGACGTGGTGGAGCAGGCCGAGCAGTGCCTGCGCAACATCGCCGCGGCCCTGGAGGAGGCCGGCTGCACCTTCGCCGACGTCGTCCGGGTGCGCTACCTGCTGCCCGAGCGCGCGGACTTCGAGCCCTGCTGGCCGGCGCTGCGCCACGCCTTCGGCGCCGTCCGCCCGGCGGCCACCATGATGGTGTGCGGCCTCGCGGACCCCGCGATGCGCATCGAGATCGAGGTCGACGCCCACCGCCCCGCCGCCGGGTAGCCCCGGGCGACGGTGACGCCGCGGCCCCGTCACCCCGGGGAGGGGTGACGGGGCCGGATGCCGAGCCGTTCACTGGTTGGTGTTCAGCGGCTGGTGCCGCCGATGCCGGAGGGGCCGTTCCAGGCGCCGTTGTTGATCCAGTCGTTGGCGATGTTGCCGTTGGTGTCGACGAAGGCGACGTGGGTGCCGGGGGCGTCGGTGGCGAGGCCGGAGCCGGCGCGGGCCTGGCCGCCGATGCCGGAGGGGCCGTTCCAGTAGCCGTTGGCGACCCAGTCGTTGGCGACGT
>NZ_JBEPAM010000043.1:0-76191 GCF_040298605.1 Kitasatospora sp. NPDC001527 | reverse complement strand
CTGGCGTTGACTTTTGGCACGCTGTTGAGTTCTCAAGGAACGGACGCTTCCATCAGGCGGCTTTCACACCGGCCCTCCGGGCGCTTCGTTCTTTCCTGTCTCCAGCTTATCAGATGTTTTCCGTGCCGTTCCCGGCGCTTCCTTCATCCAACTCGCTGGTGTCTTCTGCGGCTTGACGCCCCGTCCGACGTTTCAAACTCTAGCCGATCACCGCTCCGAAAAGCGAATCCGGCCGCAATCCCCGAAAACAGGCACACCGAATAAACCCTGAGCCGGAACGCGTCGAAACACATAACGACACGCCTCGGCCCGCAACCGGGAAGAGGTGGTGTTTCAGAGGATTGGCCGCCCCGGGACCGTCCGCGCAGACGCGTGTCCGGTGCTCCCAGCCGAGCGACTAGAGAACACTACGCCCATTCGGGGGCTGAGGCAAACGGCCTACTCGGACGACGCGGGTGCAGGCGGCACGGCCGGCCTTCACGTACTCGCCGTTGGGGTGGTCGTTGCCGGTGACCCACCGGCGGGCGGTGGCCTCGTCGCGGCCCCCGGCGCGGTGGCGGTCGAGGAGGCGGGCCTCGCGGACGGCGTCGTCGGTCTCGACGTACCAGAGTTCGCGCAGCAGGCCGCGGGCCTCGGGCCAGGGGTGGTCTGCGGCGGCGAGGTAGTTGCCCTCGGTGATGACGAGGCGGGTGTGCGGGTGGACGACGTGGCGGGCGGCCACCGGTTCGTCGAGGTCGCGGTCGAAGTCCGGGACGTAGATGTCCTGGAAGCGCTCGGTCGCGACCCGGCGCAGCAGGGAGAGGTAACCGTGGGCGTCGAAGGTGGCGGGTGCGCCCTTGCGGTGGCCGAGGCCGAGGCGTTCCAGCTGGGCGCCGGAGAGGTGGAAGCCGTCGAGGGGGAGGTAGGCGGCGCTGCCCGGGCCCTCGCGGTGCTCGACCTCGTCGACGAGGTGCCGGGCCAGGGTGGACTTGCCGGCGCCGGGCGGGCCGGCGAGGCCGAGGATGGCGCGGGCGTTGCTGCCGGGGCCCCGCAGCAGGCCGAGGGCGAGGGCGGTGAGGCTCTCCGCGTCGAGGGCGGCCTCGGCGGGGGTTCCCGTGGATGTCCCGGTGGAGCGGTCCGCGTTCATGGGCGAACCCTACTCAGCGTTCGGCGAGGGCCGGCAGGTCCAGGGTGAGGGTGCCGGCGTCGGCGTCGAGCAGGGCGGGGACGCCGAGCGGGACGGTCAGGGTGGAGGGGCCGTGGCCGAATCCCAGTTCCCAGATGATCGGTATGCCGAGCGGTGCGAGGCGGTCGAGCATGACGTCCCGGACCCGGTCGAGCGGGCCGCAGCCCTCCCAGGAGCCGAGGGCGATGCCGGTGACTCCGTCGAAGGCGCCGGAGCGCAGGAGCTGGGTGAGGAGGCGGTCGAGCTGGTAGGGGTGCTCGTTGACGTCCTCGAGGATCAGGATGCTGCCGGCGAAGGAGGGGCGGGCGGCGGGGGTTCCGCGTTCGGCGGCGAGGACGTGGGTGCAGCCGCCGGCGGTGATGCCCCGGGCGCGGCCGGGGACGAGGGCGGTGGCGGTGGCCGAGGTGAGCACGGTCGTGGCGGCGGGGTCGAGGAGGGTGCGGCGCAGGTGTTCGGCGGTGGGCCCGTCCTCGAGGAAGGTGGCCGTGGCGCTCATCGGTCCGTAGAGGGTGGCGAGGCCGAGGCGCTGGGCGAAGGCCTCGTGCAGCGAGGAGACGTCGCTGAAGCCGATCAGCACCTTGGGCGGGGCGGCGCGCAGGGCGTCCCAGTCGAGGAGGTCGACCATGCGGTGGACGCCGTAGCCGCCGCGGGCGCAGATGACGGCGTCGACGGTGGGGTCGAGCCAGGCGGCCTGGAGGTCGGCGGCGCGATCGGCGTCGGTGCCGGCGAGGTGGCCGAGGACGGGGTGGGTGTCGAGGACGTGCGGGGCGACGGTGACGCGCAGGTCCCAGGAGCGCAGCAGGGCGGTGCCGGCGGCGAGGCGCTGGGGGTCGATGGGGCCGCTGGTGGCGACCACGGCGATGTGGTCCCCGGGCCGGAGGTGGGGCGGGCGGGTCAGTCCTCGGCCGGGGGTGGTCGGGTGCTGGTCCATGGCCGGGTTCCTTCCGGGGTGCGGTGTCTCGGGCGCGGGGGTCCCGGGGCCGGTGCGGGACCGGCCCCGAGAGGTTATGCCCCTGACGCGTTCACAGCGATCCCATGACCTCCCGGACTTCGGCGAGGGTGGCGTCGGCGATCGCGTTGGCGTGTTCGGAGCCGGCGCGCAGGACGTCGCGGAGGTGGCCGCGGTCGGCGGCGAGTTCGGCGCGGCGGGCGCGGATCGGGCGGAAGTACTCGTTGACGGCCTCGGTGACGGTGCGCTTGAGCGCGGCGGCGCCGCCGTCGCCGATCTCCTCGGCGACCTCCTCGGGGGCGCGGTCCTGGCAGAGGGCGGCGAGCAGGAGGAGGTTGGAGACCTCGGGCCGGGCGGCGGGGTCGTAGGTGATGCGGCGGTCGGCGTCGGTCTTGGCGCCCTTGAGGAGACGCGCGGTGGTGTCCTCGTCGGCGGCGAGCGGGACGGAGTTGCCGCGGCTCTTGCTCATCTTGCCGCCGTCGGTGCCGAGCAGCAGCGGGGCGGCGCCCAGCAGGGCCCGGGGACGGGGGAAGACGGTGGTGCCGTCGGGGCGGGGGTAGCGCTCGTTGAAGCGGCGGGCGACGGTGCGGGCGACCTCCAGGTGGGGCAGCTGGTCCTTGCCGACGGGGACCAGATCGGCCTTGCAGAAGAGGATGTCGGCGGCCTGGTGGACGGGGTAGGTGAGCATCAGTCCGTTGACGGCGGCCTGGCTGGAGTGGGCGATCTCGTCCTTGACGGTGGGGTTGCGGTGGAGCTCGGCGACGCTGACCAGGCTGAGGAAGGGAAGCAGCAGCTGGTTGAGGGCGGGGACGGAGCTGTGGGTGAAGATCGTGGCCCGGTCGGCGTCGATGCCGGTGGCGAGGTAGTCCAGGACGAGGTTCTCGGTGTGCTCGGCGAGGCGGTCGGCGAGGTCCCGGTCGGTGATGACCTGGTAGTCGGGGATGACCAGGAACATCTCGACGCCCAGGCGCTGGAGGCGGACGCGGTTGCGGAGGCTGCCGAAGTAGTGGCCGAGGTGGAGCGGGCCGGTGGGGCGGTCGCCGGTGAGGACGCGGTGGGCGGCCGGGTTGTCCCGGAGGCTCTCGTCGAGAGTGTCGGGAGTGTCGAGGATCTCGGGGGTGAGGGCGGCGGGGCCGGCGGCGTCGCCGGGCTCGTCGGGGTGGGACGGGCCGGCGACGGTCGTGGTCGTGGTCACGGGGTTTCTCCTCGGTACGGCGGTGGTGGCGGCCGTCCGGGGCTCGGGGCCCGTCCCGTCGGAGAAACGCAGCAGGGCCGTCCATCCCGGACGGCCCTGGTCAGGCGTGGCTGGTGGCCGTCCTAGGACGGCCACCAGTTCAGACCTGCGAAGCGCTTCATGGGTTCGAGGATAGCGGGTGCCCGCCAGGGTCCGCCGTGGTTTCCCCGGTTCGCCGTCAGTCCTCGACGACGAGGGCGGGGGTGTCCTTGCGGAGCGTCTCGCCCCGGAAGAAGGCGGGCCGGTAGACGCCGTACACGAGCATGAGCACCGCGCCGAGCAGCAGGATGCCGACGCCGATGACGAACACCGAGCCGATGCCGAACACGGCGCCGCTGCCGTAGGCGGGGTCCCAGGCGTCGGTGAGGGTCTGCAGGAAGACGCCGCTGAGCAGGACACCGCCGAGCAGCGGGGCGATGCCCTTGACGACGAGGTCGCGCAGGCTGTCGCGGAGCGAGCGGCGGAAGTACCAGACGCAGGCGAAGGCGGTCAGCGCGTAGTAGAAGCAGATCATCAGGCCGAGGGCCAGGATGGTGTCCTGGACGACGTTCTCGCTGATCACGCTCATGCCGACGTAGAAGGCGGCGGTGGCGATGCCGGCGGCGACGGTGGCGAAGCCGGGGGTGCGGTGGCGCGGGTGGACGGTGCCGAAGCGCGGCGGCACGGCGCGGTAGGCGCTCATCGCGAGCAGGGTGCGGGCGACCGGGATGAAGGTGGTCTGCAGGCTGGCGGCGGCGCTGGCGACGACGGCCACGAAGAGCAGGATGCTCCACGGGGAGCCGAGCACCGGGCGGGCCAGGGCGGCGAAGACGTTGTCGGCGGTGTCCGGGTTGCCGAGGCCGGTGCCGTTGGTGCCGACGCCGGCGAACATCTGGGCGGCGATGGCGACCAGCAGGTAGGAGCCGACCAGGGTGACCATGGAGATCATCGCGGCCCGGCCCGGGGTCTTGGCGCTGCCGCTGGTCTCCTCGTTCATGGTGAGGCAGGTGTCCCAGCCCCAGTACATGAAGATCGACAGCGACAGGCCGGCGGTGAACGCGCTGAACGAGCTCACTTCGAGCGGGTTGAGCCAGGAGGCGGAGAAGCCGATCGAGTCGGGCAGGTCGCCGGCGGCGGCCTTGGCGATGGCGATGCCGGCGAACAGCAGCAGGACGGCGAGCTGCAGGCCGACCAGGCTGTACTGGAACCACTTGGTGGCCGTCATGCCGCGATAGCTCATCGCGGTGGCGGCGGCGATGAGCACGACGACGGTGGCCAGGTGGACGGCCTTGTTGTCGTTGAGGTCGGCGACGGCGCCGCTGCCGGTCATCTCGCCGAGCATGAGGTACAGGAAGTCGGTGGCCACCCCGGCCAGGTTGGACAGCACGATGATCGTGGCGACCGTCAGGCCCCAGCCGGCCATCCAGCCGACCCGGGGGCCGAAGGCCTTGACCGTCCAGGTGAAGGACGTGCCGCAGTCCGGGAAGTCCTTGTTGAGCTCCTTGTACGCGAACGCGACGAGCAGCATCGGCAGGAAGCCGGCCAGGAAGACCGCGGGCATCTGGACGCCGACCGCCGTGACGGTCGGCCCCAGGGTCGCGGTCAGGCAGTAGACCGGGGCGACCGTGGAGACGCCCAGGACCACGCTGCTCAGCAGGCCGACGGAGTTGCCCCGTAGGCCCTTGTCCCCCGCTGCCCCCGTCGCCCCCGCCGCCACCGGTCCGGTTCCGGGGGCTCCACCACTGGCACCACTGACCGGGGCACCCTGCGGAGCGGCGGGCGCCGTTGCCCGGCCGCTGCTTCCGTGCTCTGAGAGCTGCTGATCAACCACCAGCGCACCCTAGGTGCGCGTACCGAAGGTTGAGTAGGCCAACCTCGGGTGATCTGAGCCACTCCCTTTGATTTGCCAGCCAGCGACCAACAGTTGGCCGATGATGCATGGGCCGTTAAGGCGTGTACCTTTATTTCTAAGGGTTGTTACCGAATTGATGTGCCGGAATCGTCATGGTTTGTGATGTTTTCGAACCGGGTTTCGCGCCCTCGGGCGGTCCGGCGGGGAGCCCGCCGGGGACGTCGGATAGGTTTGCCTCACCTAACCCCGACGCCCCATCCCTGGAGGAGTGCCGCGTGTCCCCCACCCCCGGCCAGCCCACCGCCCACCGCCCCAGCCGCCGGACCCTGCTCACCGCGGCCCTCACCGGCGGAGCCGTTCTCGGCCTCGGCGGACTGCTCACCGCCTGCGGCAGCTCGGGCGACTCCGGCACGGACGGCTCCGGCTCCACCGGTTCCGGCGGCGGGACGGCCAAGCCCTCCGGCGGCTCCTCGCCGGACCAGAAGTCGGTCAAGCAGGGCGGCGACGACTACGCCACCGTGATCGAGAAGATGAAGGGCTTCGGCACCGACGCCGCCCCCGGCGTCTACCCCCGGACGATCAAGCACGCGATGGGCGAGACGGTCATCCCCGCCAAGCCGGTCCGGGTCGTGGTCCTCGACACCGGTGAGCTCGACAACGTCGTCTCGCTCGGCATCCAGCCGGTCGGCGTCGTCCACACCGACGGCTCCAAGAAGATGCCGTCCTACCTCGGGGACAAGGCCGGCAACCCCACCGACGTCGGCACCATCAACAGCCTCAACCTGGAGGCCATCGCCGCGCTCAAGCCCGACCTGATCCTCGGCAGCCAGCTGCGCGCCCAGGACCAGTACGCGCAGCTCTCCAAGATCGCGCCGACCGTCTTCTCGCTGCGCCCCGGCTACCCGTGGAAGCAGAACTTCCTGCTCAACGCGAGCCCGTTCGGCCTGGAGGCGGAGGCCAAGGCCCAGCTGGACGCCTACCAGGCGGCCGCCGCGGCGATCGGCGCCAAGCTCGGCGACAAGAAGCCGACCATCTCGCCACTGCGCTTCATGCCCGGCAAGACCCGGCTGTACGCGGAGCTGTCCTTCATCGGCACCATCCTCATCGACGCCCAGCTGCCGCAGCCCAAGATCGAGCAGGTCAAGGAGCTCGCGGTCGAGATCAGCCCCGAGCAGATCGACAAGGCCGACGCCGACTGGATCTTCTACGGCGTCTACGGCACCCCCAGCTCCACCAACCAGGACACGGTGCTCGGCGGGGCGCTGTGGAAGACGCTCGGCGCGGTCAAGTCCGGGCAGGCCCGTCCGGTGTCGGACGAGACCTGGTTCCTCGGTCTCGGCGTGGCCGCGGCCAACGTCGTCCTGAGCGAGCTCAAGGGCTTCGTGGCGCCCGGCGCCTGATCCGCGCTCACCGGGCGCCGCACGGGGCCGGTCCGGGCCGACGCGGTCCGGACCGGTCCGAAGGGGCGTCAGGGCGCGGGGCGGGCGGGACGGATGGGGCGGATGGGACAGAACGGCGGCGTGGGGCGCGCGGGGCGGAAAGGCGCTTGGAGCAGATCGCCCGGTGCGGGAGGATCGACGGCACCGAACCCCGAAGGGCCCGTACCAATGACCACGCTCGACCAGACCGCCGCCGACCCGCCGCCGTCGGCCCCGCCAGCCGCGCCGCCGGCCCCGTCCGTGCCCGCGCCCGCGCCTGCCCGCGAGGACGGGGCCGCGCAGGCCTCGGGATCCGCGGGAACCGCCGCGGGCGGTGCCGCGGGCGCCGTGCCGCCGGGCGGCGCGCCCCGCTGCTCGATCGCGGCGGCGGTGGCCGACGGCCGGACGGGCGGGACGGCCGGCGTCCTGCCCGGCGGTTCCGTGCCGCAGCCGCGCGGCGGCGGTGCCGGCGACCGGACCGGCGCCGCGCTCGGCCGTCCGGGTGACGGGGCCGCACCGGAGCGAACCGACGGCACGGACGGCGCCGGCGGTGGCGGCGGCGGCGAGGGCTTCGTCCGCCTGCAACAGCCGCCGGCCGCCCAGGACCGGACCGTCCCCGTGCTGCGCGCGGCCCGGGAGGAACTGCGCACCCTCGCCACCCGGCGCCCGGCTCCATCGCGCCGGCTGCGCCGGATGCACCCGCAGGCGGCCGGTCCGCTGCGGCCGGACACCGCGCGCACCGGCCCCGGAACGGCGGCGGACGTGCCGTCCGTCCCCGGGCCGCGCACCGACGACGACCGGACCGGCGCCGCCGCGCGGCCGGCGACGGGCACCGAGGCCCCGCTGGGCGTCCTGATCGGCGCCACCCCGCACCTGCCGGAGGCGGCCGGGCGACCGGGGCCGGCCGGCACGGCCACCCGGCCCGAGGAGCGCCCCGCCATCCGCGCCACCGCCGAACTCGTCCGGCTCGGCCGGGGGACCTGCCTGGTGGTGCTGCCCGCGTGGCGGCCCGCGATCGCCGTCTCGGTGCCGACCGAGCTGCTGCTGGGCGCCACCGGCCTCGCCTACGAGCGGCTGGCCGGGGCGCAGCTCTCCGTCGTGATCAACCCCGGCGCGCTGCACGACCGGGAGCTGGAGCCGCGGGACTGGCGGGCCGGCCCGCCCGGGCGGACGGGCCGGCGCGGCGGGCGGCGCACGGTCTAGGCCGGCCGGTTCAGGGGCGGACGGGCCGGTGAGGAGCGGGGCGGCCGTTCAGGAGCGGGCGGGGTCGGCGTTCGGGATGTAGCCGAGGTCGACGGGTTCGGGTGCCCGGCGGTCGGTGAGCCAGCCCTCCCGTACGGCCGCCAGCAGGTCGGGCAGCCGGGGCGGCCAGAGGGCGTCCGCGTTCTCGTCGGCGAGGTCCTGCGGGGTCCACCAGCGCCAGTCGAGGATCTTGTCGGCGGCGTGCGTCGCGCTGACGTCGCCGACCGGGCCGCGGTGCGGGCCGCTGGTGAGGTAGATGTGCTCGTGCTGGCGGACGGGCGTGCCGTGCCAGGTGAAGTCGTGCTCCCAGGTGCACAGCAGCGGGCCGGGTTCGAGGTCGGACCAGCCGGTCTCCTCCCGGAGCTCCCGGCGTGCCCCGGCCCACGGGGTCTCGCCGGGCTCGATGCCGCCGCCCGGCATGGTCCAGTGCACGCCGACCTCGCTGTTGTCCGAGCGCAGGAGGAAGACGGCGCCCCCTTCGTCCAGGACGACCGTGCGGGCCGCCTGCCGGGGGGTCCTTCGCGCGTTGCGCCACAGGTTTCGCATCGGGTCACTCTCGCAGCGGGCCGCGCGGGCGTCGAGTGGATTCCGGCCGGGGCCGGCCCGGTGGGCGGGGCTGTCGGCGCGGGCCGCCGGGCGGCTGCCCGGGCGGCCTCCCGGACGGGGCCGTCCATGCGGGGTCCAGGCCTGTGACGTCGGGGTTTTGACGGCCCGCCGGTCAGCCGGTGGCCTTACCCTGACGCCCATGCCCGCACCCGCCTTTCTCCTCCCCGCCCATCCGCTGGACCCGCGCCGGGTCGATCCGCAGTTCGCCTGGGAGGCCCGGCTGCTGCGCGACCTGGGCGGCGAGCACCACCTGGTCGACCACGACGCGCTGCTCGCCGGGGACGCCCACGGGGCCGTCCGCCTGGTGCCGGCGGGGCGCGGGCCGTTCTGGTACCGGGGGTGGATGCTGCCCTCGCCCCGCTACGCGGACTTCGCCGCCGCCCTGTCGGAACGCGGCGGGCAGCTGCTGACCAGCCCGCCCGGGTACGCCTCGGCGCACGAACTGCCGGGCTGGTACGAGGTGTTCGAGGGGGCCACGCCGCAGAGCGTCTGGCTGCCGCTGGCGGGCGCGGGGGGCGAAGCCGGGGCCGGAGCGGAGCCCGGGGCGGGGATCGAGCCGCCCGGTGCGGAGCGGCTGGCGGCGGCCGTCGCCCGGCTGGGCGGGCAGGGGCCGGCGATCGTCAAGGACTACGTGAAGTCCCGCAAGCACGAGTGGGACGAGGCCTGCTACATCCCGGAGTTGGCGGACTTGCCGGCCGTCGGGCGGGTGGTCGCGCGGTTCGTGGAACTGCAGGCCGAGCATCTGGCGGGCGGTGTGGTGCTGCGGCGGTTCGAGGAGTTCACCCGGGTGGTGTGGGACACCCCCGGCACCCCGGCCGGCGGTTCCGGGGGCGACTCGGAACCGCCGGCCGGGGGCCGCGACACGCGACCGGACGGTCGGCGGCGGGCCGTGGAGGCCCGGGTGTGGTGGCTGGACGGCGAGCCGGTGCTGGTCGGGCCGCACCCGGACCTGCCCGGCTGCCCGGCCGCGCCCGACCTGTCCGTGGTCCGGCCGCTGGTGCGCGCGCTGGGCTGCCGGTTCGTCACCACCGACCTCGCCGAGCGGGCCGACGGTTCCGGGTGGCGGGTGGTCGAGGTCGGGGACGGGCAGGTGAGCGAGCTGCCCCGGGGGATCGATCCCTCGGGGCTGCTGATCGCGCTGCTCGCGGCGTGACGCCGGCGAGATGCCGGCGGGCCGGGGGCGCGGGTGCCGGTTCCGGTACCCACGGCCCGGCCCGGTCCGGTCATCCGACGATCGCGTCCGCGGCCGCCACGGAGGCGGCGGCGCTCCGGTGGTGGCCCTCGGCCACGAACGCCTGCCAGAGCCGGGTGTACGCCCCGCCCCGGGCGAGCAGTTCGGCGTGCGTGCCGTCCTCGACCACCCGGCCGTGGTCCAGCACCACGACCCGGTCGGCCCGCTCGGCGGTGGTCAGCCGGTGGGCGATGACCAGGGTGGTGCGGCCGCCGCTGAGCCGGTCCGCGGCGTGGTTGACCGCCGCCTCGGTGGCCAGGTCGAGGGCCGCGGTGGCCTCGTCCAGCAGCAGGATGTCCGGGTCGACCAGCTCCGCCCGGGCCAGCGCGATCAGCTGGCGCTGGCCCGCCGAAAGGTTGCGCCCACGCCCGGCGACCTCGTGGTCGTAGCCGTCGGACAACCGGACGATCATGTCGTGCGCGCCGACCGCCCGGGCCGCCGCCTCCACCTCGGCCGCCGAGGCGCCGGGCCGGCCGTACGCGATCGCCTCGCGCACCGTCCCGGCGAACAGGTAGGCCTCCTGCGGCACCACGCCGAGCCGGTGCCGGTACTGCGCGAGGTCGTAGCGGGTCAGGTCCACGCCGTCGACCCGGACGGTGCCGGACGTCGCGTCGTAGAACCGGGCGACCAGCTTGACCAGGGTCGACTTGCCGGCCCCCGTCTCGCCGACCAGCGCCACCGTCTGCCCGGCGGGGATCCGCAGGCTGACATCGGTGAGGACGTCCGGGGCGCCGTCCGCTCCCCCGTTGTAGGCGAAGCCGACGCGGTCGAACTCGATCTCGCCGCGCAGTGCGGCCCGGACCGGCACCGGGTCGGCGGCCTGCGCGGTACTGGTCGGGGTGCGCAGCAGTTCGCGGATCCGGCCGAGGCCCACCGCCGCCTGCTGGTAGCCGTCGAACACCTGGGAGAGCTGGTTGACCGGCGCGAAGAACAGGTCGATGTAGAGCAGGTACGCCACCAGCGCGCCGACGGTGAGCGTGCCGGAGTCCACCCGCGAGGCGCCGACGATCAGCACCAGGGCGGCGGCCACGCTGGAGAGGAACTGCACGAACGGGAAGTACAGCGATATGTAGAGCTGGGCCCGGACGCGGGCCTGCCGGTAGGCAATGCCGCGGGCGACGAAGCGGTCGGTGTTGGTGTCCAGCCGGCGGAACGCCTGGACGATCCGCATGCCGGCCACGTTCTCCTGGAGATCGGCGTTGACCGTGCTGATGAGGTCCCGGGAGATCTCGTACTGGGCCTTGGACTTGCGTCGGAACACCAGGGTGGCCACGACCAGTGGCGGCAGCACGGCGAAGACCGCGAGGGCGAGTCCGGCGTCGATCACCAGCAGGGCCGCGAGGATGCCGAGGAAGGTCAGCAGGCTGACGACGGCCGTGACCACGCCGGTCTGCAGGAACGAGGTGAGCGAGTCCAGGTCGGTGGTCATCCGGGTCATGATCCGGCCGGACAGCTCGCGCTCGTAGTAGTCGAGGCCGAGCCGGTTGAGGTGGGCGAAGATCTTGAGCCGGAGGGTGTAGAGCACCCGTTCGCCGGTGCGGCCGCTGACCCGGTTCTCGGCGCTCTGCACCAGCCAGTCCAGCAGGACGATCGCCAGGGCGGTGAGCGCGGCGACGGCGACACCGGTCATGACGCCCTTGCTGACGCCGTCGTCGATGCCGTGCCGGATCAGGATCGGCAGGACCAGGCCGGCGCCCGCGTCCAGGGCGACCAGCACCAGGGCGAGGGCGAGCGGTGCGCGGAAGGGGCGCAGCAGGCGGCGGAGGCTGAAGTCGGGGTCGCCGTGCTCGGCCTCGGCGCGGGGGATCGCCGGGGTGTCGGTGGCGGGCGGGAGGGCGGTGACCCTGGCGAGCAGGTCGGGTGCGGCGGTGCGGGCCGCCTTGGCCAGGGCCGGGGTGGGCATCGCGGGGCGTGCGGGCGGCGCGGCGGCGGGGGCCGGCCGCGCCGGGTCCTTCGCTTCGGCCGGGTCGCCGGCCACCGTCGCTTCGGCTGCTTCGGCCAGGCCGGAGGGGTCGGACGGCTTCGGTGCGGCGAGGGTGCGCCCGGCCTCGGGGTCGGTGATCAGGGCCCGGTACTGGGGACATCGGGCCTCGAGTTCCTCGTGCGTGCCGAGGTCCAGCAGCCGGCCGTGGTCGAGGACGGCGATCCGGTCGGCCAGCTGGAGGGTGGAGCGGCGGTGCGCGATCAGCAGCGTGGTGCGGCCGGCCATGACCGAGCGCAGCGCGTCGTGGATCTCCGCCTCGATCTGCGGGTCGACCGCCGAGGTGGCGTCGTCGAGGAGCAGGATGCGGGGGTCGGTGAGGATGGCGCGGGCCAGCGCGATGCGCTGGCGCTGGCCGCCGGAGAGGGTGAGGCCCTGCTCGCCGACCTTGGTCTCGTAGCCGTCGGGCAGGGCCCGGACGAACTCGTCGGCCTGGGCGGCGCGGGCGGCGGCGACGACCTGCTCGTCGGTGGCGTCCGGGCGCCCGTAGGCGATGTTGGTGCGGACCGTCTCGGAGAAGAGGAAGCTCTCCTCGGGCACGATGCCGACGGCCGCCCGGACCGAGTCGAGGGTCAGGTCGCGCAGGTCGTGGCCGTAGAGCCGGACGGTGCCGGCCGCCGGGTCGTAGAACCGCGGCACCAGCTGGGCGACGGTGGACTTGCCCGAGCCGGACGCGCCGACCAGGGCCAGGGTCTCGCCCGGGGCCAGGCGCAGGTCGAGGTCGTGCAGGACGGGCGAAGGGTGCTCGGGGTCGTAGCGGAAGCCGACCCGGTCGAACTCCAGCGCCACCTCGGTGGTGAGCGGGCCGACCACGCGCGGGCCGGTGGTGCCGGGCCCGCCGGCGCCGGACGGCGCGGAGGCCTCGGTGCCGGACGCCGCGGAGGCCTCGGTGCCGGCGGGGGCGACGGCCGGGGTGCGGGCGAGGTCGAGGGTGACGGCGTCCGGGCGTTCCTGGACCAGCGGGCGCTCGTCGATCAGCTGGAGCACGCGCTCGACACCGGCGCGGGCCTGCTGGCCGACCGTGATCACCATGGTCAGCATCCGGACCGGGCCGGTCATCTGCGCCACGTAGGCGGAGAAGGCGACGAAGGTGCCGAGCGTGACCCGGCCGTCGACCGCCAGCCAGCCGCCGAAGGCCAGGACCGCCACCTGGGCGAGCGCGGGGATCGCCTGCATCGCGGGGTTGTAGCGGCTGTTGAGCCGGATCGAGCGGAGCCGGGCCGCGAAGAGGTGGCGCGAGGCCGTCTCCAGCTTGTCCAGTTCCTGCGCCTCCTGGCCGAAGCCCTTGACCACCCGCACGCCGCCGATCGCCTCGTCGACCACGCCGGCCACGGCGGCGGCCTCCTGCTGGGCGGCCCAGGTGGAGGGGAAGAGCCGCTTGCGGCTGAGCACCGAGACCCACCACAGCGCCGGGGCCATGACCAGGGCGACCAGGGTGAGCGGCGGCGAGAGCCAGATCATCACGCCGAGCGACATCGCGAACATGATCAGGAAGCCGGTCATCATGGGCAGCATCGAGAGCAGCCCGTTGACCAGCTGGAGGTCGGAGGTCGCGCGGCCGACCACCTGGCCGGTGTCCAGGCGGTCCTGGCGGTGGCCGTCGAGCCTGCCGAGCGAGCGGAAGAGGTCGGCGCGCAGGTCGTGCTGGACGTCGACGGCCAGCTGCCCGCCGTAGTAGCGGCGGACCTGGGTGCAACCGAACACCACGGCGGCGGCCAGCAGCAGGACCACGGCCCAGGGGGCGAGCGGGCGGGTGTGCGCGGTGATGACGTCGTCGATGATCACCTTGGTGACCAGGGGCACCAGGGCGGTGACGGCCATGCCGAGGAGCGAGGCGCCGAAGGCGAGGAGCACGCTGCGCCGGGAGCGCCAGCAGTAGCCGAGCAGCCGGCGGAGCCAGCCCTGGCCGTCGGTGCCGTCGGCGCCGGCCTCGTGGCCGCCGTGGGCGGGGGTGCCGGCGGCGGTGCCGTCGGGAGTCGTGGGGTCCGGGGCCGGGCCCGGTCGGGCGTGCCCGTCCCCGGCGCCGCCCGGGGTGTCGGTTCGGGTGCCGCTCGGGGAAAGCTCCACCGTAGATCCGTGAGTCTCAGGCATATTTAGGGATGCTAACCATTCCGTCGGGTGGCCGCCATGGAGTTTCAGGCCAGGGCGAGCCGGGGGTCCCGGCCCGACGGAGGGGGCAACAGCCCGCAACCTGCGGTGATTCCCGGCGGACCGGACCGGCGCGCCCGCTACCAGGGTCGCCGACGAACCCCGGGCCGCCCACCGCCCAGCGGCGCAGAGCGCGGGCCTCCCTTGGTCCTAGGCCGCCGGCCCGAGCGCGCGCCCGGCCCCGCGTCCGCCGGCCGCACTCCCCCGGACGGCGCAACCGGCCCCGGCGGGATCCTGACTCAGGCCCGCGCACCGGCGTCGGCCCCGACGCGGGTGGTCCCGTCGGCCCCGGCGGCCCCGTCGTCGGCGGCGGTGGTGACGGCGGCCGCTGCCGCCGAGAAGGCCCCGTGGGCCAGGTCGTGCAGCAGCGAGGCCATCGCGTCGCGCGCGAGCCCGGCCCGCTCGTCGCCGTGGGCGGGGTTCGGCCCGTGGCTGTGCGGGGTGGAGTTGATCAGCCCGAAGACGGCGTGCACGGACGCCCGGGCCACCGGCTCGGCGGACGGGACCGCGAGCGGCGGATAGGCCTGGCGGACCACGTCGACCCAGAGTTCCACATAGGCGCGCTGGAGACGGCGGACGGTCCGGCGGTCCTCCTCGCGGAGGTTGAGCAGTTCCCGGTCGTGCAGGGTGATCAGGTCGCGGTCGTCCAGCGCGAAGTCGACGTGGCGGCCGATCAGCGCGTCCAGCGCGGCGGCCGGGCCCTCGCTGCCGCCCGCCCGGCGGCGCCCCTCCTCCAGCAGCCGCTCGCTGATGCCGACGAGCAGGTCGGCGAGCATGGCGTCCTTGCCGGCGAAGTGCCGGTAGAGCCCGGGCCCGCTGATCCCGACGGCCTTGCCGATCTCGTCCACGCCGACGCCGAGGAAACCCCGGGCCGCGAACAGGCGGGCGGCCTCCTTGCGGATCTGGTCACGGCGTGGGAGCCCGGAGGCGGGTGGGACGTTCGGCATGCCGTCCATCGTAGACAGTGGGGTTATCGGTCGTTAACCTGGGCGACGAAAGTTAACGTTCATTAACGTGTGGGGGTCGCGGGCTCACCAGCCCTGTCGGCCCACCTGCCGCCGAGGGCAAGGGAGCTCTTGGGATGGTCATCTCCACCGCCGGCGCACCCACCGGCATCAACGGCAGCGCGGCGGCCGGCACCCCGGGCACCGCCGCTCCTGCACCCCGGCTCGGCACGGCCGCCGACCCCGGTTCCGAGGCGTACCGGACCAACACCGCCGCCCACCGGGCCCTGGTCGCCGAACTGCGCGAGAAGCTCGGCACGGCCGCGCTCGGCGGCGGCGCCAAGGCCCGCGCCCGGCACACCGCGCGCGGCAAGCTGCTCCCCCGCGACCGGGTGGACACCCTGCTCGACCCGGCCTCCCCCTTCCTCGAACTGGCCCCGCTGGCGGCCGACGGGATGTACGACGGCGCCGCCCCGGCCGCCGGGGTGATCGCCGGCATCGGCCGGGTCGCCGGGCGCGAGGTGGTCGTGGTCGCCAACGACGCCACCGTCAAGGGCGGCACCTACTACCCGATGACGGTCAAGAAGCACCTGCGCGCCCAGGAGGTCGCGCTGGAGAACCGGCTGCCCTGCGTCTACCTGGTCGACTCCGGCGGCGCCTTCCTCCCGATGCAGGACGAGGTCTTCCCGGACCGCGACCACTTCGGCCGGATCTTCTACAACCAGGCCCGCCTCTCGGCCGCGGGCATCCCGCAGATCGCCGCCGTGCTCGGCTCCTGCACGGCCGGCGGCGCGTACGTCCCGGCGATGAGCGACCAGGCCGTCATCGTCCGCAATCAGGGCACCATCTTCCTCGGCGGGCCGCCGCTGGTGAAGGCCGCGACCGGCGAGGTGGTGACGGCCGAGGAGCTCGGCGGCGGCGACCTGCACGCGCGGACCTCCGGCGTCACGGACCACCTGGCCGAGGACGACGCCCACGCCCTGTCCATCGTCCGCACCATCGTCGCCGGGCTCGGCCCGCGCCCGGCCCGCCCGTGGCCGCTCACCCCGGCCGAGGCACCGGCCGTCGACCCCGCCGGCCTGTACGGGGCCGTCCCGGTCGACCCGCGCACGCCCTACGACGTGCGCGAGGTGATCGCCCGGCTGGTCGACGGCAGCCGGTTCGCCGAGTTCAAGGCCGAGTACGGCGCGACCCTGGTGACCGGCTTCGCCCGGATCCACGGCCACCCCGTCGGCATCGTCGCCAACAACGGCGTGCTGTTCGCCGAGTCCGCCCTCAAGGGCGCCCACTTCATCGAGCTGTGCGACCAGCGGGGCATCCCCCTCCTCTTCCTGCAGAACATCACCGGCTTCATGGTCGGCCGGCAGTACGAGGCGGGCGGCATCGCCAAGCACGGCGCCAAGATGGTCAACGCCGTCGCCTGCACCCGCGTCCCGAAACTGACGGTGGTGATCGGCGGCTCGTACGGAGCCGGCAACTACTCGATGTGCGGCCGGGCCTACTCACCCCGCTTCCTGTGGATGTGGCCGAACGCCAAGATCTCCGTGATGGGCGGCGAGCAGGCCGCGTCGGTGCTGGCCACCGTCCGCCGCGACCAGCTGGAGGCGCACGGCGAGCAGTGGCCCGCCGAGGCGGAGGAGGAGTTCAAGCGCCCCGTGCGCGAGCAGTACGAGCGCCAGGGCAACGCCTACTACGCCACCGCCCGGCTCTGGGACGACGGTGTGATCGACCCGATGGACACCCGGACCGTGCTCGGCCTGGCGCTCACCGCCTGCGCCAACGCCCCGCTCCCGGCGCCCGGCCCGTTCGGCGTCTTCCGCATGTAGCGCTCCTCCCGGGCGGCGGTCCACCCGCCCCGCCGCCTCCCCGGTGTCCGGCGCCCACCCGGTGCCACACCTCTTCGTACGGCTCCTTTCGACCGGAGGAACGCCTCCCATGTTCGACACAGTCCTGGTCGCCAACCGCGGCGAGATCGCCGTCCGGGTGATCCGCACCCTGCGGCGGCTCGGCGTGCGCTCGGTCGCCGTGTTCAGCGACGCCGACGCCGACGCGCCCCACGTCCGCGAGGCCGACGTCGCGGTCCGGCTCGGCCCGGCCGACCGCAGCGACAGCTCCGCCGCCGAGACCTACCTGCGGACCGACCAGATCCTCGCCGCCGCCCGCCGGACCGGCGCCCGGGCCGTCCACCCCGGCTACGGCTTCCTCGCCGAGAACGCCTCCTTCGCCCGCGCCTGCGCCGACGCCGGCCTCGTCTTCATCGGACCTCCTCCCGCCGCGGTCGAGCTGATGGGTGACAAGATCAACGCCAAGGAGGCCGTACGGGCCGCCGGCGTGCCGGTGGTTCCGGGCAGCCAGGCCACCGCGCCCACCGACGAGGAACTCGTCGCGGCCGCCGAGGGGATCGGCTACCCCGTGCTGCTCAAGCCGTCCGCCGGCGGCGGCGGCAAGGGCATGCGGCTAGTCCGCGACCCGGCCGACCTGCCGACCGAGATCGCCGCGGCCCGGCGCGTCGCCCGCACCGCCTTCGGCGACGACACCCTGCTGCTGGAGCGCTGGGTCGACCGCCCGCGCCACATCGAGGTCCAGGTGCTGGCCGACGCCCACGGCACCACCGTCCACCTCGGCGAGCGCGAGTGCAGCCTGCAGCGCCGCCATCAGAAGCTGATCGAAGAGGCTCCCTCCGTCCTGCTCAATGCCGAGACCCGCGCCGCGATGGGCGCCGCGGCCGTCCGGGCCGCCGAGTCCTGCGGCTACACCGGCGCCGGCACCGTGGAGTTCATCGTCCCCGGCGTCGGCCCGGACTCCCCCGCCACCGACAAGGGCGTGCGGGACTTCTTCTTCATGGAGATGAACACCCGTCTCCAGGTGGAGCACCCCGTCACCGAGCTGGCCGTCGCCGTGGCCGACCCCGAGTCGTCCGCCGGCCGGCCCCGGCGGCTGGACCTGGTCGAGTGGCAGCTGCGGATCGCCGCCGGTGAGCCCCTCTCCTTCGCCCAGTCGGACATCTCCTTCCAGGGCCACGCCATCGAGGCCCGAATCTGCGCCGAGGACCCGGAACGCGACTTCCTGCCCACCGGCGGACGCATCCTGCTCCTCGACGAACCGCGGGGCGAGGGCATCCGGGTGGACTCCGGAGTCGCCCCCGGAACCGTGATCACCAGCTCCTACGACCCGATGCTCGCCAAGGTCATCGCCTACGGGCCCGACCGCCCGACCGCGCTGCGGCGCCTGCGCGCCGCGCTGGCCGACACCCGGATCCTCGGCGTCACCACCAACACCGGCTTCCTGCGGCGGCTGCTCGCCCACCCCGAGGTCGCCGCCGGACGGCTCGACACCGGCCTGGTCGAGCAGACGGCGCAGCAGCAGCCCGGGCTGCTCGCCTCGCCGTACTCCCCGGCCGCCGCGGTCGCACCACCGGCCGAGCCCTCCGGCTCCCTGCCGCCGGAGCCTCCGGCCCCCGCCCACCTCCTCTACTACGCGGCCGCGCTCGCGCGGCACCTGGACCTCGCCCCGGCCTCCGACGCCGACGGCTGGACCGACCCGTTCTCCCTTCCCTCCGGCTGGCGCCTGGGCGGCGACCCGGCCTGGACCACCCACCGACTCCGTACCCCCGGCCAGGAACCGGTGTCGGTGCGCGTCCGATCGATCACTGCGGGCAACGTAACGGACACCACTGACAATCCGTCCGACAGCGCCCTGGAGGTCGAGATCCGGCTCGACGCCGGTCCGGTCCACCGGGCCCGGGCCGGCCGCTCCGGCGACCGCCTCCAGCTGACCGTCGACGGCCTGCGGACGAGTTTCACCCTCGTCGCCGACGGCCCCGCCGCGCCCGCCGGCGGCCCGGTGACCTGGCTCGGCGTCGACGGCGACGCCTGGCCGGTGCACACCCACGACGCGGTCGGCGTGGGCGCCGCCGCCGGCGCCGCCCACCACGGCGCCCTGACCGCGCCGATGCCGGGCACCGTCACGGTCGTGAAGACCGCGGCCGGGGAGTCGGTCCGCAAGGGCCAGCCCCTGCTCGTCCTGGAGGCCATGAAGATGGAACACGTGATCGCCGCCCCGCACGACGGCACGGTGAGCGAGCTGCGGGCCACCGCCGGCGCCACCGTGGCGATGGAGGAGCTGCTGGTCGTGGTGGCCCCCGCCGAGGCCGAGCCCGCCCCCGCGGCGGTGGCGTCGTGACCGCCCCCACGCCGGGAGGCGGCTCCCCCGCCCGCGAACCGGACGCCCTCGACCTGGGCCTGCCGGACCCGGTCCGCGCCCCCGGCCTGCCCGAGGAGGTGCGGATCCACGAGGTCGGCCCCCGCGACGGCCTGCAGAACGAGGGCTCGCTCGTCCCCGTCGAGGTCAAGGCCGAGTTCATCGCCCGGCTCGCGGCCGCCGGGCTGCGAACCGTCGAGGCCACCAGCTTCGTTCACCCGAAATGGGTACCCCAGCTCGCCGACGCCGAGGACCTGATGCCCCGGCTCGCCGGCCTGCCGGAGCGCCACCCCGGCCTGCGGCTGCCGGTGCTGGTGCCCAACGAGCGCGGCCTGGACCGCGCGCTGGCCCACCACGCCACCGACGTCGCGGTGTTCGCCAGCGCCACCGAGACCTTCGCCCGCCGCAACCTCAACCGCTCGGCGGACGAGGCGATGGCGATGTTCCGCCCCGTGGTGGAACGGGCCGCGGCGGCCGGGATCCCGGTCCGCGGCTACCTGTCGATGTGCTTCGGCGACCCCTGGGAGGGCCCGGTCCCGGTCGCCCAGGTGGTCCGCTTCGGCGTGCGGCTGCTGGAAATGGGCTGCGCCGAACTGAGCCTCGGCGACACCATCGGCGTGGCCACCCCCGGCCAGGTCACCGCCCTGCTCGAGGGGTTCGCCGCGGCGGGGGTGCCGACCGGCCGGCTCGCCGTGCACTTCCACGACACCTACGGCCAGGCACTCAGCAACACGCTGGCCGCGCTGCGCAGCGGGGTCACCACCGTCGACGCCTCGGCCGGCGGGCTGGGCGGCTGCCCCTACGCCAAGAGCGCCACCGGCAACCTGGCCACCGAGGACCTGGTGTGGATGCTGCACGGACTCGGCATCCGGACCGGCGTCGACCTGCGCGCCCTGGTCGCCACCAGCGGCTGGATGGCGCGCCGGCTCGGCAGACCGAGCCCGTCCCGCACGGTCCAGGCCCTGCTCGGCACCACTCCCGCCGGATCACCGGACTGACCGGACCGGCCCGCACCGACCGCCCGTCACACCCGCACGGGCGGCGGCTTCCCGACCACACCCGCGCCCACCGGCGGGGCTCCAGGAGGATCACCATGCTCGACCACCGGTTGAACACCGAGCACGAGGAACTGCGGCGCACCGTGGCCGAATTCGCCCAGGACGTGGTGGCGCCGAAGATCGGCGAGTACTACGAGCAGGGCGAGTTCCCCTACGAGATCGTGCGGGAGATGGGGCGGATGGGCCTGTTCGGCCTGCCGTTCCCCGAGGAGTACGGCGGCATGGGCGGCGACTACTTCGCCCTCTGCCTGGTGCTGGAGGAGCTGGCCCGGGTCGACTCCTCGGTCGCGATCACCCTGGAGGCGGCGGTCTCGCTCGGCGCGATGCCCGTCTACCGGTTCGGCACGGAGGAGCAGAAGCGCGCGTGGCTGCCGCGGCTGACCTCGGGCGAGATGCTCGGCGCGTTCGGCCTGACCGAGCCCGAGGGCGGCTCCGACGCCGGGGCGACCCGCACCACCGCGCGGTACGACGAGGCCACCGACGAGTGGGTGATCAACGGCACCAAGTGCTTCATCACCAACTCCGGCACGGACATCACCGGTCTGGTCACCGTCACCGCGCTCACCGAACCGATCGCTCGTTCGAGTGAAGGAGGCGAATTCTCCTCGCCACGGCGGGAAATCTCCTCCATCATCGTGCCCACCGGGACCCCCGGGTTCCAGGTGTCGAAGAAGTACTCGAAGGTCGGATGGAACGCATCCGACACCCGCGAACTGTCCTTTACCGACTGCCGCGTCCCCGCGGCCAACCTGCTGGGCGAGCGAGGTCGCGGCTACGCCCAGTTCCTGCGGATCCTCGACGAGGGCCGCATCGCGATCGCCGCCCTGGCCACCGGCCTGGCCCAGGGCTGCGTCGACCAGTCCGTCTCGTACGCCGGTACGCGCCGCGCCTTCGGCCGGCCGATCGGCGCCAACCAGGCCATCCAGTTCAAGCTCGCCGACATGGAGATGCGCGCCCACACCGCCCGCCTCGCCTGGCGGGACGCCGCGTCCCGGCTGCTGCACTCGGAACCGTTCAAGAAGGAGGCCGCGATCGCCAAGCTGTACTCGTCGGAGGCCGCCGTCGACAACGCCCGCGAGGCGACCCAGATCCACGGCGGGTACGGCTTCATGAACGAATTCCCGGTCGCCCGCTTCTGGCGGGACTGCAAGATCCTGGAAATCGGCGAAGGCACCTCGGAGGTCCAGCGGATGCTCATCGCGCGAGAGCTCGGCGTCGTCTCCTGAGGCTGCCACAGGTCCCGTACCCGCGTGGTCCGTCGGCCCGCCCGGGCCGGCGGACCGCGGGCCCGGGCGATCACGAGAAGGGAGAGGAGACAGAGGGGGAGGGAGTCACCCCGGGCCGCCCCCGTCGATCTGGTCGTAGCGGGTCAGCGCGAGTTCGAAGGCCGTCGGCGCGACCCTGACGGCGCCGTCGAACGGACCGCTGAGCTGGAACACCAGGCTGACCGCGAACGCCACCGAGGCCCCCACGAACCCCATCAGCACGAGGTTGCGCGCGTTGGCGGTCAGCCCGACCACCGGCGGCGTCGCCAGCACGAACACCGACCCCACCACCAGACCTCCGAGCGCCAGCGTCGGCACCTGCGCGCGGATGTCCGCCAGCCGGGCGTTCCGCCGCGCGTAGACGTCCGTCAGGCTTCTCAACACATCGGCCTTGGCCGCGAGTTCGGCCGCGTTCTGACTCCGCACGGCGTCCACCGACGTCCGGATCCGGTCGGCCTCCGCCCAGGTCTCGGCACTGCCGTGCCCGTGGGCCATCTGCTCCCACTCGTCCTCGATCACCTGATGGGTGTAGTCGCGCACGCGCTGCTGCACCACCGGACGGTCCTGCACCGGCAGCAGCCGCGCCGACCAGTACACCTCGGTGAGCGCCCGGGACTCCTCGTAGGTGTGCTGGCGGGCGGTGTTGAGCTGCTGCCACGAACCGGCGATGGCGAAGCCGGTGAAGAGGGCGAAGAAGCCGAGCACCGCCGCGCCCGCGAAGCCGATCGCGGACGGGTTGGTCGCGCCCTCGCGGGAACCGCGGGACCGGCCGACCAGGGCACCGATGGCCAGCGCGAGTGCTGCGCCGGCCAGCGCCGCCACGATATTGACCCACATCTACCGACCACTCCCCCGACGTTCAGTCGCCACCGCCACCGCCACCGCCGCCGCCACCATCGCCATCGCCATCGCCTCCAGGGCCTTCTCTCCGACGCTGCTGCCGCACCGACAGGGCGGCCGCCAGCACGACCAGGACAGGAAGCACGATCGACATCAGCAGCATCAGCACCTCGTCGGCGCCCCAGTCGTCGTCCCAGTCGAACGGGGTGTCGTCCGGAAGCTGAGCGGCCGAGAACGCGTTCCCGTTCGAGTTCGGGTTGCCGGGCCGGCCCGGGCTCCCCGGCCCGGTGGAGCCGGCCCCCGCACCGGCACCCGCGCTGCCGGCCGCGCCACCTGCGGCGGCTCCTTCTGCTGCCGTGCCCGCTCCGGCGCCGGCGGCACCGGCTCCTCCGGCCCCTCCGGCGGCACCGGCGGCTGCCCCGGCACCGGCGGCGGCCCCCGCTGCTCCGGCGGCCCCGGCCGCAGCTCCACCGGCAGCCCCACCTGCTGCGGCAGCCCCGGCGGCAGCGGCAGCCCCGGCGGCAGCGGCAGCCCCGGCGGCTCCAGCCCCACCCGCCGCCCCGGCACCGGCGGCGGCCCCGGCAGCTCCGCCGGCTCCGGCAGCGGCAGCGGCAGCCGCCACCGCCTGGAACGGGCTCGCGGGCAGCCCGAAGATGCTGGTGCCCGGACGGAACGGCACGGCGGACCCGGCTGCTGCTGCGGCTGCCGCCGCCGCGACAGGTGGGATGGCGGCGGCCGCGGCACCAGGGGGCACGGCCGCGGCGGCGGGGGCAGCGGGGTTGGGTGGTGGCGCGTTGGCACCGGCGGCATTGGCAGCGGTGCCCGGGGGCACACCGGTGGGGTTGGCGGCCCCACCGGCCGCCGGAGCTGCGCCGGGGGCCGCCGGTGCCGGGTTGCCGCCCGGGCCGGGCGGGGCGGGGGCGGGAGCGGGAGCCTCGCCCTCGTAGTCGCCGGGGGCCTCGGCGGCGACCGGCCGGGGTGCCAGCGGGCGGCCGTCCTGGCCGACCGCGCCGTCCACCGCCAGGCCGTCGGCCCTCGCGACGGCGGTGTGCCGCCCGGGCACGGCCTCCCCGGAGGCGGTGCAGTCCAGTGGGCGGCCGATCTCCAGCAGTCCGGCGGCGGACTGTCCGGTGCAGCTGACCGGCCCCACCCCCGGGAGGTGATCCACCACGCCGACCGCGCTGATCGGCGAGTCCCCGACGGCGTCCACCCGGTACCGCAGCCGGACGTCGCCGCCGACCACCATCGGCAGCGCCCGGCGACCCGATGCCGCCCACCCGCCGACGAAAGGAGCTTCGCCCGCACGTGACCGAGTGACCATCAATTGCCGACGCGCGGAACGGTCCGCGCGGGCCAGCACGCCCGATCCGGTCGGGACGCCGACCCGGGTCAGGGTGATCCCGGCGACCAGTCCCTGATAGCCGGCCTCCGCGGTCGCGACGGCCTTCGGCATGCCCTTCGGGGCGGTGGCCTCCACCCGGACCTCGGTCCGCTGCCGCCCACCGCGGGCCGGCAGGGTGGCCGAGCACTCCGCCACGCCCAGTGGCGGGAGCGCGAAGGGCTGCCCGCTCCCGCAGACCACGGCCGCCCCGGAGACCTGGGCGTCGGTGACGGCCGAGACGGTGAGCGGATACTCGGCCTGGTTCGTCAACCGGTAGACGCGGAGCAGCTGTTCGTCGGCGCGGACCCGGACGTCGACACCGGTCGCGCCGTTGGTGCGGACCTCCAGCCGGACCGCGGCCCCGGCCTCGCCGCCCGCCGGGCGGACCGCCGACGCCCGGGGCGCTTCGGTCAGCCCGGCCGGGGCCAGGACGAGGAGGAGGGCGAGCAGCGCGACGGCACGGCGGATCGGGCGGCGCGAGGAGCGGCGCGGCATACGACGCGGGGGTAAGGCTGATCCAACGATCACCTTGTCATTCTTTGCCGCACCCGCACGGCCGAGCGGGGCGGCACCGCGCGCCGTCGGCGTGGATAACACGGACGGCCCACACCGCCCCCGCCCCGACCGCCGGACCAAACGAGCCGACCGGACCGACCGTCAGGGGATCACGATGACCGGCCGGTTGGCGCGGCGGGCGAGGCGCCCGGAGACCGAGCCGAAGATCTTGCCGAGCAGGCCGTGCGTCGTACCGACCACGATCGCGTCGGCGGCGAACTCACGGCCGACCTCCTCGATCTCGTGGCAGATGTCGCCGCCCCGCTCGACGAGGATCCAGGGCACTCCGGCGAGGAAGTCCGCGCAGGCGAGCTCCAGGCCGAGCACCTCCGTCCGGTGGTCGGGGAGGTCGACGAAGACCGGCGGCTCGCAACCCGCCCAGACGGTGGCGGGCAGGCGGTTGGCCACGTGCACGATCACCAGGCCGCACTGGGAGCGGCGGGCCATGCCCACCGCGTAGGCGAGGGCGCGCTCGCTGGAGAGCGAGCCGTCGAAGCCGACCACCACGCCGTGCTGGAAGGCCGGGTCGCAGGACTTGGCGGACCCCTTGCGGACCGCCGACTCGCCGGGCGCGCCGTCGGGCAGGCCGGAGGCGCTCGGACGCTCGGCGCCCGGTCCCGGCCGGCCCGTCACCGGGGGCTCCGGAACGTCGGACCGCCGGTCGTCCCGCCGCTGGCGGGAGCCTGCGCCGGGGCGCCCGCGGCGCGCGAGGTTGCGAAGGGGGCGGGCGAAACCACCACCCCGGGCGTCCTCGCCCGGTTCCACCGGTCGGGAGGGCTCAGAACCAGCCATGGCACAAGGCTCTTCGAAGGAGATGGGCCGACAGGAGAGGACAACGCTGCCCGGGCGGCAGGCCCGCCCACGGGAAGACGTCGGTCTGCGCCGAGCACCACCGTTTGTGACCTGTTCCTTTCAGAGTACGACGGGCCGGACACGCAGCCCAGCCGCGCGGCCTCGGGGGCGAGACTCTTCCCGCGAACGAGGGATGCGCGCGCCGACGGCGACGCGCCCCTCACCCGGGCGCGAAGGCGCCCCTCCGGCGAAGGAGGTTCCCTGGAGCTTGACTGAGCGGACCGGGCGGCGCAACAGGACTCCGGGACACCGTGACCGGACTGTCATGGATCGATGACGATCCGTTGCCGACAGTCACCGGGCAGTGAGGCGGCCCAGGAGGCGGACCACGGGCCGTCCGGCGAGCCGGGCAGTGAGCCGGGCAGTGAGCGGGTTCGCGAGCCGGTTCGCGAGCCGGTCGTGCAGCGGCTCGCGAGGCGGGCACGGAGGCGGGCGGTGCGCGGTGGTGCACCACCGTGCCCGGCACCCGTTTCGGCCAAGGGGCGCGGGTTCGGGACGGCCTCTGGCATTTGCCAAGTGCATAGCAGCGGCCGCTGGCACCATGCTCGGCATGCCCCTGCTCCTGCTCGACCTCGACAACACGCTGCTCCCCAGGGACGCCGCATTCCGGGCCTGGGCTCAGGACTTTCTGACCGAACGGTCACTGCCGCCCGGAGACGTCGACTGGCTCGTCACGATCGACGGCGGCGGCTACGTACCGCGCAGCACCGTACTGTCCGCCGCCCGGCGCCGCTACGGCCTCGACGAGTCGCTCGACCGGCTGCTCTCCCACTACCGGCACGGCATCAACTCCTACATCCACTGCCCCGCCCGCAACATCGACGCGCTGCGGGCCGCGCGGGCCGCCGGGTGGACGCTCGGCATCGTCAGCAACGGCGGCACCGGCGCCCAGCTGGAGAAGATCCGCCGGACCGGCCTCGGCCCGATGGTCGACGGCTGGGTGATCTCCGAGGAGGCCGACTGCCTCAAGCCGGACCCGCTGATCTTCGAGATCGCGGCCCAGCGGTGCGGCATCGCACCGACCGGGGACTGGGCCACGCACACCTGGATGATCGGCGACCACGCCCCCGCGGACATCGCGGGCGCCGAGCTGGCCGGGCTGCGCAGCGTCTGGCTGCACCACGGCCGCCCGTGGGCCGAGCCCGCCTACCGGCCGACGCTCAAGGCGGCCGGCCTGCCGGAGGCCGTCGGCCAGGTGCTGGCGGCCCGGGGTGCTCCGGCGTCCGGCCCGGAGCCCCTCGCGGGGGGCGTGGCTGCCGCGCACCGGACCGCCGGCGCCGGCGCCGGCGGCGGGGTCGCGGTGGCACGCCGGACGGCTCCGGCGGGTGGCACGGGCGGCACGCGTGGCAACGAGCGCGGCCTCGGCGGTACGCGGTCCGCAGCGGCCCCGGCAGCGGTCGGCGGGCCGGGCGCCCGGGGAGCGCGGGCCGCACCCGGGGTGGAGAGGACAGCGGCGGCGCGGAGCGGCGCACGCGACGGCGTGCCCCTCCGGGCATCCACCCCTGGCGGCGGGCACACACCTTCAACCGCGCACGCCACCGGCAGTGCTTCCCCGGACTCCGGAGCCGGGGAGGCTGTCCGAAACCGGTCCGACGGGTTTGCGGAGGATGCCGCCACCCGCCCGGCGCCGATGGAGCCCGTGGTCGTGCTCCCGGCGCGAACGAGTTTCGCGGTGCCGCCGCACCGCTCGGCCCGGGCCGGGTAGCGGCCTTCGGTCCGGCATCGCGCGCCGTCCTCGCGGACGCGGACGAGCCGCACGCGGTCCGCGCCCGCTCACCGGACGGCCGTGGTTGCGGCGGTGCCGGTGACGGCGACCGTGGCGGCTGTCACGGTGGCGGCGGCCACCACAGCGGATCGCGGCGGTCGGGCGGTCGCGGCGGTCCGCACCGCCTCCGCCACCGAGGCATCGCCGGCGACGCGGCCGCACCGCCGGCAGCGCCGTCCACGCCCCGCAGCTCACCTGCCGTCAGCAGCGCGCCCCCGCACGGAGCATCGGAGCGTCCCGGCCGGACGGCTCGGATCCGATCCGTCCGCCGCGCAACCCTTTCGCCGTGATCGGCGTCGTCAGTTCCAGTCCCGGCGCGGCAGGTTCGGCCCCGCGCGGGCGCCGCCGCGCCCCTCCCCTGCCCCTCCCCCGCCCCGGGTCCGCCGCCCGGCGGGCGGGCGCAGAAGCCGCCCTTGGCCTGTTCGAGCCGGCGGCGGCGCTCCGCGGGCGAACGATGGGCAGGACCCCGGAGCACCGCCCTCCGGCTCCGGCACTGGCCGGATGAAGCCTGGGAGGCGCACGGCGTGCGCCTGTGCGCCCTCCCGTGCACCGCCTATTTTCGGTCAATCTCGTACGGCTCCCCTGCCCTTGGGCAAATCCGCAGCCCAGACGCACCGGCCGGGCGCATCGGAGCCGGACGCCCCAGGACCCGTCCTGCGACAACCAGCCACCGTTGCCCCGACCCTCTTCCCAGAAGGGTCGACGGGTGCCACGCTTCGTGATCGAATGCATCACGCCAAATTGCCATGTCGACATAGCGTCGGATGGTGAACTTGTCACAACGGCAACGGTCCACCCGATAGATTCGATCTTGGCCAGCAGTGCCGCACCACCACACCACACCACCGAGGGGGCTTGAGCGCCTTGAGCAGGGTGAGCAGGAGCGACGCGGGTCCTGACAGCGGCCAGGCCGTGGCCGGCATCGCGGGTCGTTCCGCGAGAAGCGCCGCCTCCCAGGCCTCCACCGCCAACACCCGTCACTCCGGCACCGCCTCCCACCCCTCCTATTCCCCGGTGGCCCCGTCCGTCCCGGGCGCCCCGTCGGCACCGGGTGCCACCGCCGCCTCCGGCGCACCGCAGGCCACGGGATCCCCGTCCTACCCGGGCGCCCCTGAGCACGGCGGACGCCCCGTCAGCCGACCGGCCGTCAGCCACTCCGGCGGGTACGGAGCCGGCCAGGACGGCCGGAGCGGGGCGTCGGTTACCGGCCATTCCGGCGGCTACCCGGGCGGCCACGCCGGACCCGACGGCGGCTTCCCGCCCTTCGCCGCCGCCCCGTCCGCCACCGCCTTCGCCCCGGGACTTCCCGGTGCCGGGCTCGGACCGGCCCTCCCCGGCCTGTCGGGCCCCCTGGCCACCGGCGGACTCCCCGGCGGACCGCTCGGCCTCGGCACCGCCGGACACGGCCTCGGCGGACACGGCCCGGCGGGGCACGGACCCGGCGGCCACGGCGGTTCCGCCGTCGGCCCGGGCGGCGCCTCGACGCCCGCGATGGCCGCGGCGCCCCGCAAGCTCTCCGGCCGCCGCCGCCGCGAGACCGTCGCCGTCCTGATCTTCGGCGGCGCACCGATCTTCGAGAGCTCCATCCCGCTCTCCGTCTTCGGCGTCGACCGCCAGGACGCCGGGGTGCCGCGCTACCGCCTGCTGGTCTGCGCCGGCGAGGAGGGCCCGCTGGCCACCACCGGCGGCCTGACCCTCTCCGCCCCGTACGGGCTGGAGGCGCTGGCCCGGGCCGGCACGATCGTCGTCCCGGCCTGGCGCTCGATCTCGCAGCCGCCGCCGGTCGAGGCGATCACCGCACTGCGCAAGGCCCACCACGAGGGCGCCCGGATCATCGGCCTGTGCACCGGCGCGTTCGTCCTCGCCGCGGCCGGCCTGCTGGACGGCCGCCCGGCGACCACGCACTGGATGTACGCACCGACCCTGGCCAAGCGCTACCCGCGCGTGCACGTCGACCCGCGCGAGCTGTTCGTCGACGACGGCGACGTGCTCACCTCGGCCGGCACCGCCGCCGGGATCGACCTGTGCCTGCACGTGGTCCGCAGCGACCACGGCGCCGAGGCCGCCAACGCGCTCGCCCGCCGGCTGGTGGTGCCGAGCCGTCGCAGCGGCGGAGGACAGGCCCAGTACATCGATCAGTCTTTACCGGAGGAGATCGGCAACGACCCGCTCGCCGAGGTGGTCACCTGGGCGCTGGAGAACCTCAACCAGCAGTTCGACGTCGAGGTGCTGGCGGCCCGCGCCTACATGAGCCGGCGGACCTTCGACCGGCGGTTCCGCACGCTCACCGGCAGCGCCCCGCTGCAGTGGCTGATCACCCAGCGGGTGCTGCAGGCGCAGCGGCTGCTGGAGACCTCGGAGCTGTCGGTGGACGACGTCGCCCGCCGCTGCGGCTTCCGCTCGCCGGTGGCGCTGCGCGGCCACTTCCGGCGCCAGCTCGGGGTCTCGCCGGCCGCGTACCGGACCAGCTACCGGGCCCGGCGGCCCGGGGCGTCCGCTGCGGCGCCGACCGCTCCGGCGGGCGGCGACCTGCGGGCGGGCGGGGCGGTCGCGTCGTCGGCCGCCGCGGGCGGGTCGTTCCCTGGCCAGCACGGCGCTCCCGGCGGGCACGGTGTGCCGGCCGGGCACGGGTCGGCCGGTGCCCCGGGGTTCCCGGGCGGGCCGGGTGCGGCGCACCCGGGCCAGCACGGGCAGCCGTCCGGGCCGGGCGTCCACGCGCGGGCCGGGCAGCCGTACCCGCACCAGGCGGCCGGGCACCAGTCGCACCCCGGGCAGCCGGGGAGCGGCCGCGGTCCGGCGCGCCCGCCGATGGTCCCGACGCAGCCCGGTCCCGGCGCGGGGCGTCCGCCCAGGACGGCGGAGCACGCCGCCGCCGAGGACGGGGTGCCGCAGCCGGGGGCTCGCGGTCAGGGCCAGGGGCACCGGAGCGCGGCCGACCGTCCGCAGGACGTGGCGCCGGAGATCCGGGCCCGGCAGGCGAGGGCGGGCCAGCTCCGTCCGCAGGGCGGCCGGGCGGCCCCGTCGGAGGCCCGGGAGCCCCGGGAGGCGCGGTCCGCCCGGGAGGTCCGCCCGGTGCATCCAGCCGGCCACCCCGGCCGGGAAGGCCGCGAGGCCCGGGAGGCGGACGGCCACGCCCCGGACGAGCACGGTTCCGAGAGCCGCACCCCGGCGCCTCGCTCGGCTCCATCGGTGCCCGCGGCGCGTGATCGCGCCGTAGGGTGAGTGGCGTGAATGACCGTTTGGTATGGATCGACTGTGAAATGACAGGCCTCGACCTCGACCGGGACGCCCTGGTCGAGGTCGCGGCACTGGTGACGGACTCGGAGCTGAACATCCTCGGCGAGGGTGTGGACGTCATCATCCGCCCGCCCGCCGAGGCGCTGGCGAACATGCCCGGGGTGGTGCGGGAGATGCACACCTCCTCCGGGCTGCTGGACGAGCTGGAGCACGGGGTCACGCTGGCCGAGGCGGAGGCGCTGGTCCTCGCGTACGTGCGCGAGCACGCGCCGGAGGCCGGGCGCACACCACTGTGCGGGAACTCGGTGGCCACCGACCGCGGGTTCCTGAGCCGGGACATGCCGGCGCTGGAGAGCCACCTGCACTACCGGATCGTGGACGTCTCCTCGATCAAGGAGCTGGCCCGGCGCTGGTACCCGAAGGCGTACTACAACAGCCCGCAGAAGGGCGGGAACCACCGGGCGCTCGCCGACATCCGCGAGAGCATCGACGAACTGCGCTACTACCGCGAGGCGGTGTTCGTCCCGCAGCCCGGCCCGGACACCGACACCGCGCGCGCGATCGCCGAGAAGTACCAGGCGCCGGCGGGCTGAGCCCCGGGGCCGCCGGGTCGCGGGAAGGGTCCGGCGGCCCGGCGGGTCCGCGGGATGTCCGCGGACGCCAGGGGTGCCCGGGTGCGGGGAACGAAACCCTGGCGCGAGCACCCTCTCGGATCCTGTAGAGTTCTTCCTGTCGGAGCGGGAACGCCGAAGAGCGGGAACGGTCCGGACAGATGGTGGGTGTAGCTCAGTTGGTAGAGCACCTGGTTGTGGTCCAGGTGGCCGCGGGTTCGAGTCCCGTCACTCACCCCAGAGCCCGAGGGGCCGGTCTCGTCAAGAGACCGGCCCCTCGGGCTTTTTCGCGTTCCCTCACATCGGCGACGGCCGGGCGGGGGTGGTGTGGCGCACGTCGCACCGTGGTCCGCGTCTCACCGCTTTCCCCGCTCGCGGATCTGCCACCGGAAGCTACTGACTAGTAACGTGGCGGCCATGACCACTCCTTCGATCGGCCGGCTGCTCGACTCCACCGTCCCGATGGCCCGGACCCTCAAGCTCGAGTACCTGGAGACCACCCCGGAGCGCGCCGTGCTGCGGCTGCCGGACCAGCCCGAGTACCACAACCACGTGGGCGGCCCGCACGCCGGCGCGATGTTCACCCTCGCCGAGTCGGCGAGCGGCTGCATCGTGCTCGGCGCCTTCGGCGACCAGCTCTCGCGCGCGGTGCCGCTCGCGGTGAGCGCCGAGATCGCCTACAAGAAGCTCGCCATGGGCGCCGTCACGGCCACCGCCGTGCTCGGCCGGCCGGCCGCCGACATCGTCGCCGAGCTCGACAAGGGCGAGCGCCCGGAGTTCCCGGTGACCGTCGAGATCACCCGTGCCGACGGCGCGGTGACCGGCGTCATGACGGTCGTCTGGACGCTGCGCCCCAACTCCTGAGCGGAGCACGGCGGACGGTCCGCGGCGGCCGTGCCGGCACCGTCCGCCGGTCGTCCGGCGGCCGCCCGCGATGACTGTCCGTGACGGTGGCCGTGTCCTCGCGGTCCGCCCGCTCGTTCTCGATTCACGTGCGAGCCAAACACGCGACCAGGCGTCCGGAACCCGCCCGACGGACCGTCGGCGGCGGGTGGCGGGCGGCCCGGCGGTGGCTGTCCCGGCCGCGCACCGTCGCGGCGGGCGGGGCGCTGCTCGCTCAGCTCTGGGGGTTCGGCGCCCCCGTCGCCCTCGCGGCCGGGGGCGAACCCCTCCCGGAACCGGCCGGCCGGACCCTGGCCACGGGCGCGGCGGCGCCCGACGGCACGGTGCGGCAGCCCGGTCCGGGTCCGTCCGACGGACTGCTCGACGGGCTCGCCGGCGCCGTCCCGGCCGCGGCGGACGCCGTCGTTCCGGAGCTGGACGCCGCGACTGGCCCGGTGACCGGCACGGTGGCCGGTTCGATCGGCGGTGCGCTGCAGGACCGGATCAGGGCCGGCGGGCTCCCCCTGCCGGGCCAGCGGGCCGCTCTGCCGGACGCGTTCGCGCTCGCCTCCGGGCTGCTCGGCCTCGCGCCCGCCGGGACGCACCCCGCCGAGACGCGCGCGGCCCGTGACGGGACGCCCGACGGGGCGTCGGGCAAGCCCGCGCGACCCGTCGACGCCGCGCGACCGGTCCGGCCGGGCGGAGCCCCGCACGGCCCGGCGGCCCCGCCCCCGGCTCCCGCCGCACCGGAGCGCCCCTCGCCCCCCACCGCCGGGCCTCCGGCAGCCGCGGGCGGCGGAGGCGCGAGCGGACGGACCGCCTGGCGGGAACGCGGCCCCGCCTCCTCCGGCGCCCCGGCGGCCAGCACCGCGGCGCCGCCCGGCGCGGGCGCGGCCAGGACGGCCGCCGTCACCGTCGCCCACGACACCGCCGGCACCGCGACCTCCGTTCTCGCCCCGATCACGGCCGGGCTGCTGCTGACCGGCGCCGCGATGTACAAGCACCGGGGCCTGCCGAAGGGCCACTGAGCGGACGGACAGCACGGAGCAGGACGGACGGGGCAGGGCAGGCCAGGGCAGGACGGGCGGGGATCAGGAGCCGGGGGTGGCCACGTGCAGGGCGAGCAGGGGAAGTCGGCGTCCGGGGATGGAGCCGGAGGGGACCGTGCCGAGGCGCACGGCACCCATCGCCCGGTAGAAGGGCTCGGCGTTCGGGTCGGCCGCGAAGGTGATCCGCTCGAAGCCGAGGGCCCCGGCGCGCAGGTGCGCCATCAGCCGGCGGCCGACGCCGCGGCCGATCATGTCCGGTTCGACGAAGAGCAGACCCAGTTCACCCTCCGGGGGCGCCCCGGTGAGGGTGACGAAGCCCAGGACCCGGCCGTCCTCCTCGGCGACGGCCGTGCGCCCGGACGCGATCCGGTCGGGGGTGAGGGTGAGCTCGGCCCGGCAGGCCTCGATGAACTCCGCGTCGTAGCCCCAGTGCGCCTTGGAGCGCAGGGCGAGGGCGCTGAGCGCCGCCGCCTCGCTCGGCCGGGCCGGTCGGATCGGCATGGCGGGTGCTCCTCCTGGTCGGATCGTCCGGGACCCCCCGTCCCGGTGACCCTAACGGAAAACGCCCGGGGGCGGGGTGGGGGACGCGGTGGCGGTGGCATCGGTGGCCGGGGCGGCGCCGGCCGCGAAGTCGGCCAGCGCGCGGCCGTGTTCGACCCTGCCGAGGGCGGCGTCCGAGGCCACCCGGCGGGTCAGTTCGGCCAGCGGCAGCGGGGTGTGCGCGGCGGCCAGGACGAGGTTGCCGAAGCGCTTGCCGCGCAGCACCGCCGGGTCGGCGACCAGGCAGAGCTCGGGGAAGACCGTGCCGAGGGTGGCCACCTGGGAACGGGCGAACGGCAGGCCCGAGCCGTCGGCGATGTTGACGGCGTACCAGCCGCCGGGGGCGAGGGCCCGGGCGGCCAGCGCGGTGAACTCGACGGTGGTGCAGTGGGCGGGCACCCGGGCGCCGGAGAAGACGTCGGCGATCACCAGGTCGACGGTGCCCTCGGGGGTGCGCTCCAGCACGCTGCGGGCGTCCGCGCCGCGCACCTTGACCTGCCAGCCGCGCTCCAGCGGGAGTTCGGCGCGGACCAGTTCGGTGAGCGCGGTGTCGATCTCGGCGACCTGCTGGCGCGAGCGCGGCCGGGTGGCGGCGACGTAGCGGGCCAGCGTGAGGGCGCCGCCGCCGAGGTGCAGGACGGTGATCGGGCGGCCGGGCGGGGCGACGAGGTCGACGAGGTGGCCGAGCCGGCGCTGGTACTCGAAGCCCAGGTGGGCGGGGTCGGCGAGGTCGACCAGGGACTGCGGCGCGCCGTCGATCAGCAGCGACCAGGCGGCGGGGCGGTCGCGGTCGGGGCGCAGCTCGGCGAGGCCGGAGTCGACGGCGCGGGTGAGCGGGCCCTGGGCGTGGGTGCGGCCGCCGGGGCCGGTGGCGGCCGGCTCGCTCGGCGCGGCGCTGCGGTCCCGGTCCGCGGTGCGGCCGGCTCGGTTGCTTCGTCCCATACCCGCCATTATCGCCGCCGTCCGCGGGAGCCCCGCAGCTCAGCGGGGGTGGCCGGGGGCGGTCGGCGGTCAGGACGGGCCGAGGCCGCCCGCGGTGAGGGTGCAGGCGGCCTCGCAGAGCGCGGAGCGCAGGACCCAGGGGTCGGTGGGGCGGGCGGCGCAGTCGACTCCCGCCGGGGGCATCACCCAGCGCGGGTCGGTGGCGGGCAGCAGTTGCGCGCCGGCGGTACAGGAACTGCCGGGCAGGTGCCAGGTGGTGGAGGTGCCGCCCGGGACGAGGAAGGAGACGGTGGCGCCGTTGCGGCTCTGCAGCACCGCGCCGCAGGCCCGGCGCAGCCGCAGGATGTCGACCGCCTCCAGGCCGTGCCGCAGGGCGACCGTCACGGTGTCGAAGGCGGCGACGAGGACGGCGTCCGGGTCGGTGCGGGGGCGGCGGGAGGGGCCGCCGCCGGACGGGGACCGGCCGGGGCCGCGGTCGTCGGCCGACTCGGGCATCAGGGCGGGGGCCGCTCCGTCGAGCACCCCGCCGACGGCCAGGCGGCGGAACTGCGGTACTCCTGTGGCCGGCATGGGCCCTCCTGTCACCTCGTCGGGACCGGAAGCCGTGCCGCCCGGGTGGGGGTTCCGCCAGGGACGCGGCGGGGGGACGGCGGCAGGGGCTTCCGCGTACCAGGACAACGCCGGGCGGGTGTCGCAGGCCACGGGGCGTCTTACAGCAAGGCATGGCATTTCATGGCGGATCCCGGCAAGGACGCCCGGATTGCCCCCGTTTGGTGGCACTTCGGAGGTGAACTCGCCGTGTCCGACCGGTGACTCCCGGTACTGTCGTGGCGCCCGACCGTCCCCGCCCGGGCCCCATCGGACCCTCCCGCGGCCGGACGACCCCGCCGCCCGACCCTCGCACCGCCACCCGCACCACCACGGAGCGCACCATGGCAGCCACCCCACCGGCCGAGCCGAACCGCCCGTCACCCAACACCGTGATGCGTGCCCTGCGCGGCGACCGCTCGCCGGGCGAGTTCGCCACGGCCGTGCGCCGGGCGGCCCGGGAGATCGGCGAGCACGTCTCCTGCGACGCCCGGTACGTCGGGCGGGTCGAGTCCGGCGAGATCCGCTGTCCCAACTACGCGTACGAGCGGGTGTTCCGGCACATGTGGCCGGACCGCTCGCTGGTCGACCTCGGCTTCGCCCCCCGCACCGCCGTCCGCCGCCGCCCGCCCGACGGCGCCGGCCGCGGGAGCGGGAACGGCGGACCGGGCGCCGGGGCGCCACCGCCGGGCCATCCGGTGTTCCCGCCGCTGCCCGCCCCGCGCTCGCGGCTCTCCACCCAACTCCCGTACGCTGCCTCGCCGTACGCGGAACCGCCCCCACCGGTCGGGGCCCCGGTGCCGAGGTTCGCGACGGCGCCCGGGTGGCCCGACGAACCGCACCCCTGTGACGAGGAGAACGACGACGTGCGTCGCCGTACGTTCCTGGCCGGCGGCCCTGCCGCGCTGGCCGCCGTGATCGGCATCGACCTGCCCGGCCCGGCCGCCGCGGCCCCCGCCCCCCACGGCGCCCCCACCGCCGCGGCGCCCGGTGGCGCCGTCGTGCCCGGCCGCCCCGGCCCCGTCCCGCCGCCCCGCAAGGTCGGCACGGCCGAGGTGCTCGGCGTGGAGCAGGCCGTCCGGGACATCCGGCTGGCCGACGACGCGCACGGCGCCGACGCGCTGTTCGAACAGGCCGGCCGCTCCCTTCGGGAGGCCTACCTGCTGCTCGACGCCTGCGAGTACTCCACCGAGACCGAGCGCAGGCTCCAGGCCGGGGCCGGCGAACTGGCCATCTCGGTCGGCTGGTTGGCGCACGACTCGAACCGGCTCGCGGACGCCCGCTCGTACTACGCGGAGGCGCTGGCCACCGCGCGGATGGCCGGCGACTCCGCCCTGGAGGCGCACGTCTTCTCCAACAGCGCCTTCCTCGCCCGGGACGCCGGCCGCCCCCGCGAGGCGCTGCGCGCCGCCCAGGCCGGGCAGTCCGCCGCCCGGCACCTCGGCTCCCCCCGGCTGCTCGCCCTGCTGACGATGCGCGAGGCCGGCGGCTGGGCACTGCTGCAGGACCGCGGCTCCTGCGAGCGCGCGGTCACCCGGGCCCGCCGGCTGTTCGAGCAGGGCCCGGGTGAGGCCGATCCGGAGTGGATGTCGTTCTTCGGCGAGGCCGAACTCGCCGGGCTGCAGGCCCAGTGCTGGTCCGCGCTCGGGGACTGGGACCGGGCCAGCGAGCACGCCCGGCTGGCCATGGCGCTCCAGCAGCCGCACTTCGTGCGCAACCGGGTGCTCTACACCGCCGAACTCGCCCACGACCGGCTCGGCCGGGGGGACCTGGCCGGCGCGGCCGCGTACGGCTCGGCCGCCGTGGCGCTGTTCGGCGACGTCCGCTCGGCCCGGATCCGCTCGATGCTGGCGGACACCGCGCAGCGGCTGCGCGAGCACCGGCGGGTGCCGGAGGTGGGGCGGTTCCTGGCCGAGTACGGCGCGGCGACGACCGCCGCCTGAGCGGGCGGCGGCCGGCCGCGGCGGCCCCGGCTCAGTGCTTCAGGGTCTCCAGGTGGCCCTGGTCGTTCCACAGCTCGACGGCCGGTGCGCCGTACTCCCAGGACAGCACGCAGAGCGCGGCGGTGCCGAGCTTGAACCGCTGGGCGTACTCGGGCGGCAGGCCGAGCCAGCGGGCGGTCAGGATGCGCAGCAGGTGGCCGTGGGCGAAGAGCACGACGTCGCAGTCGGCGCAGTGCATGACCGTGGTGTCCGGGTCCGGCACGCCGTGCTCGGTGTTGAGGTCGGCGAGCAGCGCGTCCACCCGGGCGGCGACCTCGGAGAGCTTCTCGCCGCCGGGCACGCCGTCGCGCCAGATCAGCCAGCCGGGCTGGTCGGTGGCGCGGATGTCGGCGCCGGTGCGGCCCTCGTACTGACCGTAGTCCCACTCCAGGAGTTCGGGGCGCTCCACGGCGCGGTCGCCGAAGCCCGCCAGGGAGCAGGTCTCCTTGGCGCGGCCGAGCGGGCTGGTGTAGACGAGGGCGTCGGGCAGGCCGTTCCAGGGCGCGCCGCCGAGCCGGGCGCCGAGCGCCCGGGCCATCGCCCGGCCGTCCTCGGTCAGCGGGATGTCGGTGCGGCCGGTGTGGCGGCCGGTGGCCGACCAGTCGGTCTCACCGTGGCGGACCAGCAGGATGCGGGCGGGCATGGGCAGGCTCCTCGCGTTCGGGGGCGGTGTCAACGGTCGGCCTCGCCGGCGAGCACCGGCCTCCATGATCCCCCACGGGCGGTGCGGCCACGATCCCGGCCTCCGCCCGCGGCGAGGAGGGCGGGACGGGCCGGACCTGCGGGTTCGCCGCCAACGGCCCGTCCGGGGCGGATTGTCGGAACCGGATGCGACACTGGGCCGCACCATGAACGTCTCGACGAACGCCCCGCTCCGCGGGCCGGCGGAGCCGCTCGCCCAGCGGCTCGCCGAGCTGCGCGGACCGGCGCCGCAGCGCAGTCTGAACGCCCGTGCCCTCGCCGCCCTGGCCGCCAATCCGGGGTGCCACCGCCGCGCCGTGCTGGACGCCGCCGGGGTGGACAAGTCGGCGCTGGCCGCCCGGCTCGGCCGCCCCGCCCCCTTCGGCCGGTCGCCGTTCGCGCTGGCGCGCGGCGTCGTCTTCGAGGCCCGGCTGAAGGAGGACGGCTACGCGGCGCTGCTGGAGCCGCTGCGCCGCCGGCTCGGCATGTCCGAGGAGGGCGGGCCGCTGCTGGTGCCGGACCTGCTGCGCTCCTCCGGTCCGGCGGTCCGGGCCGACCGGACGGCGGCCGCGCTCGCCGAGGCGGCCGCCGAGGAGCACGCCTGGACGCTGCTCGACCACCCGATGCTGCGGCTGGACGTGGCGGGCTCCACCGCCTACCTGGAGCCGGACGCCGTCGTGGTGCACGGCGGCCGCTGCACCGTCGTGGAGATCAAGTCCTTCCCGGTGCTGGACGGCACCGCGGACCCGGGCAAGGTGGGCGCCGCCGCCCGGCAGGCCGCCGTCTACGTGCTGGCCCTCCAGGAGGCCGCGGCCGCGCTGGCCGGGCGCCCGGTGGACCCGGACCCGTACACCGAGCAGCGGCTGCCGGGCAGTCCGCGCACCAGCGTGCTGCTGGTCTGCCCCGAGGACTTCGGCAGCCGGCCGACCGCCGTGCCGGTGGACGTGCGCCGCGAGCTGGCCACCACCCGGCGCCAGCTCAGCCGGATGACCGGCATCGAGCGGCTGCTGGCGGTGCTGCCGCCGGGGGCGGACCTCGACCTCTCCCCCGCTGCGGACGGCACGCCCGTGCGGTCCGCCGAGGAGCTGGAGAAGACGGTCGGGACGGTGCCCGCCGCGTACAGCCCGGACTGCCTCTCCACCTGTGAACTGGGCTTCCACTGCCGGGCCCAGGCCCGCTGCGGGGACCGGGTGGAGCAGCTCGGCCGGGGTGTGCGGGGCGAGCTGGGCAGCATCCGCACGGTGACCGAGGCGCTGGCCGTGGCCCGTACCGGCCCGGGCGGCGGGGGCGGACCGGCGCGGGACGGCGCCGACGGGGACGGAAGCGACGCGGACGGCGACGGGACCGACGGCGACGGGGCCGACGAGGCCGCCGCCCGGCTGGCCTACGCCGCCGCGCTGCGCGCCGAGGCGCTCGGCCGCCCCCGGCCCGAGAGTGCGGGGGCCGAGCGGTGAGCCTGCTGTCCACCCTGGCCCGGCTGGAGGCCGTGCGCAGCGGCCGGGCCGAGCCGCTGGCCACCGTCCGCCACCGGCACCTGTCCGAGCGCCCGCTGGTGCTCGTCCCGCTGACCTCGGCCGGCGAGGACGGCGCGCCGCTGGCCGTGCTGCTGGGCACCGACCGGCGGGCGCCGGCGCTGCACATCGTGCCGCAGCCGCTCAACCGCACGCTGCGCTCGGAGTTCCTGGCCGACCTGGCCGCCGACCTGCTGCCCTACCTGGAGTCCTTCGGCGACGAGGTGGAGCTGATCGAGGGTTCCGAGAAGGATCCGGAGAGCGGCGAGAAGACGCCGGTCGTCCGCGAGCTGTGCGCGGACGCCCCGCAGCTGATCGTGCCGAACAGCGGGGGCGTGCGGTACCTGGCGCTGCTCGGGCGCTCGACCCGTTTCCGCCGCACCGCCGAGGACGAGGATCCGGGCCCGTTCCCGGCGCCGGCCCGGGTGCCGCTGCTCGGCCGCTGGCTGACCCACCTCGCCGAGCGCGCCATGGTGCCGGGCTCCAGCCTGCTGCTGCCGATGACCGGTCTGCTGGCCCGGCACTGGGCCACCGGCCAGAGCCACCTGGAGGACCAGCACCTGGCCGCCCGGCTGGCCTGGCACACGCCGCCGGAGGGGCTGACCGGCGCGGAGGCCGCGGAGCTGGCCGAGACCGGGCGCGGCGAGGGGGGCCGGCTGCTCCACCCGCCGGCCGGTCCGACCACCGACCCGGTGTTCGACGCCAAGGTGCTCGCCCCGGCGATCGCCCGCTACGACGCGGCCGCAGCGGCCCTGCGCGAGGCCGACGGCGCGGGCGGCCCCGGCGGCCCCGGCGGCCCGGGCGGCAGCGACGCCGCGGCGGCCCGGGAGGCCGTGCGGGTCGCCGTGGAGCAGTTGCGCGCCGTCCTGCGCGAGGAGCTGCTGCCGACCTGGCACGACGTCTGGCACGGCCTGGACCTGCTGCGCGCCCTGCCCCCGGCCGGCCACCTGCCCGAGCGCTGGACCGGCGACCGCTGGTCGTACACCGGCCACCGGGACCGGCTGGCGGCCGGCGAGCCGCCGCAGCCGCGGATCGACGACGCCGTGACGGCCGCCCGCAAGCTCGCCCAGCGCGAGCGCGAGCAGGCCCGGCTGGACGTCCAGGAGGCGCTGGACGACCCGCTGGCGATGGCCGAGCACCGGCTCGCCGGGGAGGCGTTCAGCGGGGTGGTGACCGAGGTGGTGCCGGACTACGACACCACCGGCCGCTCCCCCAAGCCGCGCCCGCTGGTGACGGTGCGGACCGACGACCGCCCGCACGCCGACCTGGGCCGCGAGGTGCACCGGGTCCGGGAACCGGCGGCCCCCGAGGCCGGGGCGGGCCCGGCGCAGAAGGCCGTGATCGCGGCGGCCGACCCGCAGGAGGGCACCATCACGGTGCGGGTGCTGTCCGGCATGGGGCGCAAGAAGGAGCCCGAGCCGGGGAGCCTGCCCGAGCCCGGCGAGCGGGTCACCTTCACGCTGTTCGAACTGACGGTCCGGCAGGCGGCGCCGCTGCCCGATCCGGACGACACGCCGTGGACGCACGGCGGCCCGCCCGGGGCCGTCGTCACCGTGGTGCCGCTCGTGACCGGCGCCGCCGAGGACTGGGAGTGATCCGCCCGATGAGCACCGAGCAGGGCGCCGGCCAGACCCCCGGCGCGGCCGCCGACGCGGCGGTGGCACGGATCCTGGAGGCGACCGTCCGCCCGGCCGCCGGCGCGCCGCGCGGCGTGGTGGTGGACTCCCCGCCCGGCGCCGGCAAGTCGACCCTGGTGGTGCGCGCCGCCCGGGAGCTGGTCGCGGCCGGCGAGCGGCTGATGATCGTCGCCCAGACCAATGGCCAGGTGGACGACCTGGTCGACCGACTGGCCGTGAAGGCACCGGATCTGACGATCGGCCGGCTGCACGCCGCCGACGCCCGCCCGGGACCGGAGGTGCTGCGGCACGCCAACGTCACGCCCTCGGACAAGGTCGCCGAGCTGGCCGAGCTGGACGTGGTGATCTCCACCTCGGCGAAGTGGCAGTGGGTGCGGGCCGAGCAGCCGTGGCGGCACGCGATCGTGGACGAGGCGTACCAGATGCGCTCGGACGCGCTGCTGGCGGTGGCCCGGCTGTTCGAGCGGGCCCTGTTCGTCGGCGACCCGGGCCAGCTGGACCCGTTCACCGTGGTCGGCACCGAGCAGTGGGCGGGCCTGTCGTACGACCCGTCGAGCAGCGCGGTGGTCACCCTGCTGGCGCACAACCCGCAGATCGAGCCGCACCGGCTGCCGGTGTCCTGGCGGCTGCCGGCCAGCGCGGCGCCGCTGATCTCCGGCGCGTTCTACCCGTTCACGCCGTTCCGTTCGGGCACCGGCCCCGGGGACCGCTCGCTGACCGCCTCGGTGCGCCCGGACGGCTCGGCGCTGGACGCGGCGATCGACCGGGCCGCCGAGCACGGCTGGGCGCTGCTGGAGCTGCCGGCCCGGCACACCGTGCGCACCGACCCGCAGGCGGTGGCGGCCGTCGCGGCCACCGTGCGCCGGCTGCTGGACCGCGGGCTGACGGCGCGATCCGAGCAGGGGTCCGCCCCGCTCACGGCGGACCGGGTGGCGGTCGGCACGGCGCACCGGGACCAGGCGGCGGCGGTGCGGGCCGCGCTCGTCCGGGTGGGGGTGCCGGTGGACCCGACGGCCGGTCCCGCGGTGACCGTGGACACCGCGAACCGGCTGCAGGGGCGCGAGTACGACGTCACGGTGGTGCTGCACCCGCTGTCGGGGCGGCCGGACGCCACCGCGTTCCACCTGGAGACCGGTCGGCTCTGCGTGCTGGCCTCCCGGCACCGGCACGCCTGCATCGTGGTGGCCCGGGCGGGGATCGCGGAGCTGCTGGACGAGCATCCGGCCACCGAACCGGTGCAGTTGAACGTTCCGGTGGCGTTCCCCGACGGCTGGGAGGCCAACCACCGGGTGCTGCACCATCTGTCCGAGCACCGGGTGCGGCTGGGCCGGCTCTGACGGCCCCCGTCCGGGGGCGGCGCGGACACGCGGCGGACACACGGGCCGCACGGGGCACGAGGCGCGGGGCGTGGGGCATGGGGCGCGGGGCGGACCGAACCGGCGCGTGGAAGGCCGGACCGGCGCACACACGCCCCCGGCACGCCGGGTGGGAATAGCACCCGGATGCGCACCGTTCCGTTACCGGCCGCCGCCGCGCGACAATGGACGGCGGCCACGACCGGGCGGCGCCCGACCCGAGCAGCCGCCGCCCGCCCCCATCGAGCACCCGGAGGTGTCCGTCCATGCCCGACTCCCATGCGCAGGCGTCCGACCCGAGCGGCCCCGCCGCGGCGGCCGGTCCCGGCACGGGCACCGGTGCGGCGCCCGGCCGGCGGCAGCGCCCGGCGCAGCTGCTGTTCGAGCCGCAGGCCGACGAACCGGAGCCGGAGCGCTTCTTCGACCTGGAGTCGATCGACGACCCGGCCGAGCTGCTGCGCCGCTCCACGGAGCTGGCGCTGGCCTTCCGGGCCGCCGCCGAGCGGGCCACCGACTTCCAGGCGGTCGCGGCCGCGCAGCTGGCGGATCCGCGCCGGTTCGACGCGCTGTCCGAGGCCGAGATCGCGGGCCGGGCGGACTGGACGCCGGACTACGCCGCCAAGATGATCGAGTACGGGCGCACCCTGCTGCGCCCCCGGCGGCACGAGGACTGATCCGTTCCCAGAGGCGGTCGCCGGGACCGGCCCGCCGGGAACGGCCCGCTCGCGGCCCGGCCCGGCTCCTCGCCTCTGGCATATGCCGGGGGAAGCGGAAGGGTACGCCCCCGCGCGTCCCGCTGTCCGGCGAACCGCGCTTTCCCTCCCGGACACCCTCCGGATGCCCCACCCTCCTGTGCGTGGACATCTGGACCTATCAGTCGGTGGAGTACGTGACCGTGGCCGGGGAGGCCTGGCTCGCCTCCGCCAGCGAGTACCCGCGCAGCATGCGCGCCCTGTGGGAGTCCCGCCCGTGGGCACCCTCGGTGCTGCCGTGCGGCCGGGCCTTCGACGTGATCAGCATGCCGGCGCTGTTCGGCCGCCGGGTACTGGACGAGCTGTGGGCCTCCGGGCCCGGCTGCGGGCCGGTGGCGGTCGTCCGGGGGCGGACGCTGCTGTTCGTCCAGCCGGGCGCGGCGCCCCGGCTGCGCCGGCTGCTGGCCTGGGAGGAGTGGGCCCGGGACGTGCCGCCGCTGCTCTGCCACGGCAAGGGCGACACGGTGACGGTGCCGCCGGTGCAGCGCACGGCGGGCGGCCCGGACGCGCCGGGGCACGGCCCGGGGCGGTGGATCGTCGCCCCGGAGAGCCGGGAGCCGTGGCTGCCGGGGGCCTCCGTCGTGCTGTGGGCCTGCGTCCGGGCGGCCCGTGAGCCGGTCGAGGCGCTCTGAGCGGCCCGGGCCGGCGGCGGGCCCGGGAGGTGCGGGTATTCGATTTTGGCCGGACCGCGCCCCGCTGCTAAAGTCTTCTCTGTCAGCAGGCGCCGCTAGCTCAGTTGGTTAGAGCAGCTGACTCTTAATCAGCGGGTCCGGGGTTCGAGTCCCTGGCGGCGCACAGACAGCCGGAAGGCCCCTCGTGAGAGCGAGGGGCCTTCCGGCGTTTCCGGCCACGGCCGGACCGGGAGCAGCCGGGAGCATCGGGCGGGACCCGCGGGGCCGGCGGGGCCGCCCGCCGGAGCGGACGGCCCGTGCACCGGCCCCGGCCGGGTCAGCGGCCGCGCAGCTCGCGGTAGCGGGCGACCAGCGCGGCGGTGGAGCTGTCCAGCCCCTCCGTGCCCTCACCGGTCAGCAGCACCGGCTCGATCCGCTTGGCGAGCACCTTGCCCAGCTCGACGCCCCACTGGTCGAAGGAGTCGATGTTCCAGATCGCGCCCTGGACGAACACCTTGTGCTCGTAGAGGGCGACCAGCTGGCCGAGCACCGAGGGGGTCAGCTCGGCGGCCAGCACGGTGGTGGTCGGGTGGTTGCCCCGGAAGGTCTTGTGCGGGACCAGCTCGGCCGGCACGCCCTCGGCGGCGACCTCCTCCGGCGTCTTCCCGAAGGCCAGCGCCTGGGTCTGGGCGAAGAAGTTGGCGAGCAGCAGGTCGTGCTGGGCGACCAGGCCGGGCAGCAGGTCGGCGACCGGCCGGGCGAAGCCGATGAAGTCCGCCGGGATGAGCTTGGTGCCCTGGTGCAGCAGCTGGTAGTAGGCGTGCTGGCCGTTGGTGCCGGGGGTGCCCCAGACCACCGGGCCGGTCTGCCAGCTCACCGGGCGGCCGTCGCGGTCCACCGACTTGCCGTTGGACTCCATGTCCAGCTGCTGGAGGTAGGCGGTGAACTTCGACAGGTAGTGCGAGTACGGCAGCACGGCGTGCGCCTGGGCGTCGAAGAACGCGCCGTACCAGACCCCGAGCAGGCCGAGCAGCAGCGGGACGTTCTCCTCCGGCGGGGCGGTGCGGAAGTGCTCGTCGACCAGGTGGAAGCCGTCCAGCATCTCGCGGAAGGCGTCCGGGCCGATGGCGATCATCAGCGAGAGGCCGATCGCCGAGTCGTAGGAGTAGCGGCCGCCCACCCAGTCCCAGAACTCGAACATGTTGGCGGTGTCGATGCCGAAGTCGGCGACGCCCTCGGCGTTGGTGGAGAGCGCGACGAAGTGCTTGGCGACCGCGTCGGTGTCCGCGCGCAGCTCGGTGAGCAGCCAGTTCCGGGCGGAGACCGCGTTGGTGATGGTCTCGATGGTGGTGAAGGTCTTCGAGGCGACGATGAACAGCGTCTCGGCGGCGTCCAGGTCGCGGACCGCCTCGTGCAGGTCGGCTCCGTCCACGTTGGAGACGAAGCGGACGTCGAGGCCCCGCTGGGTGTAGGAGCGCAGCACCTCGTAGGCCATCGCGGGGCCGAGGTCGGAGCCGCCGATGCCGATGTTGACGACGGTGCGGATCCGCTTGCCGGTGTGGCCGCGCCACTCGCCGCCGCGGACCTGCCCGGCGAAGGCGGCCATCTTGTCGAGCACGGCGTGCACGGCCGGGACGACGTTCTCGCCGTCGACCTCGACCACGGCGCCGCGCGGGGCGCGCAGCGCGGTGTGCAGGACGGCCCGGTTCTCGGTGGTGTTGATCCTCTCGCCGCGGAACATGGCGTCCCGCAGGGCGGCGACGCCGGTGGCCTCGGCCAGCTCGCGCAGCAGCGCCAGGGTCTCGTCGGTGACGAGCTGCTTGGCGTAGTCGACGTGCAGGTCGCCGACCTGGAGGGTGTAGCGGCGGCCGCGCTCCGGGTCGGCGGCGAACAGCTCGCGCAGGTGCGTGTCGCCGAACTCCTCCCGGTGCTTGGCGAGGGCGGCCCACTGCGGGGTGCGGTCCAGCGGGGTACGGGCGTCGGCGCGGGTCTCCGACATCGGTGGCTCCTCGTTTCATCTGGGTGCAGATACCGGCAGGGCCAGGCGGGAGGGTTTCGCGAGGTCGTGCGGGTACTGGGGGTGCGCCGACTCCGTTGACGGCCTTGCCCGGGGCCAGCCTATGCAACGCCGGGACCCCGGGCGCACATTCCGTTCGCCGACGATCCGTCGGGATTCCCGCCGTTCGGACGGGCGTCGCGGGGCGTCCGTCCGGCCGTCACGGACCGGCCGCCCGACCCGCCGCACCGCCACCCGGACGGACGCGCCGTCAGCCCCGCCCGGCCCTCAGCGCCGTTCGGAGCGCAGGTCGAGTCCGCGCAGCACCTGGTCGACGAGTTCCGGGTCGGCGCCGGGCTCGGCGCGGGCGGTCAGCATCTCGCGCCGGGAGGCCGCGATCATCTCCTGCTCGACGCTGTGCGCCGCGCGCCACTGGGCGAGCCGCTGCTTGGCCTCGGTGGCCTCCTCCTCGGCGTAGTTCTCCGGGCAGAGCCGGGCCAGCCGGTCGTGCTGACGGTCCCGCAGGCGGTCGGCGACCTCGGCGGGCAGCCGGTCGGCCTCCTCCAGCTCGCCGAGCCTGCGCAGGCCGGCCTTGGCGGCCCGCCACCAGAGCTGGCGGACCTGCTGCTCGTGCCGGTCGTGGTCGAGGTCGAGCTCGAACCGCTTGGCCAGCCAGGGCAGGGTGAGGCCCTGGACCAGCAGGGTGAAGAGCACCACGCTGAACGCGATGAAGACCAGCCGGCCGCGTTCCGGGAAGGCCTCGCCGGTGTCCAGGGTGAGCGGGATGGCCAGGGCCAGCGCGACGGTGGCCACGCCGCGCATCCCGGACCACCAGAGCAGCACGCTCTCCTGCCAGCTGATCGGGGTGTCCTCCTCGGAGCCGGAGCGCAGCTTCTGGGAGAGCCAGCCGGCCGGGAGCAGCCAGAGCAGCCGGACCACCACGACCACCGCGATCACCACGGCGGCGTCGCCGAGCATGCCGGTCCAGCCGGAGCCGGCCTCCTTGAGGACGGTCGCGAGTTCCAGGCCGATCAGGCCGAAGGCGACGCCGGTGATGAGGATCTCGACGATCTCCCAGAAGGCGTTGCCGACCAGCCGGTAGGCGACGGCGTCCGCGTCGGCGGCCCGTTCGGCGAGGTAGAGGCCGCAGACGACGACGGCCAGCACGCCGGAGCCGTGCACCTCCTCGGCCAGGCTGTAGGCGGCGAAGGGCACCAGCAGGTTGAGCGCGACCTGCTGGGTGGGGTCCTCCAGCAGCGCGGCGAGCTTGGTGTTGGCCCAGCCGAGGGCGACGCCGATGACGACCGCGAGGACCGCCGACAGGACGAAGCGCAGCACGGCCCCGCCGCCGGAGAAGTGGCCGCCGACCACCGCGTCGATGGCCAGCGAGTAGACGACGATCGCGGTGACGTCGTTGAACAGGCCCTCGCTCTCCAGGATGGAGACCAGGCGGCGGGGCAGGCCGACGCTGCCGGCCACGGCGACGGCGGCCACCGGGTCGGGCGGGGAGACCAGGGCGCCGAGCGCGATGGCGGCGGCGATCGGCAGTCCGGGCAGCAGCCAGTGCACGGTGCCGGCCACGACGGCGGTGGTGACCACGACCAGGGCGACGGCGAGCAGCAGGATGGAGCGGATGTTCGCCTTGAAGTAGCGGACCGAGGAGCGCCGGGCGACGGCGAAGATCAGCGGCGGCAGGACCAGCGGCAGGATCAGCTCGGGTTCGATGGCGATGTCGGGGATCTGCGGGATCAGTGCCATGGCGATGCCCAGCAGGGTCATCAGCACCGGTTGGGGCACGCCGGAGCGGCGGGCCAGCGGCATGGTCACCACGGAGGCGAGCAGCACCAGGAAGAGCAGGGGCAGCTGGCCCACGGGGACGTCCTCTCGGTGGCGGGCGGGGGCGGGGGTGTGCGGCTCCGGACATGGCCCGGGCCGCCGTCGAGGATAAATCCGACAATGATCTCAACTGGGGCGACACGCCGGGAAGGGGTTGACCTCAAGCGCGCTTCACCTCGCAGGATCAGGGGAACTCGCCCGACAGGACCCGACAGGAGTGCCCGCGATGAAGGCAGTGACCGTCCCCAGGTTCGGCGGCCCCGAGGCACTGCGGGTGACCGCGGTGCCCGACCCCGTCCCCGGCCCGGGACAGGTGCGGGTCCGGGTCTACGCCGCCGGGGTGCAGCCGGTGGACCTCGCGATCCGGGAGGGCCAGGCCCCGGCCGGCATCGAGCTCGTCCCCGGGCTGACCCCCGGCAACGAGTTCGCCGGGGTCGTCGACCGGCTCGGGCCCGGCGTCGACGGCTGGGCGGTCGGGGACGAGGTGCTGGGCTTCCGGCTGCTCGGCTGCGCCGCCGAGCTGGTCGCGGCCGACGCCGCCCAGCTGGTGCGCAAGCCGGCCGGGATGCCGTGGGAGCACGCGGGCGCGCTGTCCGCCTCCGGTCAGACCGCGCACCTCGCGCTGACCGAGCTGAAGGTCGGCGAGGGCGACACCGTGCTCGTGCACGGCGCCGCCGGCGGGGTCGGCACGGTCGCCGTCCAGCTGGCCCGGGCCTGGGGCGCGCGGGTGGTCGGCACCGCGGGCGAGCGCAACCACGCCTACCTGCGGGAGCTGGGCGCCGTCCCGGTCACGTACGGCGAGGGGCTGGTCGAGCGGGTCCGGGCGGCGGCCCCGCAGGGCGTGGACGCGGCCTTCGACGCGGCCGGGCGCGGGGCGCTGGAGGCCTCCGTCGAGCTGGTCGCCGACCGGGACCGGATCGGCACCGTGGTCGACTACCCGGTGGCCCGTCGCCTGGGCGTGCTCGGGATCCGGGGGCAGCGGACGGCGGCGCGGCTGGCCGAGCTGGTCGGCCTCTGGGAGGCGGGCCGGCTGCGGCTGGAGATCGCCGACACCTTCCCGCTGGAGCGGGTCGCCGACGCCCACCGGCTGGTCGGCACCGGGCACGTCCGGGGGAAGGTCGTGCTCACCCCCTGAGCGGTCCCGCCGGGGGCGGGACTCCGGGCCGATTGTGTGTTTCGGCCGCTGACCAGGTAAGGTCTTCCTCGTCAGCAGGCGCCGCTAGCTCAGTTGGTTAGAGCAGCTGACTCTTAATCAGCGGGTCCGGGGTTCGAGTCCCTGGCGGCGCACAGACAGCCGGAAGGCCCCTCGTGAGAGCGAGGGGCCTTCCGGCGTTTCCGGGGCCGGGAGCACCCGCCCCCGGCCCCGGTGCCTCAGTGCGGGATGGCGGCGATCAGCTCGGAGGCGCCCTGCCGCTTGAGGGCGAGGGCGGTCGCGGTGCCGAGGTCCTCCGGGGTCAGCGAGCCGGCCCACTCGTGGGCGTCCAGGACCTGCTTGCCGTCCGGGGTGAAGACCCGGCCGCGCAGCGAGAGGCGGCCGTCCGCCTCGGCCCGGGCGTAGCCGGCGATCGGCGAGTTGCAGTGGCCCTGGAGCACGTGCAGGAACATCCGCTCGGCGCTCGCCTCGCGCCAGGTCGGCTGGTCGCCGAGGCCGGTGACCGCGTCGATGGTGGCGGTGTCCTCGGCCCGGCACTGCAGGGCGAGGATCCCGGCGCCGATCGGCGGGCACATCACGTCCGGCGACAGCACCTCGCCGATCCGCGCGGCCTCGCCGATCCGCTCCAGCCCGGACAGCGCGAGCAGCAGCGCGTCCGCCTCCCCCGCCGCGAGCTTGGCCAGCCGGCTGTTGGCGTTGCCGCGCATCGGCACGCACTCCAGGTGCGGGTGGGAGGCGGCGAGCTGGGCCCGGCGGCGGACCGAGGAGGTGCCGATCCGGGTGCCGGGCGCCAGCTCGTCCAGGGTCAGGCCGCCGGGGTGGACGAGCGCGTCGCGGATGTCGTCGCGGCGCAGGTAGCCGGCGAACACGGTGCCGGCCGGCAGCGGGCGGTCGGCGGGCACGTCCTTGAGGCAGTGGACGGCGAGGTCCGCCTCGCCGGCCAGCAGCGCGGCGTCCACCTCCTTGGTGAACGCGCCCTTGCCGCCGAGCCGGGCGAGGTCGCCCATCCAGCGGTCGCCCGAGGTGGTCACCGGCACCACCTCGGTGCGCACCCCCGGATGCAGGGCGGCGAGCTCGGCCCTGACCCGCTCGACCTGGGCGAGCGCCATCGGCGAGGAGCGGGAGACGATGCGGATCAACTCTGCGGTGGTCATGGCCGGATGATAGGGTGTCATGACAGCGCGGACGGTCCCGGGTCACCCGGCCGGCGGCGCGGCGGCGGGGCGCGGGAAGCGGCCGATCAGGTGCTCGGCCACTACCAGGTTGATCAGCCAGCAGGTCCAGCCCACGGCCGCGTAGGCCTGGTCGAACGGGACGCCCGCGAGGTCCATCACCGGCAGCCAGATCCGCAGCGTGGCGGCGGCGAGGATCAGCGCGTACGAGCGGGTGGCCCAGGCCCGGTGGCGGACCAGGTCGCGGCGCCGGGCGGATCTCCAGGCCAGCGCCGAGGAGAGCAGCAGCAGGACGGCGAGCGCGGTGAAGCCGATCGGCGCGATGGGGCCGACCAGCCCGTGGGGTGCCAGCAGCAGGCCACCGGTGCCGGTGGCCAGTACGGCGAGCAGGTAGAGCCGGCCGGTCAGCCGGTGCAGGGCCGGGCGGCGGGCGCGCAGCCGGGGCAGGAACTGCCAGGTGCCCAGCAGGATCGCCAGCACCCCGCCGCCGACGTGCAGGGCGAGCGGCACGCGGTGGGCCAGGTAGACGGCGCGCTGCCGGTCGAGGAAGACCTCCGGGTCGAGGGTCAGGTAGCGGGCGGTGAGCAGGGCGGTGGCGAGGGCGAGGACGGTGACCGTCCACCAGCCCGCCCGGCGGGCCCGGCCGGGGCGCGGTGCGGTGCGGGGATCGGGAGCGTTCATGGCCCGGACGCTACGGACCGCGGTGGCCCGCCCGCGTCCGCCCGGCGGGGTCCCGCGGCCTGCCCCCGCAGGGGGTCCGGAATACCCCACCAGGGCGATGCGCGGGCCGAGGGGCCGCCGCTACCGTACGGCCCGTGCGCCCGCACCACCGCGTGGCGGCCACCGCCCCCGACCCCGGAGCCGCCATGACTCCTCCGCCGCCCGCCCGGGCGACCGCGCTCGCCGGTCCGTCGCTGCCCGCGCTCCGGACGGTCCCGGCCGAGCGCTGGGACGTCGCGCTGGCCGGTGCCTTCCTGCTGGTCATGGCCGTCGAGCGGATCGGCTCGGCCGGCCGGCTGCACGGCGGCCTGCCGCTCGCCCTCGCGCTGAGCGCGGCGGTGGCCGGACCGCTGGCGGTGCGCCGGACCAGGCCGCTGGCCGGGTACCTGGTCGGGGCGGCCGCGCTCTCGGCGGAGGCGCTGTTCGTGCTGCCGAGCCCGGTCTCCCCGTACGCCGACCTCGTCGGCCTCTACTCGCTCGGCCTGTACGCGCCCCGGCGCCGCGCCTGGTTCGGCCCGTTCGCCGCGCTGCTCGGGATGGCCGCGTACTTCGCCGACCTCGGCCGGGCCTACCCCGTCATCCCGGCCGGGGTGCTGTTCCTCTGGCTGCTCGGCTGGGCGGTCGGCTACGGGTCGGCCCGGCGGGCCGAGCAGCGCGAGGCCGCCCGGCTGCTGCTGCGCCGGGAGGTGGTCGCCGAGGAGCGGGCCCGGCTCGCCCGGGAGCTGCACGACTCCGTGGGCCACACCCTGAACGTGGTGCTGGTCCAGGCCGGGGCCGCGCGCCGGCTGCTCGACCGCGAACCGGAGCGCACCCGGGAGCTGCTGCACGGGATGGAGCACACCGGGCGGGAGGCGCTCGACGACCTGGACCGGGTGCTCGGCCTGCTGCGGCGCGGCGCGGGCGACGGGGACGCCGAGGGCGCGGCGCCGCAGCCCGGGATCGCCGACCTGGAGCGGCTGGCCGAGCGGCTGGGCCGGACCGGGCTGCGGGTGCGGATGCGGATCGACCCCGCCGCCCGCCGGGTGCCGCGCAGCCTGGACGTGTCGGCGTACCGGATCGTCCAGGAGGCGCTCACCAACACCGTCAAGCACGCGGGCGCCGGGACCGTCGCGGTCACCGTCCGGTGCTCCGCCGGCCGGCTGGCCGTCGAGGTCTGCGACGACGGGCGGGGGGTGCCGGCCGGGTACGCGGCCGGGCGCGGGCTGCTGGGCGTGGCCGAGCGGGTCTCGGTCCTCGGCGGCCGGGTGGAGCACGGGCCGGGCGAGCCGGGCGGGTTCCGGCTGCGCGCCGAGCTGCCGGTCCCGTGACGGCCGGGCAGGGGCCGGCGGCAGGGGGGCCGGCCGGGCGGGAACAACCGGGGCAGGGGCCGGCGGGCGGACGGGTGCGCGTCGTGGTGGCCGACGACGACGCGCTGCTGCGCGCCGGGGTCCGCCTGGTGCTGGAGACCGACGACCGGATCGAGGTGGTCGGCGAGGCGGCGGACGGGCCGGCGGCGGTCGCCCGCTGCCGGGAGCTGCTGCCGGACGTGGTGCTGATGGACGTCCGGATGCCCGGCGTCGACGGGGTGGAGGCGACCCGGCGGATCACCGCCGCCGGGCTGCCCACCCGGGTGCTGGTGCTGACCACCTTCCACCACGACGACTACGTCTGGGGGGCGCTGCGGGCCGGGGCGGCCGGCTTCCTGCTGAAGCGGGCCTCGGCCGAGCGGCTCATCGACGCGGTGCTCACCCTGGCCGCGGGCGAGTCCGTGCTGGACCCCGCGGTCACCCGGGACCTGGTCGCCCAGGTGGTCGGCCGGGGCGGCGGGCGACCGCCGCCGGAGCCGCAGGACATCCGGCTCGCCCAGCTGACGGCGCGGGAGCGGGAGGTGCTGCGGCTGGCGGCCGAGGGGCGTTCGAACCGGGAGATCGCCGCGCTGCTGGTGCTCGCCGAGTCGACCGTGAAGACCCACATGAAGCGGGTGCTGGCGAAGATCGGCGCCCGGGACCGGGCGCAGGCGGTGGCCATCTCCTACCGCGGCGGGCTGATGCCGCCCCGGGACCCGCTCGGCGGGTACGGGGGCGGCGGGTACTGAGCGCCCGGGGCGCCGGCCCGTGGTCAGGAAGCCGCGCCCGGACGGCGGGCCGGGAAGCCGTGGACGCGGGCGGCCAGGACGAGGGCGAGCACGGGCAGCAGCAGGAGCAGGACGGTCCACGGGAAGGAGCCGGTGCCGAGCCGGTCCAGCAGCAGGCCGCCGGCCACCCCGCCGCCGGCCATCGCCGCGTTCCACAGGGTGACCAGCATCGCCTGCGCCGCGTCCGCCTGCTCGCCGCCCGCGTCCCCGGCGGCGGTCTGCAGCAGGGTCGGGACGCCGCCCCAGCCGAGCCCCCAGAGCACGGCGGCGGCGTAGACGGCGGCGGCGCTGCCGGCCGCCAGGCCGAGCACGGCCGCGGCGGCCGCGACCAGGAGGGTCGAGACGACGGTGAGCGCGCGCAGCCGGCGGTGGATGTGCGCGCCGGTGAACCAGATGCCCGCGAGCGAGGCCACGCCGAAGGCGAGCAGCACGGCGTCGGTGGCGCCGCCCATGCCGCGCCGGTCGAGGAAGGGCGCGATGTAGGTGTAGAGGACGGTGTGGGCGAGGACGAAGACGAAGGTGACGGCGAGCACGGGGGTGACGCCGGGGACGGCCAGGGCGCGCAGCACCGGGGTCCGCTCGCCGCGGGCCTGGCCGGGCACCTCGGGGACGGCCGCGGCGATCCAGCCGGTCACGCCGAGGGCGATCACGGTCATCAGCAGGAAGGCCACCCACCAGCCGAGCACCTCGCCGAGGAAGGCCCCGGCGGGCACGCCCAGCGACAGGGCGAGCGGCGCGCCGGCCATCGCCACGGCGATGGCCCGGCCCTGGAGCTCCGGCGGCGCGAGCCGGCGGGCGTATCCGGCGAGCAGGGCCCAGGCGAGGCCGGCGGCGACCCCGGCGACGAACCGGGCGGCCATGGTGAGCGGGTAGTCGGTGGACAGCGCGGTGACGGTGTTGGCGGCGGCGAAGCCGAGCATCGCGGTGAGCAGCAGGCGCCGCCGGCCCCAGCCGGCGGTGGCCGCGGTGAGCGGCACGGCGGTGAGGGCGGTGCCGAGGGCGTAGACGGTGACGGACTGGCCCATCGCGGACTCGCCGACGCCGAGGTCGGCGCTCATGGCGGGCAGCACGCCGGCGGGCAGGGTCTCGGTGAGGGCGGTGACGAAGACGGCGGTGGCGAGGGCGAGGAGGGCGGGCAGGGGCAGGGCAGGGCGCCGGCCGCGGGCGGCCGCGGCGGGTCGGTCGATGGTCCGGGAAGTGGTCCGCATGGCCGTTATGCTCGAACCCTCACACTGATGTGAGGGTCAACGCGACCGGCTGTGAGGTGGGGCACATGCGGATCGGCGAGCTGTCCGAGCGGACCGGGGCGTCCCGGCGGCTGCTGCGCTACTACGAGGAGCAGGGGCTGATCGCGGCCGGGCGCTGCGCGAACGGCTACCGCGCGTACGACGGGACGACGGTGGACCGGGTGCTGCAGATCCGGGGGCTGCTCGACGCGGGGCTGCCGACCCGGATCATCAAACAGATCCTGCCCTGCCTCAGCAAGCCCCGGACGATCCACTTCGAGGACGCCACACCGGAGATGATCGCCACCCTGGAGCAGGAGCTGGCCGGGATGAGCGCGCGGATCGCCTGTCTGACCCGCAACCGGGACGCGATCGCCGAGTACCTGGCGGCGGTACGGGTGGACCGCTGAGCGACGGGTTCGGGTCCCGTCGCTCAGCGGTCCTTCGGTTCAGCGGCTCGTCAGTCCGTCGGTCCGTCGGTCCGCCGGTCCGCCGGTCCGTCGGCCTGCCGGTCCGTCGGTCCGTCGGCCTGCCGGTCCGTCAGCGGCGGAAGTAGGAGTCGAAGTTCTTCGAGAACTCCCGGCCGCCGAACTGGTCCCAGTTGATCGACCAGGTCATCAGACCGCGCAGGCCGGGCTGGGCGCCGGACTTGGGCACGTAGCTGCCGCAGTTGGCCAGCTTGGTGAGGCAGTCCAGCGCCTTGTTGACCTCGGCCGGGGCGACGTAGCCGTTGCCCGCGTTGGTGGTGGCCGGCATGCCGATGGCGACCTTGGAGGCGGGCAGCGCCGGGAACACGTTGTTGGTGTTGCCCGCCACCGGGAAGCCCTTGAGCAGCATGTCGGTCATCGCGACGTGGAAGTCGGCGCCGCCCATCGAGTGGTACTGGTTGTCCAGGCCCATGATGGAGCCGGAGTTGTAGTCCTGGACGTGCAGCAGCGTCAGGTCGTCGCGCAGGGCGTGGATGACCGGCAGGTAGGCGCCGGCCCGCGGGTCCTGGCCGCCCCAGGGGCCGGAACCGTAGTACTGGTAGCCGAGTTGGACGAAGAACGTCTCCGGGGCCATGGTCAGCACGAAGTTCGGGCCGTACTTGGCCTTGAGCGTCTTGATCGCGGAGATCAGGTTGACGATGACCGGGCTGGTCGGGTTCTTGAAGTCGGTGTCGCCGGTCTGGAGCGACAGCGAGTGACCCTCGAAGTCGATGTCCAGGCCGTCCAGGCCCCACTTGTCGATGATCGCCGAGACGGAGCTGACGAAGGCGTCCCGGGCGGCGGTGGTGGTGAGCTGGACCTGGCCGTTCTGGCCGCCGATCGAGATCAGCACCTTCTTGCCCTTGGCGCGCTTGGCGGCGATGGCGGCCTTGAAGTCGGCGTCGGACTCGACGCTCGGGCACTCGGTGACCGGGCAGCGGTTGAACCGGATGTCGCCGGAGGTGACCGAGGTCGGCTCGCCGAAGGAGAGGTTGATGATGTCCCAGGAGTCGGGGACGTCGGCCATCTTCGTGTAGCCGGCGCCGTTGGCGAAGCTGGCGTGCAGGTAGCCGACCAGGGACTTGGAGCCGGGCGGCGGCGTGGTGGGCGTGCCGGTGGGCGTGACGGTCGGGGTCACGGTGGGCGTGACGGTCGGGGTGACCGTGGGCGTCACGGTGGGGGTCACCGTGGGCGTGACCGTGGGGGTGGGCGTGATGGTCGGGCTGGGCGCGCCGGGGCCGTCCAGCGAGACGTCGTCCGCGTAGTAGGTGCCCTGGCCGTACCAGCCGTGGGTGTAGACGGTGGCGCTGGTCTGGGTGGCGCCGGTGGTGAAGGTGGTGCTCAGCTTCTGGTAGGCGCCGCCGGTGCCGGGCGTCCAGGTCGCGGTGCCGCCGTCCACGCCGAGGTAGACGTAGGAGCCCTTGAGGTGGGCGCTGAGCGTGTAGGTGGTGTTGGGCGCGACCGTGACGGTCTGCGCGCAGCGGGCGGTGTCGCCGGCCGAGGCGGCCGCCGCCAGGGCGTAGCTGCCGCCGTGGGCCTGGCCGGTGACGACGCTGCCGGAGCCGGCCGAGCAGCTCCACGGGCCGAGGGCGCCGCTCTCGAAGCCGCCGTTGACCAGGAACTCGCCGGCCGAGGCGCTGGGCGCCAGGCCCAGGGTGAGGCCGACCATGGTGGCCGCGGCGACGGCCGAGGCGGTGCCGGCGGCCAGCAGGGTGCGCGAGCGGCGGGGGGTGGCGGGGGACGCGGGGGTCACAGGGGTCACAGGGGTTCTGCGCATGTGGGGGACTCCTTGCGGAGGGCGCGGTCGTGGGGGCGTCCGGACATGCCTGGGCGCGCACCGGTGGTGGGGGAACGGCGCGGCCGGGCAGATGAGTTGGACTAGACCACTGAAGTGGATCCGGCCGTACGGTGTCAATGGTCCAGACCGGTTCCGGCGCCCGGGGCAGCGGCTCGGCGGCCCTTCCGGTTGCCGCGCGTGACGCCCCGTCGAAGCATGGAGGGGTGACGTCGCCCGGTTACCTCCGCTACCCCCACCTGCGCGGGGGCCTGCTGGCGTTCACCGCCGAGGACGACGTCTGGGTCGCCCCGCTGGACCCCGGTGCCACCGCGACCGGCCGGGCCTGGCGGGTCAGCTGCGACCGCACCCGGGTCAGCCACCCCCGGCTCTCCCCCGACGGCGCCACCCTCGCCTGGACCGCCTGGCAGAGCCTCGCCCCCGAGATCTGGACCGCCCCCGTCGACGGCGGCGAGGCCGTCCGGCTCAGCCACTGGGGCAGCCAGGACACCCGCCTGCGCGGCTGGCTGCCGGACGGCGAACTGCTCGCCGTCACCTCCTACCACGAGCCCTTCGGCCACTACACCTGGGCGCACGCCCTGCCCGCCGACGGCCGCCCCGCCCGCCGGATGCCCTGGGGCCCGGTCGGCGACGCCCAGGTCGGCCCGGCCCACACCGTGCTGCTCACCGGCGCCGCCCCGCACGAGCCCGCCGCCTGGAAGCGCTACCGGGGCGGTGCCACCGGCCGGCTCTGGGTGGACGGCACACAGATCCTCGCCGACCTGCCCGGGCACCTCGCCTCCCCGATGCCGGTCACCGCCGCCGACGGCGGGCGGATCGCCTTCCTCTGCGACCACGAGGGCGTCGGCAACCTCTACTCCTGCCGCCCCGACGGCACCGACCTGCGCCGGCACACCGACCACGCCTCCTACTACGCCCGCGAGGCCGCCACCGACGGCGTGCGGATCGTCTACCAGCACGCCGGGGACCTCTGGCTGCTCGACGGCCTGGACGCGCCCGCCCCGCGCCGGCTGCGGGTGCCGCTCGGCGGCGCCCGGGCCGGCCGGCGCCCGTACCAGGTCAGCGCCGCCTCGCACGTCAAGGACCTCGCCTGCGACGCCACCGGGCGGGCCGGGGTGATCACCGTCCGCGGCAGCCAGTACTGGCTCACCCACCGCGACGGCCCGGCCCGGGCGCTCGCCGACACCCCCGGCGTGCGCACCCGGCTGCCCGTCGTGCTCGGCCGCACCGGCGAGGCCGCCTGGATCACCGACGCCGAGGGCGAGGACGCGGTCGAGGTCGTGCCGCTGCCCGGCCACGAGCACGCCCCCTCCCAGCACGGCCACCGGGTGCTCGCCGCCGGCCGGATCGGCCGCGTCCTGGAACTCACCGCCGCCCCCGACGGCGCCCGCCTCGCGGCCACCACCTCCGACGGCCGGCTGCTGCTGGTCACCGCCGCCGACGGCGGCGTGCGCGAACTCGCCTCCTCCGGCCACGGACCGGTCACCAGCGCCCGCTTCTCCCCCGACGCGCACTGGATCGCCTGGTCCCAGCCCGCCGCTGGCCGCTCGCTGCGCCGCATCCGGCTCACCCGCGCCGACGTCCCCGGGCCGGTGGTCGACGTCACCGACGGCCGGTTCGAGGACGAGCAGCCGGTCTTCACCCGGGACGGCCGCTACCTGGCCTTCCTGTCCTGGCGCGGCTTCGACCCCGTGCACGACGTGCACACCGGTGACCTCTCCTTCCCGCTCGGCTGCCGCCCCTACGTCGTCCCGCTCACCGCCGGCACCCCGTCGCCGTTCGCCGCCCCCGCCGAGGACGGCGCCCCGCACGGCGACGGCGGCGGCGACGGCACCGTCGAGGTGGACGCCGAGGGCATCGGCGAGCGGCTGATCCCGTTCCCGGTGCTGGCCGGCAAGTACTCGGCCACCGACGCGGTGCGCGGCGGGCTGGTCTGGCTGCGCTGGCCGATCTCCGGCGTCCTCGGGCAGACCTTCACCAACCCCGACGACACCTCCGGCCGCCCCTCCCTGGAGTACTTCGACCTGGCCCGCGGCTCCCGCTCCACGCTCGCCGACCGGCTCGACGGCTACGCGGTCTCCGGCGACGGCGGCTCGGTGGCCGTCTACTCGGCCGGCACCCTGCGGATCGTCCCGGTCGCCGCCCCCTCCGCCGGCACCAGCGTCGACCTGCGGCGGATCACCCACACCGTGCACCCGGCCGCCGAGTGGCGCCAGGCCTACGCGGAGGCCGCCCGGATCGTGCGCGACCAGTTCTGGGACGCGGGCATGTGCGGGCTGGACTGGCCCGCCCTGGTCGCCCAGTACGAGCCGCTGCTGGAGCGGATCGCCGGTCCCGACGACTTCGCCGACCTGCTGCGCGAGCTGCTCGGCGAACTCGGCACCTCGCACGCCTACGTCACCCCGTCCCGGCGCGGCGAGGGGCCCGCGCTCGCCCAGCAGCCGCTCGGCCTGCTCGGCGCCAACGCCCACCGCTCCTCCGACGGACGCTGGCTGGTCGACCGGGTGCTGGCCGGCGAGTCCTCCGACCCGCGCGCCCGCGCCCCGCTCGCCACCCACGGCGTGCGCGACGGCGACGAGCTGCTCGCCGTCGCCGGGCGGCCCGTCGACCCGGTGCGCGGACCCGTGCCGCTGCTCGCCGGCACCGGCGGGACGAGCGTCGAACTCACCCTGCGCCGGGGCGGCCCGGACGGCGCCGTGCGCCGGATCACCGTCACCCCGCTCACCGACGAGCGGGCCATCCGCTACCAGGACTGGGTGGCCAAACGGCGCGCCCTGGTCCGGGAGTTCAGCGACGGCCGGTGCGGCTACCTGCACATCCCGGACCTCGGCGGATCCGGCTGGGCGCAGTTCAACCGCGACGTGCGGCGGGAGATGGACAAGCCCGCGCTGGTCCTGGACGTGCGCGGCAACGCCGGCGGCAACGTCTCCGAACTGGTCCTGGAGAAGCTCACCCGCCGCGTCCTGGCCTGGGACTTCAGCCGCGGCCGGGAACCCGTGCGGTGGCCGCGCGACGCGCCGCGCGGGCCGGTGGTGGCGCTCGCCGACGAGGCCACCAGCTCGGACGGCGACGTCATCATCGCCGCCATCCGGCTGCTCGGGCTCGGCCCGGTGGTCGGCAACCGGACCTGGGGCGGGGTGGTCGGCATGACCGGGCGCCACCAGCTCGGCGACGGGACGCAGATCTCGGTGCCGAAGAACGCCTCCTGGTTCACCGGCGGGCTCGGCTTCTCGGTGGAGAACCGGGGCGTCGAGCCGGACGTGCACGTGCTCCGCACCCCCCGGGACTGGGCCACGGGGCGGCACCCGGAGCTGGTGACGGCGGTGCGCCTGGCGCTGGAGCTGCTGGACGACGTGCCGGCCGCCGTCCCGCCGCCGGCGGACACGCCGCGGCCCGACCTGCGGCGCCCGCCGCTGCCGCCCCGGGAACGGTGAGCACGGCCGCGGGGCGGTCCGGCGTCGGCACGGCCGCGGGGCGGTCCGGCGTCAGCGGGCGGCAGCCGGCGGGGCGGTTCAGCGGGCGGCGGGACGGTTCAGCGGGCGGTCAGCCCCAGGGGTCGCCCTCGGACGTCATGTCCTGGCGGGCGCGCTCCTCGGCCTCCCGCTCGCTGACCGCCGAGGTCTCCTGGGCCTCCCGGGCCTTCTCCGTCTCGGCGCTGAAGGCGTCCGCGGCCTCGTCGTGGGCCAGGGCGGCGCGCTGTGCGGCGTCGGTCATCGCGGTGGTGTCCCGCTCGGCGCCCTCGCCGAGCGAGGACCGGCTCTCCTCGGCGGCGTGCTGCGTCCTGTGGCGGAACCTGTCGAAGATGCCCATGACTCCTCCTCCGGGCGAATTCCGGACTGCCCCCACTCTCACACCGCCGCGCCCGGCCCGCACCCCGCGGCCGGCGCCGGGCGCCCGGGGCACCGTTGAGCCGTTGGTCCCGGGTCGCGGGCGCCGAAAGGCCGTAGCCGTCCGGGCGGGGCGGGAGGAGGGTGGAGGGCGTCAGCCGGTCCCGATCCCACCCCTGGAGCCCGCCGTGACCGTCGCCGCCCACCCCCGCGTCCCCCGTCCGAGTGAGGAACTGCACGGCGGACCGCGCCGGCTGGTCGGCTCGCTGGCCGCGCTCGACGGGCGACAGCCCGGCGTCCACGACCTCCTGCTGATGCAGTGCCCCAGCTCGCTGCGCCCGCTGGGCGGCGGCGCGCTGCCGGACTGGGCGCGGCAGGTGCTGCGCGCGCACCCCTGGGTCACGGTCGGGCGGGCGCCGGCCGTGGCGGGCGCCCCCGCGGACACCCCGCACCCCGTGCGCTGCACCCGGGACGTGTCGGCCGCGCCGGAGACCTGGCTGCCGGTGACGGTGCGCGGTCCCCGGCGCGGGCAGCGGCTGGACGCGCTGGCACCCCGATCGGCGGTGGCCCGCACACTGCGCCCCGAACAGCTGCCGGGACGCATCTCCCTGCTGTCGCCCGAGCGGGTGGCGGCGATCCCCGCGCTGGCGGTGCTGCCGCTCGCCGGGCAGCTGATCGCCGACCACCGGCTGGCCTGGGGGCCGATCGGCGCGATCGGCTACGAGCTGGCCACCGGCGAACCGGTGGCCGGCCCGCTGAGCCCGCTGCGGCTGGTGCTGCGCGCGCCGCAGCCGGTGAGCCGGCGCGACGCGCTGCACCTGCGCCGGGCGCTCAGCCGGCTGCGGGTCCCGGTCCAGGCCGAACTGGAGACCCGGCACGGCGCGGTGCTGCTGGCCGAGTACGCGGCCTCGCCGCTGTCGCTGACCCTGCTCACGCCGTACGGGCCCCGGGAGGTCCACGACCCGTGGTTCCCCCGGGGCCGGTGAGCGCGCGCCGGGCTCAGCCGCTGACGCTGGCCGCGCCGGTCTCCAAGTGGCCGGTGAACCGCTGCGACCAGGCGCTGTCGGCGTTCACCGTGATGGTGAAGTCGTACCAGCCGTTGGTGTAGGCGACGGCGTTGAAGAAGTCGCTGACGCTGCCGCCGGCCGGCACCTGGTACGTCCAGGGGCCGTCGGCGCGGTAGTTGGTGGAGGTGATGGTGAAGGTCAGCGCGGTGCTGCCGGTGTTGGCGAGCCTGAACCAGACGGCCGGCTTGCCGCTGCCCGGCTCGACGGCGTAGGAGCAGGTGACGGCCGCGTTCCTGCCGGCCTTGGTGGCGTCGCCCTTGAAGCGGCGCAGGAAGCGGTTGGGGCCGACCACGCTCAGGTCGTACTGGCCGCTCCCGTAGCCGGTGCCGCAGTTGAAGAAGTCGCTCTGGCTGCCGCCCGGGTCCACCGTGTACTGCCAGGGGCCGCCGCCGCGGTGGGCGTTGGCGTAGGCGGCGAAGTGCGCGGACCTGGTCGCCTCGGCGCCCGCGTTGGTCATCGCCAGCCAGACCTTGATCGTGCCGGCCGAGCCGAACTCCAGGCGGTCCAGGTTGGCGTTGGGCTGGTACGGCAGGGCGCGGGCCGGGCGGGTGCCGATCTCCTGGGCGGGCAGCTTGTTGTCGACCGGGGCCGGGTTGGGCAGCGGGCCGCAGGTGGACATGCCGACCACCGCGCCGGCCGTGGCGGGCAGCGCGGGCAGGCCGTACACCGGGTTGGCGAAGTCGAACAGGCCGGTGAGGTCGCCGCAGACCCGCCGGCGCCAGTCGCTGATGCCGACGCAGTTCGCCGGCCGGCCGATGGCGGCGGTCCACTTCTCCAGGAAGCGCAGCACCGAGGTGTGGTCGAAGACCTCGGAGGAGACCCAGCCGCCGCGGGTCCACGGGGAGACCGCGATCAGCGGCACGCGGAAGCCGAGGCCGATGTTGGTGCCGTTGTGGAACTCCCCCGGGGTGCCCGCCGGGGCGGCGGGCGGCGGGACGTGGTCGAAGAAGCCGTCGTTCTCGTCGTAGTTGAGGAACAGGACGGTCGAGTCGAAGACGTCCGGGTCCGCGTTGAGCGCGTCGATCACGTTGTGGACGAAGTGCGCGCCGTCGGCCGGGGTGGCGTACGGGTGCTCGGAGACCTCCTGGTTGGGGACGATCCAGGAGACCTGCGGCAGGGTGCCGGCCAGCACGTCGGCCTTGATCGCGGCGACGATGTCGTCCGGGGTCCGGCCGGTGACCTTGGGGACGGAGCCCATGCCCTTGACCGCGAGCGGGCTGCCGGCCGGCGCGTTGGCGAACTGGGTGAAGTAGGCCAAGGCGTTGTCGCCGTAGTTGTCGGCGGCGTTCTGGTAGACCTTCCAGCTGACGCCGGCGTTCTCCAGCGCCTCGGCGTAGGTCTGCCAGCGCAGGCCCTTCTCGTCGCCGCCGTCGTAGGCCGGGCCGCCCGCCGTGCCGGAGGGGTCGATCTGGCCGGACCAGTGGTAGGTGCGGTTGGGGCCGGTGGCGCTCAGCACCGAGCAGAAGTAGGCGTCGCAGATGGTCCAGTTCTCCGCGAGCGCGTAGTGGAACGGGATGTCCTGGCGGGCCAGGAAGCCCAGGGTGCGGACGTTGCCCTTGGCCGCCACCCAGGAGTCCAGCTTCCCGCCGTTCCAGGCCCGGTGCTGGTCCGACCAGCCGTGCGGCTACTCCCCTTCGACGTAGCATACGGGACTGGCGTCGTGAGTGGCCGGGGACAGCAAAGGGCCCCGCCCGGCGTGGTGCCGGACGGGGCCCGAGGGGGTGCTACTTCGGGCAGGTCAGCGAGCACGCCCACAGGGTGTGCCCGGGGCCGCTAGCGGCTTCCTGGTGGCCGATCGGGACCGGGGTGGTAGCCGGACGCTTGCAGCGCGCGCAACGCACCGGAGCGAGGCAGGGCCACGTTTCCCCGAGCCGGTTCGCGTGGTCGTCCCGGTGGAACGGGTCACGGACACACGGGGCCCCGTTGTGCTGCCCGGGGCGAGGGGCGCCGCACGTGGGCGTCTTGGTGGTTGCGGGGGCCATCACGCCACCGCCCCGGTGACGGCGTGCGCACCCGGGTAGGTGTACCCCGGGTCCGGCTGCCCCTCGGCGGCTGCGCGCAAGGCTTCGCGACGCTGGTACTGGCGCTGCATTTCGTCCAGCTCGGCGAGCCATGCTGTGCGATCGATGTGCGCGCGGAGCAGCGGCCCCACGTAAAGGTCGTCGGGCTCGGTCGGTGTCTCCGGGTGCTGCTCGGGCTGACGGGGGACGGCTGTCGGGGGGACGGCCGGGTCGCTGGCTGCTCGACGCGGAGTGGCTCGGTGTCGGCCCGCGGGGGTCGGCTCGGTGGTCAGCCAGTACGCCAGTGCCGTAGCGGCGACCAGGCAGCAGGCGGCGCCGATGTACCACGCCAGGAAGGTAAGGTCAGACATTGTCGAGTGCTCCCTATAAGCCTCGGCGGTTGACCCCCGACAGCCCGGCCAGGCTGTTGGGGGTTCTTTCATGTTGGTGGTGAGTTCTCGACGCTAGCCGCACTTGTCTAACCTTGTCTAGATCAGTACAAGCCTGTCTAAGTAGATGGGTATCGGGAGGTCCGTTTACGCTTTCGCGCATGGCAGAGACCCCGATTGATCCGCGTGGACGGCGCGCGCCGTACCAGCAGGTTGCGGACGTGATCATTCGAGAGATCGACGCCGGGAAGTACGGCCCCGACGGGCCAATCCCGTCCGAGCCTGCGTTGTGTGAGCGGTTCGGCGTGGCACGCGAGACCGTGCGGCGGGCGCTTGGAGTCCTGCGCGACGCGGGCCGAATCGAGACCCTGAGAGGGCGGGGCTCATTCGTGATCCCCCGCAGCGACGGGCAGCCCGAGCCCGGGAACGAGTAGGCCCCGTCCTGCCAGAGTTCACCAGCGGGACGGGGCCGAATGGGCGCGGAGTAGGCGGGGGGTCGAAGTCCCAGGACCCGCGCCCTGGTCTCACTCTATCGGCGCTCTTCCGGGTTCCTGCGCCCGGAGTTTGTCCAGCTTGCCGCGGAACAGAACCTTTGCCGCCCACATGCCGTAGTCCTGTGTAGGTGCGGCCGTCTCAATGACGTGATGCGCCCGCGCCTTGAGTTCAGCACCCCACAACACCGCGTGCTGCTGAGCGCTGCGCCCGCACTCGTGCGACTCGCCCGGAAGGCAGAGCGGGAGATCCGGGCCGACCTTGTTCGCAGCGTGGCGAACGTACCGGGCAACGTCCAGCCATTCGTCCGCAGTCCGAGCCGGCCACCCGTTGGTCATGTCGCCGGGCCACGGTGCCCGGTTGTCGCCGTGATCTTCCAAGTCCGCTCCCTGTTCTGCCGGATGGGGATCCGAGCCTAGGCGATCGACGCTCCGGGCGGGTCGCAGTGCCCGATGGTGGGGACGCAGGGCTGGCACGGCCCGCAAGTGGGCAAAAACTGCGGCGGGGTGCAGCTCTGCGCGGTGTCGCACTCGCGCTCAATCTCGGCGAGGGCGGCGGCGAGCCGGGGGCCCGACCAGATCTCGGCGAGCGGCTGTTCGAGCACGTTGCCGACCGGCATGAACCGGCCGAGCACGCACGGCACGACGCTGCCGTCCGGCAGGATGGCGCACTTCTCGTGCGCACAGTGGCCGCACAGATCCTTGACCTTCGGCGCCGCGCCTTGGCTCGCACGCCCGAACGCGCGCATCCGGTCGCCGCCCACTTCCGGGACCCCGAGGCTCACGAGATCGGCCATTGCCTCGTGTGCGCGCTGCCCCGGCAGGGCGTTCACGACTCCCCCGCGGATCGGAATGCCGAGTTCGACCGCCCTCGCCACGTTCGCCCGGGTCTTCCGGTGCGATCCCTGATGCCGGGTGATGGTGTCGTGCTCGTCGGCCTGGTCGCTGTAGTAGGACGTCGCCAGGCTGGCACCAGTCGCCTTCAGCACGTCCCACAGGGAATCCGTGATGCGGGTCATGTTCGAGAAGACCTCAACCCCGAGGCCCCGGCCGTGGGCGTGCGTGATCAGCTCGCCGATGTTCGGGTGCAGGGTCGGTTCCCCGCCGATGATGCTTACGCTCTCGGTGCCCATGGCGGCAAGCTGGTCGATCACGGACCGCCAGTTGTCCAGGGTCATGGTGCCGTGCGTGCCCTGCGGCGAGCTGTCCGCGTAGCAGTGGTCGCAGGTCAGATTGCAGAACCCTGTCAGCTCCAGCCACACGAACGTGAGTGGGGCCGGGGGGCGGGGCGTGACGTCGGTCTCGATGGTGGCGATGGTCACTGGTGCTCCCTCCGTAGAGTCGGCCGCCGGCTCGGACGGGTCGGCGGTGTCTCGCTGGTGGTGCTGGCCCGTCCCGGCAGTGTTTCCGACGGAGATCGACAGCCGGGACGGGGGTCTGTGGGGCCCGCTCACTGGGGCAGTAGTTCCTTGGGCTTCGGCGGGGGCTCACCGATCGGGTGGTAAGTCACGGTCACGTCCGCCCAGTCCTGCTGTCCGGACGGCGCGTAGTACCACTGGCCGTCCCGCTCGGCCGCCTGCTGCGCGTTCCGCAGCAGGGCCTCCCCGAACTCGGTCATGTCCGGCGTGACGTCGGGCGACCACCAGCGGCGCGCGGCGACCGTCAGCAGTTGCACGGCGAGCCGGTAGAACGTGGCGGCGGCCGTCCACCCCTGCACATCGTTCATGCCGGCGATGCCGGGGAGGCCAGCCTGCCCCCGGAAGTGGTACTCAGCGACCCACGGCTCACTGTCGGGGGCGAAACTGCCGGGGCCGGAACTGAGACTCATGAGGGTCCAATCGGGTCTTTGGGGTAGGCGGCAGGGCCCAGCAACGCGCACTTCAACGCCCACTTGGATACCGAGTTGTCGGCGTTGACGTGCTCGAACACCACGGCCGTCTGAATGACCACCAGCGTGGTCGGGTCGTGTCGCCGCCAGCGACCGACGAAGCTGCCACGGCGTCCATCACGGTGGACGTACAGGCCTAAGCGGGGCGGGAGGGGTAGGTCGTCGACGCATCCGAGGTACTTCCGCCAAGGGCACTGGCACCGGCTGGTGTAATCCTCGAACTCCACCGTCCAGACGCCGCTTTCGACCTCGGCGAGTAGGTCCGGTGCTGTCGGTTCGGCGTACCGCGCCTGCGGGGTGAGCAACGTCATCTCCTAAACGGCGGGCTCGCCCCAGTACAGGAGCGGGACGCGCGTGCCGTACAGGACAGCGGACAGAGCGGCCCGGATGCGACGCACCATGAACGGCTCGCAGCGCTCTCCCAGCTTGTCGAGCGGCACCCACTCCACCGCGAGGATTTCCCCCGCGGCCTCGATCGGCGGCGCCAGCGCTGCCCCAGCGCGCATGGACCCGCCGTCGCACACGACGTTGACCCCTTCGGAGGCTCCCGTGTCGGGGTTGGCCGGAGTCTGGTCGACGACCAGGCCGTGAGTGATCAGCCTGTCCAGACCCAACTCCTCCCGCAGCTCGCGGCGCGCGGCGGCGGCCACGGACTCTCCGGGCTCAACTCCGCCGCCGGGCAGGATCCAGTCCGTTCGGTAGGCCGTACGGACCAGCGCCGCAGCGGTCGCGGTGGAGTTGAGGAGGAGAACCTGCGCGCCGAGCCGGCGGGGGTCCTTCGAGGGCGTTTGCGGCATGTCCGTCGCCCCTACTTCTTCTCGTCGTCGTTGTTGTCCTTGGTCTTGTCCCAGAACTTGTCCAGCAGGTTCGCCTTGTCCTCGCCCTGTTTCCGGCGGTTGTCCGTCGCCGCTTTGTCGGTCTTGCGGGTGGTGGTCTGCTTGGTCTTTCCGAGCCCCACGGCTGGAGTCCCTTCTGGTGGTGAGGAGGCCCGTCCTCGGCTTAGGACGGGCGAGGGGCGCTCGCAGGGACAGAGAGAAGCCCCGGAGCGTCCGCCCGGTGAGCGCAGTCGCTCGATCTGGGAGCTGGTTCTCGTCCGTCCCGGACACACCATTCGTGCCGGGACGGACGACCGCGCGCACTCGGGGTGAGCGCGGGCCCGGAGACTCGCCCAAGTTCCAGATCTCCGGGGGTCTGTGGTGCCCGCTCGAACCCGGAGAGTCGTCCGCAGAACCCCTCCGGGGGCAGGGGCCCGTCCCGACGGCCTTGTTTCGTCGGGACGGGCGATGGGGAGCGCACGGAGCACAGAAATCCGCACGTCCTCCCGGCCCGGAGAGCGGATAGCCGATAAACGCTCTCCGGGTGCTGGTGGCTCCGCCCAGTCCTAGGTAACGGCCCGGACCGGACGACGGTCCCGGCCGCTGGTTCACCCATCAGCCGGCCGGGGGTTGGTGCCCGCCCTCGCACCGGGTGTCGGGGCGGTACGGGGTGGGAGTCAAGGGGTCTAGCTGCTGTGGAAGCCGCCGGTCGGCCGGTCGGACTCGGCCTGGTCGGCCTGGTCGGCCTGGTTGTCGCTGTTGGACTCGCGGGTGCCGTCGGACTCGGGCATCGTGGCTCCGTTGCTCGGTAGGTGGCGCGGGGCGGTTACGCCGCGTTCGTGGTCGGCGGGGTGGCCGGCTCGATCCGGCGGGGCTTGACCGTCCACTCGATCCCGCCCTCGGGCGGACGGAGGTAGCGAAGCCCCTTCTCCGTGCCCATGTAGACGCCGGTCTTGCCGGTGTCCAGGTCCCGCACCAACTCGTGCAAGCGGGGGTCGTAGGCCTTGCTTCGTCTGGCCGGCCCCTTCGGCTGTGCAGCCATGGCTGCTCCCTTCCGTAGTCGATCCGCTACCGGGGGGCACCACTGTGGCGTAGAGTCCGAGGCCTCTTCAACCCGTTCAAGCGCGAAGGAAGAGGCAGTACCGATCATGAACCGCAAGGATCTTGACCCTTCGAAATCCCCGGCGGCAGCCTTCGGCGCGGAACTGCGCAGGCTACGGGAGGAGAGAGGGTGGACTCAGCAGCATGTAGCACGGCTCACCCAGTACTCGTCTGTGCATGTCTCCGCAGTGGAGACCGGGCGAAAGTCTCCAACTGAAAAATTTGCAAGAAGACTTGATCATGCGTTCGACATCCCCGGCCACTTTGAGCGGGAGTGGCGCAAGGGGCGGGGGTCCGTACTTCTCGATGGGTTACGCGAGTACCTGCGGAACGAGGAGACCGCCGACAAAATCGACCTGTTCGAGATCAACATCATCCCGGGTCTTCTTCAGACCCGCCCCTACGCACAGGCCTACCAGAACGCTCGCGTCCGCAGAGGGCGCGCAACTCAGGAGCAGGCCGACGCTCGAACGACTCTGCTCATGAAGCGACAGGCACGCCTGACCGAGGCAGGGCCGCGCATCCATGCCGTGATAGATGAGGGGTGCTTGCGCCGCACCATCGGAGGTCCGGCGGTCATGCGGGAGCAACTGCTACACCTAGAGTCGCTGGCGACACACCCGCAGGTCATCATTCAGGTCTCACCGTTCGCACTTGGCGAAGACCGACCGTTCGGGCATCCCGTCACGCTGTTGACCATGCCTACCGGCACGCTGCTCGGGTACGGCGAGACACAGCGCAGAGGGTTCCTTGAACGCGACTCGGCCACCCTGACGGTTTGGGCCGGTGAGTACGATGAACTACAGGTTGAGGCACTGTCGAAGGCCAGTTCGCTTGAGTTCATCCGGCACGTTCGAAGAGGGATTGAGAATGGTTGACCTACTGACAACCGCCGTTTGGCGCAAGTCCAGCCACAGCGTCCAAGAGGGGCAGTGCATCGAGGTGTCGGACAGCCTTCCCGGCGCCGTCCCGGTCCGCGACAGCAAGGACCCTGACGGCCCCGCGCTGATCTTCCCGGCCGACGCGTGGCGCGCGTTTGTCGCCGGAGTGCAGGCGGGCGAGTTCGGCACCGCCTGATGCGGTGCGCTCAGCGCACCCGCCACCGAGGCCCCGCTACCCACGAACCGGGCGGCGGGGCCTCGCCACGTTATGCGGCTGCCGCCGCGAGGGCCGCAGCCAGGGTGCGAGCGGGTTGCGCCGTGACAGTCGGTGCAGCCTGGTCCGCCTTGCGGTCGACCAGGTAGACACCCCATGCCGGCTCGGCTCGCCGACCGCCCGGGATTCGCCGAACCTGCATGCCGTACCGCTCGGCAGCTCCGGCGCGCACCAGGATGCGGGCGAGCCGCCACATGAGCTCGTACGCGTCGGCCTGGCCGTCACAGCTCACGACGAATGTGCTGCTGCGCGCGCTCATGCCGCCACCCCCAGGGCGGGACCGCCGGGCCGGTGCTGGCCGGCGTCGCACACCGTCCACGGTGGACAGTGCATCCGCCAGAGTCCGGATTCGGGGTCGTGCTGCCACTCGGCCAGGCCGACGAGTCCGCGGCTGGTCGTCTCCCTCGCGACCAGGCGCAGCGCGACATGCCGCACCACTCCGGCAAGCGCCTGAACCACGATTCCCCCTTGCGTCTCCAGGATGGGCGACAGGTCGCCGCACTCCCTGACTCGTGCGTCCGCGAGCAGTCCCGCTGCGCCCGCGCACACTTCCCATGCCGCCCCATGCTGCTTACAGGGCGTGACGTAGATCGACGTGCGTACCCGCCATTCCTCACGGTGCGTCACCATTTGCTTACCTTAGAACATCCGTTCGAGATACGGAAGAGGTTCATCCGGTTGTGTAGATGTCGCGAGCCGCCGAGCAAGCCCCCCTTGCTAGGATCGCTGACCAGCGGTCTAGGTTGCGCTGTGTGCAGAACATCCCGCCACTGAATTTCTCAGTCCATTGCCCGAGGGCATGTCAACCCCGCCTATCAGCGGGGGTCGACTGGGCGGTCCGTGGCCTTGATCACATGACGCAGAGTCAGTTAAATGTCAAACATTTCCGCGGCGTGTCGCGGATCAGGCCGTTGCCGGCGGCGGAGTTGGTTACCACTGGTGCGCCCCCGCGAGGTAGAGGGAGGAAAAGCGATTCTGCCCGCAGTAACGCGCCCGCTGAATCTGCGCCGGGGTGAGCCCCATGTCCGTAGCCAGAACGTCGTCCGGGACATCGGCGCCGTACTGCGGCACCGGTGCAATGCCGTGGTCAGCTTTGAGTACGTGCCGCATCCGGTCGGACAGCAGGCCGAGTGCGCGGTGTACCTGTCCGCGGATGACCTCCTGCCGATGCGCTGCCCGATCTGAGGGCGTCACCAGATCGGAGGACATGCCCAGTTCCTCCGCGAGCACCATCCCGAGCGTGACAGGGCCGCCCTCGCCGTCCGTCGCCACCGGGGCGTCAAGGTATTCGAGCCCCTGCCATGCGAGCCGGCAGGCTCGGGCCTGGTCTGGACTCATCTTCCGATCCCCCATCGGGTCGACCAGCACGGCAAGCCGCTCCGCGGCGTAGGGATCGCCGCCAGCATGACGCAGGGCAAGCTCAAAGTCCTTTGCCGCGCGAGAAGTTACTCCGCACCACGTTTCGGCCCTTCGGGCCTGAGTGACGGCGCCCTCGACTGTCTGGCGGATATAGGCAGCGAACTGATCCGCAGTGCTTCCTTCGAACCGACTGACCGCACGCCACACGGCAACCCGTCCCTCCTGCGCCAGATCCTCGGCGCGGGTCCGGTCTTCGCTGCCAGCAAACTTTGAGTGCCGGCTAGCAGCCTCGGCAACAATTCCTTCGGTCGCTCGGACTATCGCCGCAATGGCGTCAAGGTCGTTTTCCTTGGCGGCAGAGATCTGGATTTCGGTGACGTTGAGCATGTTCGGCCACTCCACGTGTCGGGTCCTTTGGCCTCTTGGGGAGGCCAGAGATGACCCGGAACGGGGCCGAAAAAGGGCAGACTTCTCCCCTGGTCGCCTTTCGCTCGAATTGAAAAGGGCATAGAAAAGCCCCGTCCCGGATTAGCAGGACGGGGCTTTGCGCATTCGCTCGGTCGCTGCGGTGCGAACGAATTTAGATTTCGAACCGCAGCCAGCCAATGCGCATAAAGTGGGGCAGACTACTCACATAGTGGGGCATACTTCTCGGATTGAGCCCACAGGTGTGACCTTTCGTAACTGTGGGCCAACTCGTTATCTTTGGTATCACTGAGCGTGTGATTTCAGGTGCCTTTAGCAACCGATTGACCCGGAAAGTAAGGCATCTGTGATCGGGGGGTGCACAACCATCACGCCAGTTTGAGCGTCTCGTACCCGTTCCGGGTCAGTACTCCGAGCCGTACAGGCTTCCCCAGGACCGGCGTCCAATCTCTGCCTCACCCTCGATCGGTACGCCGTACAGGGGCCAGGTCATGCACCGCTCGATCTCTCGGGCGACGTCCTCGGCCTCGCCGACTGGAGCCGAAACGAGAACTTCGTCATGGATCGGAAGGCGCAGCATGTCGAGCAATCCGGCGTCCTCGATATTGATGAGGCTCTGCCCGAGAACATCACGTGCTGCGCTCTGGCACATATAATTAGTGACCGCGTATGTGCGGTCACGGTCCAGAGGGAGTCGCCGACCGGTAACGGAAATCGAGACCATCCCGGTTTCGAAAGCCTCTCGCTGCCAGCGCCGAGCAGCCCGCTTGATCTCGGGATACAGCCGGTCATAGGCCCGGATGGCGCGCTGTACGTCCTCGACCGGCACGCCCGATTGCCGGCTGATCGTGGCAGCCCCGCCCCCATAAACCTTTCCTAGGCCGGTCGACTTGCTCAACTTCCTTTGCCTCGGGGTGAATTGGTCGCCGAAAAGGATGCTGGCGGTGAAGTCGTGCAGGTCCCGGCCCTCGGAGATGGCTCGCTTCATGGCCTTGACCTCGGCCAGCGCGGCGAGCACGCGGAGTTCAACTGCCGTGAAATCGCAGGAGATTACGACGTGCCCCGGGTCCGCGAGCAGACAGCGCCGGATCATCTGGTCTGTGCTCGGGAGCGTCTGGAGAGCGGGCCGCGTGATCGACATACGGCCGGTCCGGGCCTGTAGCGAGTTGATGAACGGATGGACCCGGCCCGCCTGGTCGACGGTCTCAAGGAACGTCGACGTGTACGCGCTCCGCCACTTGCCCGCCCTCTTGCTCCGGATCACCGCGAGGGCGAGCGGGTTCGGGGTACGGGAGTGCAGTGGCTCGCCCTGCAACGACAGGTCCGCGAGGGCGTGCAACACGCTCTTGTCGACCCGCAGGGCGCCGGAGTCGGTCCGCTCGGTGAGCACTTCGCCCATCCCCAACAGAGCCTCGACCAGTTGGGCGGTCGAGTTGACGTTAGTCACCCCGTACCGGACGGCCGCCGCGGCGAACTGCGCGGCGTCGGCGCCGAGCTGGTCGTCAAGCTCCCGGGTGTACTCAGTGTCCAGCACCAGGCCCGTACGCTGCATGTGCGCGCAGAGCCGGGCTATCTCATGCTCGTACGGGATCAGAGCCGGCCGAACCTCCAGCCGGGCAAGCTCCCGCCGTAGGACCGTCTCCAGCCGGGCCGTGAAAATCACGTCCAGCCCGGCGTAAAGGAGGTAAGTCGGGTCGTCCAGCGGAATGCCGGCCCACCCGGTCTCTTTGGTCAGCCCGTGGCTTCGGAATACCGCGTTGAGACCGGACTGAGTATCCGGCGCCGCGGGGTCGATCCAGTACGCGCTAAGGGGCTTGAGACCAACCCCAATTCCACCCTCTTGGGGCTGCCTCGGGTCAATGAGCGCGGCAAGTAGCCGGGTGTCCGTCGTGTGCGGCGCGAGGTCTTCGAGCGGGATTCCCGCATGCCTGTCCAAGACCAACCAGTCAAAGGCGGCATTATGGATCAGCAGGCTAGGGATTCGCCGGATCGCATCCCGGGTGTAGCTCTCGAAGTACCCGCCTCGCTCATAGGGAATAACCCATGCTTCGCGGGCGTTTCCGAATTGCACGGTCCGGAGCCGGTACCCGGCGGAGAAAATGTTGAGCCCGGTCGTCTCCGTGTCCAGTGCGATCGGTCCGCGGTGGCGTTCCGCGATGACCCATTCCCAGAAGTCGCGTAGATCGTCTGTGTCCTCGGGTACTCGAATGGTGACCGTCTCGCCGGCCACCTCATGCCGAAAGGTCTTCATAACCTCCGAAAGAGGGCCGCCCGCGCAAAGGCGGACGACCCAGTCTCGGGGTTAGTCGGCGAAGATTCCCGGCCCCTTTGCGTCGGGGCTTGCACTGGCGAGCCGGAGCCCGACCAGGGCAATTCCGCGCTTGGTCTTCTTACGGCTTACTCCGCGTTCCTCCAGCGCGTCATAAAAGGTCTTCCGGGTCCACCGCTCCTTAGCGGGAAGGTTCTCCGCCTCACACCAGGTGAGATATTCGTTGAACGCCTCACTCCCGTTGAGCTGGTGGGAGTCGTCGGCGCGCTCAAGGATGCCCGGAAGGAAGCCGGCGAGGCTGTCGGACGTCTCCCGATACTCCCGCGATGCACCCGTGATGACCTGTGGATCTCGCAGGCCCTCGGCGTACCACTCGCGGGCTCCGCGGACCGCCCACGCTGCGATTCCCTGGCGCTCGGCGGCGAGCTTGCGGGGCAGGTCGTAATCCCGCTCGCTCGGGGCGAAGTAGCGCAAGAAAGGGATCATACGAACGCGCCGCCAAAGGCCCTCATCCTGTGACCGGAATTTGGGCCGGTGGTTGGTCGCCAACAGCAGCAGGAAAGACGGGCGGAACTCGAAGAACTCCCGGTGCAGAAAACGGGCCTGCATCAGATCGCCACCAGTCGAGCGCTTGATAATCGCCTCGGACATTGGACGCCCGGCCTCGCCCTCGGACGCCATGACCAACCGAGCGGCGCGAAGGGCGGCGAGATCGTTCGGGATACCGCCCCCCTTTCGTTCCTCGAAAGTGCTAAAGGATGTGGTCTTCGTGATGGCTCGGAACACGTCGGTAAGCGCGTCGAGAAACACGCTCTTGCCATTCGCTCCCTTGCCCCACAGGACCATGAAGATCTGTTCCCGGGTGTGCCCCGTGATGCCGTAGCCGATCACGCGCCGAATGTAGTCGGGCATGTCCGGGGAGTCCGGGAACACCTCGGCGAGGAATCGGAGCCAGCGATGACACTCGGCCTCGGGGTCGTAGTCGATATCCAGACAGTAGGTCAGTAGGTCTGCCTGATCATGTTGCCGGAGTTTGCCAGTCCGCAGCTCGACTACGCCGTTACGGAACGCCAATAGGTCAGGATACGAATCGAAATCTTCGGCGGCCACATGCACGCCCGGTATCGACTTGAGTTCCGTCATCAAGTTGTCAATTCGGGAAGTCATCGTGAAACCTTTTGCGGACTTCTCGTCCCCTGCGATCACCAGAGCAGCACCCATGTTGTGGATTTCCTGGCGGACTCGCACGTCGGAGCGCACCCACACCCGTCCGTCCCAGAAGTGAAACCCGAGCCCTGGCGCGTACCGGATCCGGCCGCCAGACCATGCAGCAAGGGCTGCCGCATTCAGCGCGTCACTCTCGCCGTAGCGGTCGACCAGGTCGGCAAGGATGCCCGCGGCGTCGGCGGCGCCGTCCTGGTCGCCGGTGGCAGCCGGAACCAACTCCCGCGAGGGGTAAGGGGCTTCGGCAGGCGCAACCGCCGCGAGCGGACGGGCAACAGCGACCGCGCGGTGAAGCTCCGCAGCGAACCCGGCCGGATCGGACTCGCGCCACTCGGTCAAGTCGCCGACGCCCGAGGGAATTTCGAGCACCAGGACCGTGACCCCGTGCTCGGCGAGGCCATCGGCGAGACGGCGGGTGAAGCCTGCCCCGGCTTCGTCCCGGTCGCCGGCGAGGATCACCAGCGAGCCCCGCAGGCCCTCGGCAAGCTCGGCGACCAGCTCGGGGCTGTGCGACAGGCTCGCGCCCCGGATCGCCACGGAGTCGTACCCGACGGCGCACGCGGTGAGTGCGTCGGACGGGCCCTCGCACACCAGCCACGTGCCGTACCCGCCCTGTCCGCGGAACACCCCGTACGGGCTCCACCGGAAGCCCTTCGGGTTGGCCAAGGACACCCATCGGGCGGGGTCGTCGCCGGACAGGTCCCGCCCCTGTAGTCCGCGGGCGACCCCGTCGAAGCCCACCAGGGGGACGACCAGCCGCGGAAACGCCCGGTACCCGCGGGAGAGATAGGCGAAGCCCTCGCCCTGGTGGCCGTCGTCGGCGCCGAGCTGTAGATCCGCGGCCGTCTCAAGGTCGACACCGAAGCGGGCGGAGAGGTACCCGCGGGCGATCCGACCGACGCGGTTGTCTTCGGCCTGGTCGACCAGGGCGGCCGAGGCTCGATCGACGTACGCGGCGAGTCCGGCGACGTGCCGCACCTCGACCAGCTCGGGGCGGGCGCTGGTGACGGTCGAGCCGGGACCGGTCACGTCGAACAGGTCGGACCAGGCGAGCCGCGTCGCCGTGATCACGTCGTCCGTACGGCAGCCGGCTCGGCAGGTCAGGCGTACCGTGCCGTTGTCCCCGCGCCAGATCCGCAGGGACGGACGGCTGTCCCGGTGCGCGGGGCACGCGGCGATGTACCCGCCGTCCTGGTGCTCGCTCACCTCGGCGAACCGGGCGAGCACGTCAGCGAACAGCATGCGCCCCCCTTACGTCGGCGAGTAGATCGGCGAAGTCGGCGAGCGACACCGTGACGTACCACCGGGCGGTGTCGAGCCCGCGGGCCGAGTAGATAGCGCCATAGAGCGCGGCGGCGTCGTCCACCGGCGTTCCGAGCAGATCCCGGATTGCGCGCCACGTCGACACCGTGAAGTGAACGCGGGCAACTCCGGGGCTGAAGCCCCGACGCTTGGCCACCACGGCGGCGAGCGGGAATCCGGCGTGCTCGGCCTCGGCGACTGCCTGCCGGAGCCACGTCGGTACGGCCGGGTTCTTCACATCCTTGCACTCGATCACGAAGGGATAGGCGTGGATATCGCCTACGTCCTTCGCGCCTTCCTGCGCTGCCCGGCGGATATTGTCGCCGCTCCCCGGGTGCAGGAACTTCCCCGCGGCGTCGACCAGGCCGAGGCTCCGGTTAAGGAAGTCCCGCACCGAGGATTCCCAAGCCGTGCCCTTAGCCTTGTTCGGATTACTCATCGTCGGCGCCCCGCCCCCAGATGATCGCCACCACGCCGAGGAAGACGGCACAGAAAACGACGCCTGCCATAGCAGCGATCATGAAATAGGCGAAAGGCGCGTCCGTGATCACGATCATGATTCCCCCCAATGATTCTGTTCTTAGTCGCAGTCAAGGGCGGCCGGGGCTTCCTCGTCGTCGCCGTAGAGGTCCGCCACGTCTGGCAGAACCAGCCGCACGTGTTCGCTGGAGATCCACTCACGGCGCAGGCTCCGGCGGCGCGTAAATCCCGACTCCGTACCAGTCGGCTTGACCAGCAGCATGGGGCGCAGCCGGCCGTCAACCAGCCTTGTGGTGACTCGTTCCACAATCGCGTCAGCGAGCCGGACGCGGTTTCCCTGGCGGGCTCCGTACACCACCAGGTCGCCCCGGTGCAGTTCCTCGCCGGCGTAGTCGACAATAATTCCGCGCTTACCCATCGTGGTCGTCCCCCTGGTAATCAAGTAGATACGTGAATGCCTCGTACGCCTGTTGCGGCTGCACCGCATTGCCCACGGCCTTGAGTTGCTGTCCACGGGTGAGCCCGGGAACTCCGGTGACCCAGCCCGGCACAAATCCCATGAGCCATTCGGCGAAAGCGGCCGTTACCCGGATGCCGCCTCGCGGGCCCTTTTCGGTGGGCGCGGGGGCAGGGTGGCCGAACAGGTTTTCCCATCGCCGGATCACGGGGTGGTATGGCCCCCACCATGCGGCAGGTGAATTACGAGAGTCCGAAGGTTCATCCCGCCGGTTCTCTTCGGGGAGTTCCCCGGTCCGCCCGTCCCGTCTGAGGCGGTCGGAGTAGGGCAGTAGAAAGCAAACTTCGTCAGCCAGCGTGGCTCCGTGGGGTTGAGTACGAGAAGCGGCAGACAGGGGGGCCGGGCCGCCCCCCCCCGCCC